>JAFWAA010000048.1 GCA_017507905.1 Clostridia bacterium | reverse complement strand
TTCTTTCTGTGCAATTTCGAGCTTGTGAACAAAATCGGCGTTGCTTTCGGCATATTTTGCTTCGGCTATATTCGCGCTGATTGAAGATGCACTGCGAATAAGTTGCTTTGTGTATTCGGGGCGACCCTTAATTTTTGAGCATAATTCGGTAATCTCAACCGCAAATTCAATCGCGAGCTCGTGTGATGTTTTCGCCATAAATACTCCTTTGGGTCCACCTACGGTGGAGTGATATGGACGGCGTTGCCGTCGTGATATAGCGCAACTTCGTCGCGCGTGATATGCTTGCTATCGCAAGCGTGATATAACCTCGCGTTGCTCGGCGTGATATGCGCACCTTGTGCGCGTGGAACGCCATCGCCTTACGTCGCGTAAGCGACATATCACGCACCGACAGGTGCATATCACGAACGCGAAGCGTTCTATATCACGCGCCGTAAGGCGTTATATCACGTCGCTTTGTCTGACCGTGTCAGACAAACGACACTCTCGACATGTCCCGTTCTGGGGAACAAATCGACAGGAGTAACAGTCCCAATATCATATCCGTATTCCTTGAAAATCGCGCAATCCCTTGCCAGCGTTTCGGGATTGCAGGAGATGTAAACGACCTGCTCAAAATTGCGCTCCGAGAGATACGTGATCAGCTCGGGCGTGCTTCCCTTCCTCGGCGGATCGAGAATGACCACCGTATCGGACGGCTCCAGTGCGCCGTGCGCCTCCTCCGCCGCCGTCAGAAGTCTGCGTGCGTCGGACGCGTCTCCGCAATAGAAATGCGCGTTCTCGATGCCGTTTCGCTTGGCATTCTCGGAAGCGCACCTCACCGCCTCCTCCACGATCTCCACACCGATGACCTCGCGCGCGTCCCTCGCCATGGAAAGGCCGATCGTGCCGATGCCACAGTAAAGATCCAGCAGCGTTTCCTTGCCCGAAAGCCCTGCTCTCTCCCTCGCCAAGCCGTAAAGCAGCTCGCAGGCATCGTGATTGACCTGATAAAAGGAGCCTGCCGAGATCGCAAAGCGCAGACCGCACAGCTCGTCCTCGATCTTCTCCGCACCAAACAGGGTGCGGTATTTCTTTCCCAAAACCACATTCGTATTCGCGGTATTCGTATTCAGCAAAATGCCGCGGATCTGCGCAAAGTGCGACGTCAAGCGCGCAACGAGCTCCTCCTCGTGCGGAAGACGCTCGCCGTTGACCACCAGGCAGAGCATAATCTCTCCCGTGGCCCTTCCCTCGCGCAGATAAATGTGACGGAGAAGTCCGCGTCCGCTCTCCTCCTCGTAGGCGCGAATGCCCTTTGCATCACAAAAGGCACAGACCTCGCGCGCAATATCCTGAAAGAGCGGGGGCTGCAGGCGGCAATCCGAAAAGGAAACGATGCGATGGCTGGACGAGGCGTAAAAGCCGAAGACCATGCCCTCCTTGCCGTTTCCCACGGGATACTGCGCCTTGTTGCGGTAGCGGTCGGTCTGCCCCGTGTGGCGCACCTCCTCCACGTCGACCTGCGAAAGGCCCGCACGGCGGAAGGCGTTTTTGACCTGCTCGCGCTTGCTTTGAAGCTCGCTCTCGTAGCGCAGATGCCGATAAACGCAGCCACCGCATCCCGAGGCCGCGCAAAAGCTCTCCTCGATGCGCATGGGCGAGGGCTCAAGAAGCCGCTCGATCCTTGCCACGAGGTAATTCTTATTCACCTTGATGACACGTGCGTCAAGAAGGTCTCCAGGCACGGCGTTTTGCACGAATACGGCGATCCCGCGACTTCCGTCCGCGTTGCACGCGTGTGCAAGACCGTTGCCCAGGTGGTTCAGCTCCTCGATCCGCAGGCGTATGATCTCATTCTTTTGCATTCAGGCGTAATACTCCTTGCCCGTTTCCAGACACAGGCAGCCAAGACGTCCGCCGTTGGCGACGCCGCAATCTAAGAAGATGCTTCCCTCGCCGTACTCAATTTTTCCGCTTGCCGTGGGCGTGTGTCCGACCACCACGATGGCGTCCTCCATCAGACGGACGGCGGGATCGAGCGGCTCGGAGAAGAAATCCTCGGGCAGATAGTCCCAAAGATCCGCATCGGGATCGTAATCGGCAATTCCCGCATGAAGCAGGACGTATCTCTTTCCCTTGACCTCGGCCTCCTCAAAGAGCGTCAGCTCCTCAAGATACTCCAAAACGCCCTCGCGCTGATCCTCGTCCAGCGCACGGAAGGCCTCGAGGGTGCTCTGTCCGCCCTCCTTGACCCAACGGGTCATCTCGGCAATATACTCCGCGTCGGGCGTGGCTCCGCTTTTCAGCATACGGTCAAAGCCCTTGAGCATCCGCGCCGCGAGAAAATCATGCTCGCCCGCGATGGAATAGACGTTGAGACGGATGCTCAGATCCGCGATCAGCTCCATCGACTCCTCACCGTAATCAACGAGGTCGCCCAGAACGTAAAGCAGATCCTGCTCGCCAAAGGAGATCTCGGCCAGCAGATCCTTGAATTTTTGATAGTTTCCGTGAATATTGGCAATAACGTATGTCATCGTAGCTTCTCCTTTTGACAGTTAACAGTACGTAACGGTGTTGCTGCTCGTCAGCGCGACCTCGATCGAGGGATCGGCCTCCTGCACCAGCGTGCAAAGCCGCTTGCAGACGGGATCCTCGGTGTGAAAATGCCCTGCGGCAACCAGATTAAGTCCCTTCTCGGGCGCATCTGTAAGGACGTCGTGCTTCAGCTCCCCGCTCAGGTAGGTGTCTGCACCTGCACGGCGTGCGGCCTCGGCATCCCCCGAGCCACTGCCTCCCAGCACCGCCACACGGCTGACTTGGCGTCCTGCGTCCACCGCCTGCACGAGCGTCGCCCCCGTGGCGCGCTTGACCAGCGCGGCAAATTCGGAAAGCGACGTGGGCGAAGCAAGGCTTCCGATCCTTCCGATCGCCTCCCCCTCGGGACCGAAGGGGACCACGTCAAGAAGGCCGAGCGCCTCGGCAAGGACGTCGTTTACGCCTCCCTCGACCGCGTCAAGGCGGGTGTGAAAACTCATCACCGAAATTCCTGCGCAAAGCAGACGAATGACCTTTTTCGCCACGGGATCTGCGGGATCGAGGGCGCGAAGCGGACGGAAGATCAGGGGGTGGTGCGAGAGGATCACGTCGTATCCCTCGCTCGTCGCCTTCTCGGCCACCGCCGCCGTCACGTCCAGGGCCACCAGCACCCGACGAACGGGCGCGTTCTCATTCGGACAGCACATCAGCCCGTCGTTGTCCCATTCACAGGACAGAGCGGACGGGATCTCGCGGCTAAGGTGCGTGTATAATTCGCGTACAGTCATCTTGCTATCTCCAATCTTTCCCGTAAGAATTGCAGCTCTCGCTGCTCCTTTTCGCCGTCGGCGACCGCCGACAGGCTCTTGCCCCGAAGGATCCGCTCACGCACGGCGATCTCGTGCGCAAGGAAGGCACGAAGCAGCTCGGGCGAGGCGCTCTGCGGCAAGCGTCCGAGCAGGGCCTCCTCCTCAGAGAGGACCGTCGGTCTGCCGCTCCATCGGGCGTGTATCGTCTGGTAGAATTTCCGTCCGTCTTGCGTCAAGGTCTCCCCGAGAAGCGAAAAGCCCTCCTCCGCGAGCCATTTGCGCAGGACGGATGCGCGGGACATGGGCTGAAGCACGAGCCCGATCCCCTCCCTTCGGATCCAGGGGGCATCCGAGAGGATGCGGACAATCAGCTCGCCTCCCATGCCGAAGATCAGAATATCGTCTGGCGCAAAGGCCTCCACGCCGCAGAGTCCGTCGGTGCGCAAAGTAGAGATCTGCGCCTCAAGTCCCGCCTCGCGAATGTTTGCGCGTGCGCTTTCGATCGGCCCTTCGTTAATGTCGCAGGCCAAAGCCTCCCTCACGATCCCCTCCGCCACGAGGTGAATGGGCAGATAAGCGTGATCGGTGCCGATGTCGGCCACGCGGCCACCCTTTGTCAGATAGGGGATCGCACTGCACAGGCGTGCATCGGTCAAACGGTGTTCTGCCATCAAGGGCCTCCCTTCCCGACCGCTTCGCGGCCGCTTTTTTCGTATACAGAAGCAATACCGCACAATTTCGTATCAACTTCCATTGTGCGGTATTTCGGATTATTTGTTCTTTGCGGCGAGGAAACGGTTGATCTGCTCGATCAGCGCGTCTGCGTTCGTTCCGTGAACGGCGCAAGCATCCTCAATGGACTCTCCGCGGGATGCGGGGCAGCCCAGGCAATGCATGCCAATGGCAAAAAAGAACTGCGCGGTCTCGGGCTCGTAGTCGAGAACGTCGCCGATAACGGACTTCTTGGTAACGACCATGACGGATCTTCCTTTCTGTATTGCTTTGCAACCGCGTTGGCGATTGATTTCTTATATTATACCCCAAAAAAGAGCCCGTGTCAATCGTTCTTCCAAAAAAATCTCCCGAAAAAACCGCAAAAAGCCGACTGCCCGAGGGAGCGGACGTCTTGACAACCTCACGCAAATCTGTTATAATAGAAACTGGATTCGGATTGCCTGTGACGAGAGGAGGATTGCCATGAGATCGGCCTTTTCCGACGTGATCGGAAATGAACGGCTGCGCACCCGTTTGTGCGCGGATCTGCAGGAGAATGCCCTCTCCCACGCCTACGTGATCGAGGGGGACACCGGAACGGGCAAGCACCTGCTCGCCCTGCGGATCGCGATGGCCATATCCTGCGAGAACCGTCACTCGGCGGCACATCCGCTTCCCTGCCTGCAATGTCCCTCCTGCCGAAAGATCGCCTCGGGAAATTCGCCCGACGTCATCTATATCTCGCGCGAGGAAAAAGCCGCCACGCTCGGCGTCAAGCCCATTCGCGACCTGCGTATGGACGTTTACGTTGCCCCAAACGACCTCTCGGTCAAGACCTATATCATCGAGGAGGCGCACCTGATGACCGAGGCGGCGCAGAATGCGTTTCTGCTCACCCTTGAGGAGCCGCCCCCCTACGTGCTCTTTCTCCTGCTCTGCGACAGCGGCGCAAGACTTCTGGAAACGGTCCGAAGCCGCGCACCCACCCTGCGCACCGAGCGCGTGCCGCAGGAGCTTCTTGCCCGCGAGCTTTGCCGCATCTCCCCCGAGGCCGAGCTGCTCCGCCGCCAAGCCCCCGAGGAATACGCCGAGCTCGTGCAGCTCTCCGAGGGAAGCGTGGGCATGGCACTCCGCCTGCTTGATCCCAAGCTTCGCGCGCCTCTGCTTGCCCGTCGGGAGACCGCACGCGAGTTTGCCGCGCTTTGCGCCTCGCGCAAAAGCACCTCGGCAACCATGAAATTCATCAACGCCCTTCCCCAGAAGCGCGAAAAACGCGAGGAGCTTGCCTCTCTCCTGCAGGCCATTCTCTCCTGCCTTCGCGATCTCTTGCTCTGCAAGCAGACCGACGGCGCCCCCCTTTGCTTTTTTGCGGATCGGGAGGAGGCCTTTGCCCTCTCCTACCGCTTCACCACCCCCGAGCTGCTCTCGCTTTGCGAGTGCGTCTCCGCGGCGCAGGATCAGCTGCTCGCCAATGCGAACATCCGTCTTTTGCTGATCTCTCTCGCCACACGGTGCGGTCTTCTTTAAGCCGCCAAGACCATACAGAAAGGATCCGAAATCTACGTCATGGATAACCAGAACAACAAGCCTGCTCCCCATTCCGAGGGTGCGGAGGAAAAGACCTCCTCGGGTCAGCATCGCAGCCGCCGCCATCACCACAGAGGCAAGCGTCATCACCGCCCCGAGGGAGCCTCGCCCGAGCAGAAGAACGGCGCGCAGGGCGAAAACGCCTCCCTCAAGGCCGAGAAAAAGCTGAACGGGCAGAACAAAAACGAGCAATCCCCCCGTCAAGAGGGCAAGGGCCGCGACAAGAGCGCCGAGCAAAAGGGCGCCCGTAACGGCTCGGGCAAGAACGGGGAGAAAAAGAATGCAGACGACCGTAGCGGTACCGAAAAAAACGCCGAGCAGAAGAATGCGGGCGGCCGTAACGGCTCCGACCGCGGCGGACGCGGTAAAAATCGCGGACGCGGCAAGAACCGCGGCAACCGCTTCTCGGGCGAAAAGCGTCCCTACGATCCCTACGAGGAGCCCATCGCCGAGGAGCTTTCTCTGGCCGAGCTTCGCTCCCGTATCGTGCTGCAATCGGCAGACGCCGAGGAAAGTCCCCTCATCGAGGACGCCGTAGCCGAGCACCCCTCCGTGCCCGAGGCAAGCGGACCGATCCCCTTCCCCTCATCCCTCATCGAGGAGGACAAGCAGGAGGAGGACGAGCCCGTCGAGCGCGTGGAGATCGTCGGCGTTCGCTTCCGCTCCTCCGGAAAGATGTACTACTTTGACCCCAAGGGCATTACGGCCAAGAAGGGCGATTCTGCGATCGTGGAGACCGCACGCGGCCCGGAATTCGGCGACGTTTGCCTTGGCAACTCCATGGTGCGCAAGCAGGAGATCGTGGCACAGCTCCGTCCTCTGCTCCGCATCGCCACCCCCGAGGATATTGCCCATAACGAGGAAAACTGCAAGAAGGAGAAGGAGGCACTCGCCGTCTGCCAGCAGAAGATCCGGGCCCACAAGCTGGAGATGAAGCTGATCGACGCCCAGTACGCCTTTGACAACTCCAAGCTGCTCTTCTACTTCACCGCCGACGGTCGCGTGGACTTCCGCGAGCTGGTCAAGGATCTGGCTTCGGTCTTCCGCACCCGCATCGAGCTTCGCCAGATCGGTATCCGCGACGAGGCAAAGCTGCTCGGCGGCATCGGCGCCTGCGGACGCCCCCTCTGCTGCTCCACCTTCCTGCCCGACTTCGCGCAGGTCTCCATCAAAATGGCCAAGGAGCAGAACCTCTCGCTCAACTCCTCCAAGATCTCGGGCGTCTGCGGACGTCTGATGTGCTGCCTGCGCTATGAATCCGAGGTCTACGCCGAGGAGATCCGCCGCACGCCCGCACACGATGCACTCGTCAAGACCGAGGACGGCATCGGCAAGGTCATCAGCTCTAACCCCTTGGCCGGCACGATCCGCGTCATTCTCAAGGACGATCCCGACGCGCCCCCCAAGCAGTACCACAGAGACAGCGTGACCGTTCTGGAGCGCGAAAGACGCGCCCCCCAGGAGAAAAAGAGCGATCGGGGCGAAAAGGGAGAGAAAAGCGTGAAGGACGCCGAGAAAAACAGCGATAAGACCGAGAAAAACGGCGAAAAAGTCGAGAAGAACGACTGATTTCCGCCCTCCCCTTCGAGTTTTTTGAAAAAAAACGAAAAAATATCAAAAAAGCGGTTGCAAATCGCAAAAAATATGATACAATATAAGTGTCCATAAAATTATCGAGGAGGTTTGAAATCATGGCATACAAGATTACTGATGATTGCGTTGCTTGCGGTGCTTGCGCCGGCGAATGCCCGGTCGAGGCGATCTCCGAAGCAGACGGCAAGTACGTGATCGATGCAGATACCTGCATTGGTTGCGGCGCATGCGCAGATGCTTGCCCTGTTGGCGCACCTCAGGAGGCATAATACATGACCCGCAAACGGGCGGAGCAAGCGACTACTGCCTGCTCCGCCCGTTTTGCCGTTAACCGCAAAAGAAAGGAATGAACGCGCGCCATGACGACGCAGCCCGACTTCTCCCAAGACCTGAGCGAAAATGAGCGCATCGATCGGATCAACGAGCAGCTTTGCCTGATCCAAAAGAAGAACGGCCTCACCTTTGGCACGGATGCCTATCTCCTCGCCGCCTATGCCCGTCCCCAGCCAAACGCCCGATGCGTGGACCTCGGGAGCGGCACGGGGGTCATTCCCCTTCTCCTTCTGGCACGGGGAAAGGTCCGCTTCGTTGACGCCGTTGAAATACAAGAGCCCTTTGCCGAGCTGATCCAAAGAAACGCCGCGCTCAACGGCTTTGCCGAGCGCATTCGCGTGCACGCCACGGATCTGCGCGACCTTACCGCCGAGCAGCTTGGCGGCGAGGTGGATCTGGTACTGGCCAATCCCCCCTATATGCGCACCGATTGCGGAAAGCGCAATCTCTCGGACGCCAAATACCTTGCCCGACACGAGGTCTGCGGCGGGATCGCGGATTTTTGTACCGCGGCCGCAAGGATCCTCCGCTTTGGCGGACGCTTCCTCTGCGTCTTTCGCCCGGACCGACTCTCCGATCTGATGGCCGCCCTGCGCGATGCGGGACTTGAGCCAAAGCGAATGCAGTTTGTCCACGCCGACTCTGCCGCCGAGCCCTGCATGGTCCTGCTCGACTGCACGAAGGGCGCCTCCCCCTCCCTGCGCATTTCCCCGCCGCTCTTTCTCTACGAGCGCACGCAAAAGGCTGAGGGCACGCGCAGACTGACCCCCGAGGCGCAGGCGGTTTACGCCTCCTGCTCTTTCGGTGCAGAGAACGCATGACCCGTTTTTTGGAAAAATCCGCCCGCAGTCCTTAAAGCAAGGACGAAAAAAATCGGCACAAGACCGATGGGCGCTTCATAAAATGACGTAAAACAAAAAAGAATATCGATATACGAAAAGGAGATCTGAACATGAAAAAGAGCACCAAGCTTTGGATCGTTGCCGGCGTTGCCGCAGCGGCCGCCGCAATCTTCACCGTTGGCATCGTACACGAGCTGATGGTCATCAAAAAACTCACCACCGACATTGACGACCTGCCCGAGGAGGAGCTTCCCGAGGAGCTCGCCGAGTAAGTCTTGACACAAAAGACCAAAATCTGAACGAAAGAAGAAAAGAGAGAACCCTGCTTGACTCGGTTCTCTCTTTATCCGCATAAATGGAACAGATCAAACGCATTCTGAGCTTTACGCGGCGCGCGCTGGACGATTACGAGATGATCCGTCCGGGCGACAGGATCGCCGTTGGCGTTTCGGCAGGCAAGGATTCCCTCACCCTGCTCTGCGCCATGGCCGAGCTTCGCCGCTTCTATCCCATTCCCTTTGAGCTTATGGCCGTCACGATTGACATGAAGGCAGGGGAAAGCGATTTTTCCGCCATTCGCGCGCTCTGCGAGAGGCTGGACGTGCCCTACCACGTGATCCCCACCGAGATCTCTCACATCATCTTTGATATCCGTAAGGAAAAGAACCCCTGCTCGCTCTGCGCCAAGATGCGCCGAGGAGCCTTGCACAACGCCGCAAAGGACCTTGGCTGCAACGTGGTGGCTCTCGGGCATCACTTTGACGATGCCGTGGAGACCTTCATGCTCAACCTCTTTTTTGAGGGGCGCATCGGCTGCTTCTCGCCCGTGTCCTATCTTTCCAGAACCGACCTGCGCCTGATCCGCCCGATGATCTATATGCCCGAGAAGGACGTGCGCTATTTTGCCAAGAAGGCAGAGCTTCCCATTCTTCCCTCGACCTGCCCGGCAGACGGAAACACCCAGCGTGAGGAGATGAAAAAGCTGCTCGCCGAGCTTGACCGCAAGCACGACGGACTGCGCTACCGCATCTTCGGCGCCATGCAGAGAGGCGAGATCGACGGCTTTCGCGAGATCTCTCCCATGAAGGGAAAGAAGGAATATCGGGAGGAGGACTGATCCCCCGTGAAAGGAAACGCTATGCAACCATCCGCATTTTTACCCCTCTGCCGTGCCGATATGGAGGCACGCGGCTGGGATGCTCCCGACTTTGTATACGTCACGGGTGACGCCTACGTGGACCACCCCTCCTTTGGCGTGTCCATCATCTCCCGCGTGCTGGAGGACGCCGGCTTCCGCGTGGCCATTCTCTCCCAGCCCGATTACAAAAGCTGCGACGCCTTCCGGGAATTCGGAAAGCCCCGTCTCGGCTTTCTCGTCACGTCCGGCAACATCGACAGCATGGTGGCGCATTACACCGCCTCCCGCAAGAAGCGCAGCTTTGACTATTACTCCCCCGGAGGCGTGATGGGCAAGCGCCCCGACCGCGCCGTGATCGTGTACTGCAACCGCATTCGCGAGGCCTATGGCGACGTGCCGATCGTGATCGGCGGCCTTGAGGCGTCGCTCCGCCGCTTTGCGCATTACGATTACTGGGACAACAAGGTGCGCCGCTCCATTCTCGTGGATAGCCGCGCCGACCTCTTGACCTACGGCATGGGCGAGAATATCCTGCTTCGCATCGCTCGCCTGCTCGACCGAGGCGTGCCCATTCGCAAGATCCGCGACGTGCGCGGAACGGTCTACCTCGCAAAGCCCGAGGAGCCGATCCACTTCCCCGTGGCGGCCACCTTTGACTATAACGAGCTGAAGGAAAATAAGAGAGCCTACGCCGAGGCCTTCGGCGTGCAGTATAAGAACCAGGACTCCATCAACGGACGCGCCATCTGCGAGATGTACGACGGCAAGCTCCTGGTGCAAAATCCCCCCATGCCTCCGCTTGAGCGCGAGGAGCTGGATCACGTCTACTCCCTTCCCTATATGCGCAACTACCACCCCTCCTACGAGGCGGCGGGAGGCGTTCCGGGCATTGAGGAGGTCAAGTTCTCCATCACCCACAACCGCGGCTGCTTTGGCGGCTGCAACTTCTGCGCGCTCGCCTTCCACCAGGGACGCACCGTGCGCTCCAGAAGCATCAAAAGCGTGGTCGAGGAGGCAAAAAAGATCACGCAGCTGCCCGACTTTAAGGGCTACATCCACGACGTTGGCGGTCCCACCGCAAACTTCCGCTACCCCGCCTGCGACAAGCAGCTCAAGGACGGCGTTTGCGCAGGACGCAAGTGCCTCGCCCCCACCCCCTGCAAAAATCTGAAGGTGGATCACACCGAATACATGGAGCTGATCGAGCAGATCGAGGCGCTCCCGAAGGTGAAAAAGGTCTTTATCCGCAGCGGCATTCGCTTTGATTACCTCATGGCCGATCCCGACGACGCCTTTTTCCGCAAGCTGGTGAAGGATAACGTCAGCGGTCAGCTCAAGGTCGCGCCCGAGCATTGCGCCGACGCGGTGCTTTCCTGCATGGGCAAGTCCCCCTTCTCGGTGTACGAGGGCTTCCGCGAAAAATTCTTCGCCATCACCAAGTCCATCGGCAAGGAGCAATATCTCGTTCCTTACCTCATGTCCAGCCACCCCGGCTCGACCTTGACCGACGCCATCGAGCTTGCCCTCTGCCTCAAGCGCAACCACTACGCCCCCGAGCAGGTGCAGGACTACTACCCTACCCCGGGAACGGCGTCCACCGTCATGTATTATACCGGGATCAATCCCTTGACGATGAAGAAGGTCTACGTGGCCACCGATTACCACGAGAAGCAGCTGCAGCGCGCCCTTTTGCAGTATAACCGTCCGCAGAACGCCGACCTCGTCCGCGAGGCGCTGACCAAGGCAGGACGGACCGATCTGATCGGCTACGGACAAGAGTGCCTGGTGCGTCCCGCAGGCGGAGAACGCCGACCGAGCGAGAGCAAGCGTCAGCAGGGCGCAGGACGGACGAAGCAGACGTCCGCGCGAGCGCACGAGAAAAAGGCCGAGAGCCGCAAAGCGCCGAGAGGAAAGACGCCGACAAGAAGCACAAAAGGCGCCCCGAGCGGAGCAAGAACGCAAAAGAAGCGAAAATAACGGGATAGGCAAGAAAAGGTTGACGAAAAAAACGGACTTTGTAAAAAAGTTTGACTTTTTTGAAAAAAGCACTTGACAAGCGAGCGCAAATGTAGTATAATAGGCGAGTACGAAAAAACGTACACCTGCGGTGCTAGCTCAGCTGGATAGAGTGTTTGGCTACGAACCAAAAGGTCAGGGGTTCGAGTCCCTTGCACCGCGCCAAAATAAGGAGATCACGCTTGCGTGATCTCCTTATTTTGTTGTGGCTCACCAATGACCGAACCCCCGCGAATTGCCGTCGGGCAATTGCGCCAGAACACACGCAAGAAAGCAGCAAAAGATCCTACCCAAAGCGCGTGTTCGGGTTCTGATCCCTTGCACCGCGCCAAAATAAGGAGATCACGCTTGCGTGATCTCCTTATTTTGTTGTGGCTCAACGCTGACCGAACCCCCGCGAATTGCCGCCGGGCAATTGCGCAAGAACACGCGCAAGAAAGAGCAAAAGATCCTACCCAAAGCGCGTATGCTTGTCTGGCCGAGCATCGCGACGCCGTTTTTATCAAAACAAGCAAGCGCCCTGCGGTCACTTATTATTCGCGAACTTATTTTTGGGGGACGGATTTGATTTTTGTTTTTACTGTAAAAAGGGTTGAGATTTTTTGCTTTTTGTGATAAAATAAAGATGACAATTTTTTACAAGGGTGGCAGCGCTATGAGAGAATACTACAAAAAGATTGATAAATCGTTTTTTAAACACGGAATAACTATCCCTAAAGATTATGTGGACATTTTTATCTTTGATGATCCTGTGCCTTTAGGAACAAGCAGAGAGGTCAAGATTATATGGAAAAAGAAAGAATATAATGCAAAATTATCGAATGTAAATAGAAAAGGGGCAAGTGCTGTTTATCAATTAAGATGGGATTTAAACAAAGAATTGCTTTCTTCTCTTAAACAAGAGTTTATACAAACTTATTTTGCCATCGAAAGTCAAAGCTTTGAAGCCAAAGAAAAGCAAGAATATCATATCACTCATTTGTTAGGCGGATCACAAGAAGTGGTAATATTTAAGCCGTTAGATGCTTATCATATCCTCTTGGAAACATTTATCAAAATTGAAACTCCTTATGATAACATTTTTAAACGCCTTGTAGAAGAGAATGTTTTCGGTTGGCTTAGCAATGCAAATTTTGAAAATAGTTTCATTACAAAATCGACAAAATGGTTGAGCATTGATGAATTATACAAGCACGAAGATATTAACTATGTTGTCTATTATTTGATAGACGATGCCAATAAACAAATATATATCGGCAGCGCTATTAGATTAGGTGATAGAGTTAAACCAAATCGTCCGGAAATTCCGAATTGGAACAAATTCAGATATGAGATTATACACCCTAAATATCACGATATGTTGAGAGAAATTGAGTATCATTCTATTATGAATTTTGCGAGATTTTTCAAAAATGACGGCAATCTTTCATCTATGAACCTAGGCGAATATGTGTTGGTTAACAAAGATTATAAATACTATTTGAAGTAAGGTTGCATTGAAAAGCATTGTCATTAATTTGAAAATTCACACTCCATAGTATCGGTAAGGAGATCACGCTTGCGTGATCTCCTTATTTTGTTGTGGCTCAATACTGACCGAACCCCCGCGAATTGCCGTCAGGCAATTGCGCCAGAACACGCGCAAGAAAGCGATTTCATCTGATTAACCGCGCCCGGAAGGTGAAATGATACAATAGGACGCAAGAGAATCCACCGCAATTTGCCCCCTCGGCCAAAACCTGTTGACACCCATGGCAAAATATGCTATAATACAGGGTAGGCAAGGCGTTTGGCGGTCACGGCCGCTTCTCTGCCTCGCTTGGATCCCCAAATCTACAATTTGTGAAAGGACAGGCTATGAAACTCAATTACAAACGCACCGTGTTCGTGGGAATGGCGTTCTTCCTGATTCTGGCTTTCTGGCAGGCGTACGACGCCATCATTCCTCTCATCCTCACCAACCACTTTGGACTTCCCCAATCCGCGTCCGGCGTGATCATGTCCATCGACAACGTTCTCGCCGTATTCATGCTTCCCCTGTTCGGTTCTCTGTCGGATAAGGTCAAATCCCGCTTCGGCAGACGTACCCCCTTCATCTTCTTCGGCACGATCGCCGCGATCGTCGCCTTTATCGCACTGACCTTCATCGACAACTACCAGCTCGCCCGCGTGGTGGCAGAGGGCATTCCCTCCGTACAGCAGGGACTCCTTTCGGAGGAGGCCTACTCCGAGCTTATCCGTGAGCTGACGATGAAGCTGACCACCGAAAACCCCTGGCCGCTGATCGGCTTTATCGGAACCCTTCTCGTCGTTCTGATCGCCATGGCCACCTTCCGTTCTCCTGCCGTTGCGCTGATGCCCGACATCACCGTCAAGCCTCTGCGCTCCAAGGGTAACGCCATCATCAACCTCGTCGGTACGGCAGGCGCCATCGCCGTTCTGGTGCTCGGCATGGTATTCGGAACCAGCAAAAACCACTATATGCCCTACACGCCCTACGTCATCGCCGTAACGAGCATCATGCTCATCGGTCTTGTCCTCTTCCTCGTGTTCGTCAAGGAAAAGCAGTGGGCACAGGAAATGGAAGAAGAAACCGAACGCCTGGGCCTTGAGGATCAGCCCGAGGAGAGCGAGAGCAAGCAGGGCTCGCGCAAGCTCTCCAAGGGAGAATTTGCTTCTCTGCTCCTGATTTTGGCATCGGTCGCTCTCTGGTACGTGGGCTACAACTCCATCACCAGCAAGTATTCGGTCTATGCCACCAATATCCTCGGCTTTGACTTTAACCTCACCCTGATCATTGCGCAGGCCGCCGCGATCGTTTCCTACATTCCGCTCGGCATGCTCTCCTCCAAGTTCGGACGCCGCAAGACCATTCTCGTCGGCGTGGTGATGCTGGCAACCGCCTTCTTCTGCGGCATCTTCGTCACGCCCAGCACGCCCGAGTTCATCATGTATCCCATCTTCGTTCTCGCCGGAATTGCTTGGGCAACCATCAACGTCAACTCCTTCCCCATGGTGGTCGAGCTGGCCAGCGGCAGTGACGTCGGCAAATACACTGGCTACTACTACACCGCCTCCATGGCCGCGCAGATCCTCGCGCCCATTCTCTCCGGCTTCCTCTACGATGCCCTCGGCATGCGCTATACCTTCTTTGCCTTTGGTACCGTGTTCGTCGTCTTCTCCTTCGTGACCATGTTCTTCGTTAAGCACGGCGACGCCAAGCCCGTGGCCAAGAAGAGCGTGCTCGAGCATCTGGACGTTGACTGATGGGACCGCTGTTCTGGATCGCCGTGAGCCTGTGTGGGCTCTGTCTTCTGCTTCTTCTCCTCTATTTGCTCCTTCTGGTCCGTCCGCGCGCAAGGCAGCCGAAAAACGGCGCCCTGCTCTGCAAATACGCGCACCGCGGACTGCACGGACGCGGGATCCCCGAGAACTCCCGTGCCGCCTTTGACCTGGCCTGCCAAAAGGGCTTTGGCATTGAGCTTGACGTTCAGCTCTCGCGCGACGGCGAGGTGATGGTCTTCCACGACTACACCCTCGACCGCGTGGTCGGACGCGAAGGAAAGCTCTGTGACCTTTGCGCCGCCGAGCTTGGCACGCTTTCGCTTTGCGGAACGGAGCAAACCATTCCCACCTTCCGCGAGGTGCTTACCTTGGTCAACGGCCGCGTGCCGATCCTCGTGGAGCTGAAGGGAGAGAGCATGGACACCTCGCTTTGCGCAAAGGTGGCCGCGCTCCTGCGGGAATACGAGGGGCTCTACTGCATGGAATCCTTCAATCCCCTGCTCCTGCGCGAGATGCGCAAGCATCTGCCCGACGCCTACTACGGTCTGCTCTACACCAACGTTTGTCGGGACAAGAAAAAGAAAAGTCTGCTCAACATGGCGCTGACGGCAATGGCGCTCAATATTCTGGCAAAGCCGAATTTCATCGCCTACAATCAGCTGGACCGTGATTCGCTCCCCGTTAGACTCACCACAAGGCTCTACCGCGCCCCCCGCTTCGTCTGGACGGCGCGTCGGGAGGAGGAGCGCTCCCGCGCCGATGCGCTCTGCGAGTGCGCTATCTTCGAGCTGGATTGACAAAAGCAAAAACACAAGCACCCCGATGCTTTGGCATCGGGGTGCGTTTTTTTCTTTTCTTGGTTTACGGCTCGCGGCGACGCTCACGGAGCATCGCAAGCAGGGCTTCCTCGTCGATCACGGGAACGCCAAGCGCCTGTGCCTTGGTCAGCTTGGAGCCCGCGGCTTCTCCCGCAACGACGTAAGCGGTTTTGGAAGAAACCGAGCCGGATACCTTCCCTCCGGCCTCCTTGATCAGGTCGCCCGCCTCGTCACGCGTCATGGTGGGAAGCGTACCCGTCAGCACAAAGGTCAAGCCCGCAAAAAGATCGTCGGTCGGCTTGGCCGTCGAAAGCGTCAGAAGACCTGCCGCCTCCAGTCGCTCGCAAAGCGCAACGTTCCCCTCGTGCGAGAAGAAGTTGACCACGCAATCCGCCGTGATCTGTCCGAAATCCGGGATCTCGCAAAGCTCCTCGACCGTGGCCTTGCGGCAAGCCGCAAGACTGCCGTATCGCTTGGCCAGCGCCTCTGCCGCGACCTCGCCCACGTTTCGGATGCCCAACGCGTAGATGAGGCGTTCCAGTCCCGCCTCCTTCGAGCGCGCGATCGCATCCACCAAATTCTGCGCGGATTTCTCTCCCATGCGTTCAAGAGCGGCGATCTGCTCGACCGTGAGCGAATAGAGATCCGCCGCATCGGTGATCAGGTTCGCCTTCAGCAGCGCATCCACGATCTGCGGACCAAGGCCGTCAATGTTCATGGCGTCCTTGGAGGCAAAATGCTCGATCCCACGGGAAAGCTGTGCGGGACAGCGGCTGTTCGTGCAGCGCGTGGCCGCCCCCTCGTCCGCATCGTAAAAGACGGGCTCGCCGCAGGAGGGGCAACGCTCGGGCATGAAAAACTCACGCGCGTCGACCGAGCGAAGCTCGGGATGCGAGCGCACAACCTCGGGAATGATGTCCCCTGCCTTCTGCACGGTCACCACGTCCCCGATGCGAATGTCGCGCTCACGGATAAACTCCAGATTGTGCAGCGTTGCACGCGAGACCGTGGTTCCCGCAAGGCGAACGGGAGAGAGCACGGCCGTAGGCGTCAGCACACCCGTCCTGCCCACCGCAACCGTGACGTCCAGGAGCTTGGTCTGCTTCTGCTCGGGCGGAAACTTATAGGCCACCGCCCAGCGAGGGGTGTTCGTTCCCTCACCAAGTCGACGTCTGTCGGAAAGATCGTCAATTTTGACAACGACGCCGTCAATATCGTAGGCCAGACCGTCACGCAGAGCGCCGATCTGCCGAACGTGCGCACAAATGCCCTCGGCGCTGTCGGTCACCGTACAATGCTCCAGCACGGGAAAGCCGAGAGAGGCAAGGCGAGAAAGCGTTTCGGTATGCGTCACGGGTGCGTGCCCGTCCGCATAGAGCGCTCCCTCCTGGAAATTGAAGATGAAGATATCCAAAGCGCGCTCTGCCGCCACCTTGGGGTCAAGCTGACGCAGAGAGCCTGCCGCCGCATTTCGCGGATTGGCCAGGAGCGCCTGCCCTTCTCTCTCGCGTGCGGCGTTGAGCCGCTCAAACACGCGGCGCGGCATATAGACCTCACCGCGCACGGTCAGATCCAGGGGCTCGGAAAGCTGCAGAGGAATGGAGAAGACGGTCTTGAGATTTTGCGTCACGTCCTCGCCGACAAAACCGTCGCCTCGCGTTGCGCCCTGCACGAAAATGCCCTTTTCGTAGCGCAGGGAGACCGAAAGGCCGTCGATCTTGGGCTCCACCGAATAGACGGGATGCGGAAGCGCCTCGTGCATACGGGCGTCAAAGGCCTCCAGCTCCTCAAAGGAAAAGACGTCCGAGAGAGAGTTCATCTGCACGGCGTGCGTCACCTTTTCAAACTTATCCAGCGGCTTGCCGCCCACTCTCTGCGTAGGCGAGGTGGGGTCAAACAGCTCGGGGTGCTCTCCTTCAAGGGACAAAAGCTCCGCGTACATTCTGTCGTATTCGTAATCCGAGATCTCGGGGTCGTCGTCCACGTAGTAGCGCTTTGCGTGGTAAGAGATCTGCGCGCGCAGCTTGCGGATCCGCTCGTCAACCGTGTTCATCTTGCTCTCTCCTTCTCTCCCCCCAAAAAAGGGGGCACACTCTTCTTTTATTATACCAATTTTTCCGCCCCGTGTCAATGCCAATGTAGAATTTTTCTCGCGCGGTTTTCGTCATTTTCAACAAATCGCACGAGGAGGGTAAAAAAATCTTTGGTTCTTATTTACATTTTCTCAAAAGTGTGCTATACTAAAGATGCCAAGGGAGCAAGCGCGTGGCTTTCTTCCTCGGCGATACTCGAAGAAAGGCAAGGACGCCCGTATGAAGATCAACGTAATCGGCAGACAAATGAACGTTTATGACGACATGAAGGCACTGATCGACAGGAAGATTTCCAAGCTCGACAAGTTCTTTCCCGGCCAAGGCGACGCCACCGTGACGCTGAGCCGCAAGCGGAACGAAAAGAGCATCGAGATCACGATCACCGTGGGAGGCACGCTCTTCCGCAGCGAGGTGCGCGCCGAGAGCTTCCGCGACGCGCTCGACGGTGCTTGCGCCAATATCGAGCGTCAGATCCGCAAAAACAAGACCAGACTTGCCAAGCGCCTGCGCGACAACACCTTTATCCCGCCCGCGGTTGAGGAGTTTGACGATCTGGAGGCCGATGAGGAGGATATCCTCCGCACGAAAGCCTATCCCACGAAGCCCATGTCCCCCGAGGAGGCCATTCTCCAGATGAACCTTCTGGGACACCAGTTCTTCGTGTTCATCGATGACCAGAGCGGCGCCGCCTGCGTGGTCTATACCCGCCATGACGGAGGCTACGGCCTTCTGGTTCCCGAGAAGGAATAACGACACCACCTTTGCAGAGAGGGGCTGAGCCGTTGGCTCAGCCCCTCCTTCTCTCCCCTTTTTGGCAAATCGCCGAAAACGAAAAAAGCTCTTTACTTTTTGGGCAGGGTGTGGTAAAATAAAAAAAGGAACGAATGTATGCCCCAAAGGGGCGAGAAAGGATCTACCGATATGACCAACCAAGAACGCTTCCTGCAGATCTTCAACGAAAAGATCACGCGCGAGGGTGCGGATAAGCTTTTGGAGTTCCTCCAGAAGAGCGACTTCTTCACCGCTCCTGCCTCCACCCGTTACCACGGCGCACACGAGGGCGGACTGCTGGCACACAGCCTCAACGTTTACGATTGCCTCGTGGATATTCTGAACCGCCCCCGCATGAAGGAGCTTTACAAGATCGAATACAGCGACGAGAGCATCGCCATCGCAGGTCTGCTCCACGACATCTGCAAGGTCAACTTCTACAAGACCAGCTTCCGCAACGTCAAGGACGAGAACGGAAAATGGGTAAGCGCCCCCTACTACACCATCGAGGATAACCTGCCCTACGGTCACGGCGAAAAATCCGTCTACATCGTCTCGGGCTTTATGCGTCTGACGCGCGACGAGGCCTTTGCCATTCGCTATCACATGGGCTTTTCGGGCACCGAGGACACCAACAACGTCGGCCGCGCTCTGGAGATGTTCCCCCTGGCCTACGCCGTTTGCTGTGCCGACATGGAGGCCGCCTTCCTGATGGAAGGAAAGCTGGCAGGCGAGCTGAAATGAAGCAGCTCTCTCCCCCGTCGGCGCGGCGCCTCATCTACGCGGCCTATCTCCTGCCCGCCATCAGCTTTTTGCTTCTACTTGTCTACGCCCTGATCCCGCACCTCTACTTCATCTATCAGGACACGGCGTACGAGACCATGAGCCTCTTTACCATGGTGCAAAACACCTGGCGCGAATGCCAAAACGCCTTTGTCTCCACCGGCGCCTCGGTGGCGGCCATGCGCTTCTCCTACACCATGAGCGCCGCCGTGATCCTCTTTTGGGTTGCGCTCCTGCTAAACGGACTGATCACCCTTGCCTCCGGGATCTGCGCGCTCTACGCCTTTTCCAAGTCCCCCACCGATCGGCTCTCCAACCGCGCCAAGAAGCTGTTGCGCTTCGTATGCCCGAACCGCGTCTGCTTCCTGCTTGGCGGTCTTCTCCCCCTGCTCTACACCGCCTTTCCCTTCATTCTGCGCCACGCGTACCGCGAGCAGATGGGCATGCCCATTTCGATCTACACCACCACGCACCTGGCCGACGTCATTCCCGCCGCCCTGCTGGTGCTGCTCTCCACCGCCCTCTATGCGGCAACGCTCTCCCTGCAGGGGCGCGAGCATCTTGACCTCTTTCGCCTGTATAAGCAAAAGAGCAAGGACAAGACCAATTGAAACGGCAAAAATTATCCGCGAATGCAGCGAACGGCATTGCCCAACTTCTCATAAGGAAGTTGGGCAGTTTTATTCGCCTTGGGCGAGTTCTATTGCTTCGCAGTGATATTCGGCTATCGCCGAGTGGTATTCGCTACGCGAGTTTGGAGGCGAATAAAATATCACTGAAGCCGTAAGGCTTCAATATCACGATCGCGTATGCGATCATATCACTCTGACGAAGTCGGAATATAACTCTTGCTTTCTCTGCTAATCTATGATATAATATATTCGGTATTGTAGGGGTATGGGCTTTGCTCTATGCCTTTGTAATACAAAGGCGAAACTGGCGCGATAAAACAGAAAAAAGTACTTAAAGGAGAAAAAGTATGTTTTCATTGTTTTCTAAAAAGATTATGAATGAAGAAGCAGCAAAAACTTTTTGGGCTTGGTTTGAAGAACAAGAGCCATGGATCATCAATTGTATTTCTAATCACGACTCCGCTTTTATTTGGGCAATTGACGAACGGTTAAAGCCGGTGTTCCCATATTTTAAGAAAGAACTTGAATTCCAATTGGGATATAACGAAGGAAAAGGAGAATTCTTTTTCTTCCATTTTGGAAACCAAAATCTTATTAAAGATGCTGACACCCTTGCACAAATGATGCCAAAAAACATTTCTGAGCGTTGGACATTTATAGCAGAAAAATAACGACTAACCCCGACAGTTTTTCAAAAATCTGTCGGGGTTAATTCTTTGTCTTCAGCGGAAC
>JAFWAA010000047.1 GCA_017507905.1 Clostridia bacterium | reverse complement strand
GCAATTGACAGCTTTGGAGAGATAATACTGTTTTTTAATATCCGAGAAAAAAACAAATATTGGTGCTTTGAGATCAGTATGGATGCAGAAAAAATTATATATCATTGGGAATAATGGTAAAACCCCGACAGACATTGAAAATCTGTCGGGGCTAATTATTTGTTTCCTGCATATCGTTTTTTCATCCGTAGGGGAGACCTGCGGTCTCCCGCGGGCGAACGCAGTTCGCCCCTACCGTGTGTTATACAATTTCTCCGCTAAGAACATCACGCTTTGGATGCGCAGGCTTTTTTTGCACACGGGGTGCGTTTTTTTGCTTACATCGTCGCGTACAGCTGATACAGCTCCTTGTAGATACCGCCCTTTTGGATCAGCTCCTCGTGCGTGCCCATCTCCTCAATGCCGCGCTCGGTCAGCACCAGAATGCGGTCGGCGTTGCGAATGGTGGTCAGACGGTGCGCGATGGTAAAGGTGGTGCGTCCCTTGGCCAGCTTTTCCAGCGATTCCTGCACCAGACGCTCGCTTTCGTTGTCCAGGGCGCTCGTGGCCTCGTCCAGAATGAGAATGGGAGGATTCTTGAGGAAGACGCGTGCGATGGAAACGCGTTGCTTCTGTCCGCCCGAAAGCTTCACGCCGCGCTCTCCCACGTAGGTATCGTAGCCGTCGGGAAGGGAAAGGATAAACTCGTGTGCGCCCGCCAGCTTTGCGGCCTCGACGATCTCCTCGTCGGTGGCGTCGGCCTTGCCGTAGGCGATGTTCTCGCGCACGCTTCCCGAAAAGAGGTAGACGTCCTGCGCCACGACGCCGATGTGGTTGCGCAGGGAATGGAGGGTCACGTCGCGCACGTCCACGCCGTCAATGCGGATCGCGCCTGCGCTGACCTCATAAAAGCGCGGGATCAGGGAGCAGAGAGTGGTCTTTCCGCCGCCCGAGGGACCAACGAGGGCGATGCTCTCGCCTGCGCGGACGCGCAGATCCAGATCGGTCAGCACGTTTGCGTGCTCGGTCTCGTAGCGGAAGGAGACGCCCGAAAATTCCACCTCGCCGTGCACGTCCGAAAGCGCCTTGGCGCCGGGACGGTCCTGAATGTCGGGCTCGGTGTCCATGATCTCGGCAAAGCGCTCGATGCCGCTCAGTCCCTGCTGGAACTGCTCGGAGAACTCCACGATGCGGCGAATGGAGGTGAGCAGGGTGGAAACGAACATCAGATAAGCCACGTAGTCGGCGGGGGAGATCTGCCCGTCAAGCAGAAACAGTCCGCCTGCGACCACGACGAGGATATACATGATGCCGTCAAAGAGACGCGTTGCGGAATGGAACTGTGCCATGATGCGGTAGCGTTGCGTTTTGAGCCTGAGGAAATCGCGGTTGCCGCGGTCAAATTTCTCCTGCTCCACGTCCTCCTTGGCGTAGGACTTCACCACGCGAATGCCCAGCAGGCTATCCTCGATCTGGGAGTTGAGCTCGCCGATCTGCTTGCGCGACGCGGCAAAGTTATCGCGCATACGTGCGCGGAAATAGAGCAGCGCGAGGATCATGAAGGGAATGAGCGAGAAGATGATCAGGGTGAGCCACAGATTCATGGTGCAGAGAATGATAAAGGCACACACGATCTTGACGCCTGCGATGAAGAATTCCTCGGGGCAGTGGTGCGCAAACTCGGTCACGTCAAAGAGATCGTTGGTGATGCGGGACATCAGCGTGCCCACCTTGGTGTTGTCGTAATAGGAGAAGGAGAGCTTTTGCAGATGCGCAAAGAGATCGTGGCGCATATCGTTCTCGATCTTCGTTCCCATGATATGGCCGACCGAGGTCATGTAGTAGTTGGCGGCGGTATCGATCACGCGGAGCACCACGTAAAAGAGACCGCACCGCAAAATCAGATCCACCGTCAGGGCGGCGAGATTTTCGGTGGCCGCCTCGGTAATGGTGCGCACGATCATGGGCAGCACCAGCTCACAGACCGTCGTCAGTCCCGCGCAGAAAAGGTCTGCCAGCATGATCCATTTGTATTTTTTGTAGTAGGGCAAAAAGCGCTTGATCAGTCCAAGCCTGTTTTTCTTTTTCTTCATGCAGAGTTCCCTCCGAATGGGTAGCGTTGATGCCCTCATTTTATCACATTTTGCCTTCTCCGTCAAGGGAAAAGTCCGCTTTTTTCGCGGATTTTCGGGAAGGGAATTGACAAAGGGGAGCGGAATGTGTATAATGATTGTAATGCAATTTGTTTTCGGACGAAAGGAAGTACAGTGATGAAAAAGAGTGTATTGAGACAGTATGCCCGCCTGATCGCACAGAAGGGCGGCAACGTGCAAAAGGGACAGGACGTGATCATTTCCGCGAGCCTGGATCAGCCCGAATTCGTGACCATGGTGGCCGAGGAGTGCTACCGCTGCGGCGCGCGCAAGGTCACGGTGGATTGGACGCACCAGCCCCTGACCAAGCTCAACTATCAGAAGCGGAGCGTCAAGACGCTTTCCAAGATGGAGGACTGGGAGATCGAGAAGCTGAAGCACCACGTGGAAACGCTCCCCGTTCGCATTTATCTGGAGTCGGACGATCCCGACGGCCTGCGCGGCATCAACCAGGAGAAGGTCTCCAAGGCCTCTCAGGCCAGATACAAGATCCTCAAGCCCTTCCGCGAGGCGATGGACAACAAGTACCAGTGGTGCATTGCGGCCGTTCCCGGTGCGGCGTGGGCCAAGAAGGTCTTCCCCGGCGTCAACAAGTTCAAGGCGATGGAGATGCTTTGGGAGGCGATCCTTTACACCTCCCGCGTGGACGGCGACCCCGTTGCCGCATGGGAGGCACACAACAAGGATCTGGCCGACCGCTGTGCCTATCTCAACAGCCTCGGCATCAAGACTCTGGAGTACCGCTCGGCAAACGGCACCGACCTCAAGGTCGGCATGATCGAGGACGCGCTCTTTATGGGCGGCTCCGAGAAGGCGCAGGGAAGCGGCATCGAGTTCAACCCCAACATTCCCTCGGAGGAGGCCTTTATCTCCCCCATGAAGGGTGAGGCAGAGGGCATCGTGTATTCCTCCAAGCCTCTTTCCTACCGTGGCGAGCTGATCGAGAACTTCTCGGTTCGCTTCGAGGGCGGACGCGCCGTTGAGGTGCACGCCGAAAAGAACGAGGAGCTGCTGCGCAAGATGATCTCGATGGACGAGGGTGCGGCCTACCTTGGCGAGTGCGCACTCGTTCCCTACGACAGCCCCATTCGCAACTCGGGCATTCTCTTCTACAACACCCTCTTTGACGAGAACGCGGCCTGCCATCTGGCACTCGGACGCGGCTTTACCAACGTGCTCAAGGATTATGATCAGTACACCACCGAGGAGTGCTACGCCAAGGGCATCAACCAGTCCATGATCCACGTCGATTTCATGATCGGCACGGAGGATCTTTCCATCACCGCCGTCACGCGTGACGGTCGCCGCGTGGCCATCTTTGAGAACGGCAACTGGGCGTTTTAAGGAGTGACGTATGGACGTTATCGAGCGGTTTTTGCACTACGTCAGCTTTGATACGCAGTCGGACGAGCTTTCCGAGACCGTGCCAAGCTCCCTAAAGCAGCGCGTGCTGGGGCAGGCGCTGGCCGAGGAGCTGAGCGCGATCGGTCTTTCGGACGCCGTTTTGGACGATTTTGGCTACGTCTATGCGTTTTTGCCCGCCACGAAGGGCTACGAGTCGATCCCAACGCTTGGTCTGATCGCGCATATGGACACCTCTCCCGACGTCAGCGGCGCAAACGTGCGTCCGCGCATCGTTCGCTACGAGGGGGGCGACCTGCCCCTGGAAAACGGCGACGCTCTGAAGGTGGCGGATTTCCCCTTCCTTGAGCGTTACCGCGGGCAGGAGCTGATCGTGACCGACGGAAGAACGCTTCTGGGGGCGGACGATAAGGCAGGTGTTGCCGAGATCCTTTCGGCCTGCGCGTATCTCGTTGCGCATCCCGAGATCCCGCACGGCAGGATCGCCGTGGGCATCACGCCCGACGAGGAGATCGGAAGGGGTGCAGATCATTTTGATCTTGCCCGCTTTGCGGCCTCTGCGGCCTACACGGTGGACGGAGGCGAGCTTGGAGAGATCGAATACGAGAATTTTAACGCCGCCTCGGCGCACGTCAGGGTACGGGGCGTCAATATCCATCCCGGCTCGGCCAAGGGACGCATGAAGAACGCGATCCTCATGGCCAACGAGTATATCTCCATGCTTCCGCCTGCCGAGACCCCTGCGCACACCGAGGGATACGAGGGCTTTTACCACGTGCATACCTTTACGGGGTGCGAGAGCGAGGCCGAGATCGGCATGATCGTCCGTGACCACGATCGCGCCAAATTTGAAGCCCGTAAGCGCTTTTTGACCGATCTGACGGCCTATCTCAACGGCGTTTACGGCGAGGGAAGCTTTACCCTTACGCTCAAGGACAGCTACTACAACATGAAGGAGAAGATCCTGGATCACATGGAGCTGATCGAGAACGCCGAGCGTGCCATGCGCGCCGTCGGCGTTGAGCCGAGGATCATTCCCATTCGCGGAGGAACCGACGGCGCACGCCTTTCCTACGAGGGCTTGCCCTGTCCCAATCTCTCCACGGGCGGTGCAAATTTCCACGGCGTGCATGAGTTTATCCCCGTTGAGTCCATGCGTGCCATGGTGCGCGTGCTGGTCGAGCTTATGCGCGCGTGACGCATTTTTAAACCCAAAAAGGTCTCCTCCGCCGATGCGGAGGAGACCTTTTTGGGTTTACTCTACGGGAAAAAGTCCGACGAGCAGGTTGTGTCGGTCGGCAAGCGCGTTCCAGGTCAACAGATCCACCCGTCCGCTCTCGGGCAGGGCGTTGCGCGATTGAAAGAGGCGAACGGCGCTCTCGGTGGTCGGATCATAGACTCCGTTCACCTCAACTGCGGAAAGCTCCGGGTAGAGGCGCTCCAGCTCGCGGAGAATGAATTGCAGAACGACTACGGAAAATCCGTGATTGCCGCTGCTAAGCGTATAGCCCTTCGGGGAGCGCGGAAACACGGCGATCTCGCGCGGCGGTGCATTCTCGGCAAGCGACGAGCGGTAGGCAAGAAAGAGTGCCTCAAAGGTCTCGGGATCGCCCACGCCCGTTTCGGGAAGCCCCTGCGTTTGTTGAAAGGCGGTCAGCGCGCGTCGGGTGTCCTCCTCGAATATCCCGTCCACGGGTGGCGCGGGAATGCGCGCATCCGAAAAGGAGAGCTGCCGCAGGTAGCGCTGCAGATTTCGGGTAGCGTCGGCGTAGGAATCGGGCTGCGTCATGGTGTCTCCTTTCTTATGCACCCACGTCAAAGCCGGGGTGCTGTCCCTCCTGCAGCATCGCGCCGCGGTAGAGGGTTTGGTATAGCTCGGTGATGGCGTTCCAGGTCGGGGCGGCGACCACGCCGTTTGCCGCAAGGCCGAAGCGCTCCTGGAAGGCCAGAACGGCGTTCTGCGTGCGCGGTCCGAAATAGCCCGTCACGGCAGTCGGCGGGATCTCGGTGTAGGTCCTTCCGATGTAGTTCAGGTATTCCTGCAGAAGCGTGACCTGCTCGGATTCCGAGCCGATGCGCAAGGGCACGCCGCCGTAGGGCAGGGTATAGCCCTCCACGTATTCGGGCGGAATGGTGCGCACGATGCCCACGTAGGCGCGGTAGATGCGGTTCCAGGTCTCCTCTCCCACCACGCCGTCGGGGAGAAGCCCGAAGGTGCGCTGGGCGTCCACCACGGCCTCACGCGTCTCCTCGCCGAAAACGCCGTCCACCGCAGGTGCGGGAATGGTATCGTAAAACTGCGAGAGGTAGGCGAGAAAATACTGCAGATTGCGCACGCCGTTCCCCACGCTTCCGCTTTCCAGCACGCCGGGATACTGCCGCGTCACCTCCTCCTGTGTGATCCCCTCGGAGGAGAGATCGTTGAGACGCTTTACGCCGATGTAGACGTTTTGAATCGTGTACCAGGTGGCCTTTCCCACGATGCCGTCGGGCGTCAGATTGAAGATCTCCTGAAAGCGGCGGACGGCGGCGTCGGTATCGTTGGTAAAGATCCCGTCGGTGGCGAGGATCTTGGGAATGGAGGGGTAATTGGAGGAGATGCGGTTGAGGCGGATCTGCAGCGTGCGCACCTCGTCTCCCGTGGAGCCGAGCTGCAAGGGAATGCTCGGGGCGCTCCCCTCGGGCTGATCCACGGGGGCGTTTCGCACGAGCTCAATGTCGTCGCCGTAGTAGTAGGTGAGGATATCGAAGGGGGTCAGCCCCTCCTCGGCAAGCGAGACCGAGCCCCATTGGGAGAGCCCGTTGCAGGTGGTGGTCGTGCCGTTGCAGTACCGGGCAAAGAGGGGCTCCACGCTGCCGATGCGGCGAATGTAGTTGTCAAACAGCTCTGCCGCGATGGTGCGGACGTTCTCAAAGATGTCGCGGTTGGGCACGAAGTACTGATCGTAGGCCGTGGAGGCGGTAATGTCAAAGGGATAGCCGCGCGTGCGGTAGTATTCGGTGTAGACGCGGTTGAGCGCAAAGGAGACCTGTGCGTAAACGTTGGCACGGATCGCGCTCTCGGGCCAGGTGGGATAGATCTCGCTGGAGGCCACGTTGGCCACGTAATCGAGGAAGGGAAGGGTCAGGTTTTCCGCCTCGCTGTCGGGCGGGCCGAGATGCACGGTGATGCGTTCGGGAACGGTGGGAAGCTCTGGCATGGTGTTTCTCCTTTCCGTAGGATCAAAGGCCGTTGCGCCCGGGGGCCTCGATCACGCGGTCGCCGTCGGGAGAATAGCCGTCGGGGGCTTGGTTTTCGGTCAGTGGGATCAGATCCACCGTCTGAATGGCGATGACGCCGTCAAAGATGGGAACGCCGATATAGGACTGGTGAAAATACCCCTCCAGGTAAACGTCAAGCAGATAGGTCGCGTAGGGGCGGATGCTCGGCCCCTGCGGCCGCAGGGATTCCTCGCGGGGCGGAGCGGGCAGGGGAACGAGCGGGATCCTCCCGTCCCTTCCCGTCACTGCGCTCTGCAGAAGATCGCCGACGTCGGACGCGCCCTCCTCGGGGAGCGCGCGCACCTGCACCTGTGCGCCCTCCAGCGGGATCGCGCCGCGCGCCGTGCTGACGCGGACCGAGAGATAGCCTGTGCCTTGCGTGCTTTCGGAATTCATGGGACGCCTCCTTTTTTTCGTTGATGGTTCTTTAGTATTCTATGATGCCGGGGGGCTCCGTTGTCACGCCTTTTTTCGTTCATAGAAAGTTAACACATAAATCCGCAAGAGTTCTTGCAATTCGACCGAAAAAAAGATAAAATATATAGGAGTAACGGAAAACCGTAAAACAGTAAAGGAATGAGAAGAAAACCGCAATGTTAGAATTTCAGAACGTCTCTTACGTTACGGCGGACGGAAAGGAGATCCTGCGAGACGTCAGCGTCAGGATCGCCGACCGCTTTGTGGCGGTGACAGGCCCCAACGGCAGTGGAAAATCCACCATGGCCAAGCTCATCGCCGGCATATACCGTCCCACCTCCGGAAGGATCCTTCTGGACGGGGAGGACATTACGCAGCTCTCCATCACCGAGCGCGCCAACCGCGGCGTCAGCTTTGCCTTCCAGCAGCCCGTGCGCTTCAAGGGGATCACGGTCAAGGATCTGATCTCGCTTGCCTCGGGCAAGAAGATCTCGGTCGCCGAGGCCTGCGTGTATCTTTCTGAGGTTGGCCTTTGCGCCAAGAACTATATCAACCGCGAGGTGGACGATTCGCTGTCGGGCGGTGAGCTCAAGCGCATCGAGATCGCCATGATCAACGCCAGAGGCACCAAGCTCTCGGTTTTTGACGAGCCCGAGGCGGGAATTGACCTGTGGAGCTTTGGCAATCTGATCGACGTCTTCCGCGGAATGTACGAGCGGACGAAGGGAACGATCATCATCATCTCCCACCAGGAGAGGATTCTCGATATTGCCGACAAGGTGCTCGTCATCTCGGGCGGAACCGTCAGTGCCTACGGCAGCAAGGAGGAGATCCTTCCGGGACTTCTCAGCGTGCAGTCGGCCTGCCGCGCGATCAAGGGGGCAAGCGTATGATGGACTCGATTCAGAAGACCTTATTGGAGCAGGTAGCTGACCTGCACGAGGTGCCCCAGGGGGCATACTCCATTCGCGTCAACGGCTCGCTTGCGGGCAAGAACGACTCGGAGAACATCAGCATCGTACAGAAGACCGACAAGCCGGGAATTGACATCTACGTCAAGCCCGGAACCAAAAAGGAGAGCCTGCATATCCCCGTTCTGCTTTCGCAGAGCGGACTGAAGGAGGTCGTTTACAACGATTTCCATATCGGAGAGGATTGCGACGTCACCATCGTGGCAGGCTGCGGCATTCACAACAGCGGCTCCGCAGAGAGCGAGCATAGCGGCATTCACGCCTTCTATCTTGCCGCGCGCGCAAAAGTCCGCTACGTGGAGAAGCACTACGGCCAGGGAGAGGGGACGGGCAAGAACGTGATGAATCCCACCACCATCGTGGACATGGCGGAGGATAGCTATCTGGAGATGGAGACGGCCCAGATCAAGGGCGTGGACTCCACCGTGCGCAGCACCACGGCTCGTCTGGCCTCCGGAGCTACGCTGGTCGTGCGCGAGAAGATCATGACGCACGGCACGCAGTTTGCCGAGACCGAGTTTACCGTGGATCTGAACGGCGAGGGCTGCGGCGCACACGTGGTCTCGCGCTCGGTGGCCAAGGATCAGAGCCGCCAGAGCTTCCGCTCCATGGTGCGCGGAAACAGCGCCTGCACGGGGCACACCGAGTGTGACGCCATCATCATGGACGACGCACAGGTCGCGGCCATTCCGCAGATCGAGGCAAATCACACCGAGGCCTCCCTCATTCACGAGGCGGCCATCGGAAAGATCGCAGGTGAGCAGCTGATCAAGCTGATGACCCTGGGTCTGAGCGAAAAGGAGGCCGAGGAGGAGATCATCAACGGCTTCCTCAAATAAAATAAAATTTTCCCGTTTCGGGGCACTCAAGTCCCCGATCCAAGGGGGGCAGAGAGGGCGTCCGCACGCTATGCGGACGCCCTCTCGCTCTGTCCCCGAGAGCCCCCCTTTTTTCGCGCTTGGAGTGTAGAAAAAATCGTTCACAATTTGGACAGAATGCACAAAAACGAAAAAACCTTTTTGAAGGTTTCCACAAATGGAATTTTCGGTTTTTGAAGTAAATTACACTTACTTTTTGAAAAAGAAGAAAAAACGGCCGAAAAATAGGGTGAAAAAATAACCAAAAAAGCCGAGATCGGCGCTTAAAAAAGCAAAAAACGCGTAAATCGTATTTACTTTGCAAAACTGGAAAAAACTGTAATGCAAAGGATCCGATTTTTTCGGGGGTGAAATTTTCGAAAAACGGCTTTCTTGCCCCCGATTTGCCACTCTTGCGGGATTTCCCGAGGCGGAAAAATGCTTGACAGAGCGGGAAAGTTGTGGTATGATATAAGAACATTATAAGGATGACTTTGCCCGTGGACAAAACGCATTCGCTTTTGTCTGCGCCTGCGGCCCGAAGAGGACGTGACGTCAACCCTTGCCAAAAGGCTTTGGTTGGCGCCGGATCTTTCATTCGTGTGCGCGTGCGTGTGCGCGTATGCTCTACGCGCGTATACGTGAGCGACCGCGAAGCAAAAGCCGCGGCGAAGGCTTACTTGAAAAAATTTGCAGGAGGAAACGCAAATGAGAAACAAGAGGATCATGAGAATCGTCTGCCTGCTTATGGCGGCACTCATTCTCGTGAGCAGCATTGTGATCGTCATCAGTGCCGACACCAACGAGTCGGGCGGTGCGTCCATCGAGGATTTCAAGAATCAGATGAGCACCATCTCTTATGACGATTACATGGACATGTATCCCGACTACTTTGACACGCTCAAAACGGGAGACGAGACGCTGATCTTTGATGCCACGCAGGGCCTGACCTTTAAGGACCTGAGAGGCAACGTCGTCGAGGTAGGGAAGGACTCCTGGACCATGACGACCAAGGACGGCACCGTATACCGCTCGCTCAACGAGGCGGTTGCGGCCGGCTTCAAGCAAGAGGAGCTGGTCTACGTGGCCGAGTACGGAGAAGGGTCCGAGAAGCAGTGGGCGCTCTACACCCCTGACGTCGGTACCGTGACCTGGACTTTGGACCTGGCGGCACTCGGCGTCACCGAGGGCGGTCTTTACTTTATCGGTCTGGAGTATTTCTCCATCGCCGGCAAGCCCACTGCGGTCGAGCGCTCCTTTACGCTCAACGGCAGCGTTCCCTTTGCCGAGGCGCGCTCGCTGACCATTCCCAAGATCTGGGGCTCCTTCATGTCGGACGGCGAGACCACCATCACCGCTACCTACACGCTCAAGAAGGGCGATTCGCTTGAGGAGCTGGTGGCAGCAGCCAAGGATGCGGGCCTGATCTACACCGTTGCTGAGGATGGCAAGTCGGTTACCCTGCAGCAGCCTCGCGTGATCAATGCCAAGATCAACGCCTTCTTCAACCGCTACGAGGTTCGCTTCTTCACCACCGATAACGAGCGGAACGAGCTTCGCCCCACGATGAAGCAGGTGGAGACCTGGGCCTCCTACACGCTTCGTGACAGCGACGGCTATTACGCCAACGCGCTGGGCTTTGTGATCGAGCCGAAGGACGGAGCCGTTCAGCTGGCGCTCGAGGGTGTCAACGAGGCGGTTGCGATCTCGCAGATCGTGCTCACGCCCTACACGGAGATGAAGTCCTATGCGGATTACCGCGCAGAGGTTGAGGCGGCTATCGGCGGCTACAAGGCCGGAACCGATACGATCAAGCTGGAGGCCGAGTACACCTCCAACACCTCCACCAACGTTGTTTATCCGATCGAGGACCGTGCGTCTGCACTGACCTCTCCCGCAGATACGACCAGAACCATGCTCAATACCATCGGTACCGAGAAGTGGGCAACCTCCGGTCAGTGGGCAGAGTACAAGTTCACCGTAAGCTCCTCCGGCTTCTACAGCATTTATTCGCGCTTTAAGCAGAGCTATCTGGACGGTATGTTCGTTTCCCGCTCGTTGCAGATCTTTACCGACAAGGATCTTGCCGAGTATGCGGCAACCTACGGCAATACCGCGGGATATTACAACGGCGCTCCCTTTGCCGAGGCTGCGATCCTGCGCTACGATTATTCCGACCGTTGGCAGGTTTCCGGCCTGACTTCCTCCGGCAACGATGATAACTATCAGCTGTATTTCGAGGAGGGTGTGGTCTACACCATTCGCCTCGAGGTCACGCTCGGCTCGATGAATACGCAGGTACAGCGCATCGAATCCATTCTGAATTCGCTGAACAACGACTACCTGAGCATTCTTAAGCTGACGGGTACCACCCCCGATGATTACCGCGACTACAACTTCTACAGCCTCCTGCCCGAGGTGCTCAACGACATGAACACGCAGGCCAAGGAGCTCAAGAAGCTTTCCGAGTTCCTCAAGAGCTCCGCGGGCGTTGCCTCCACCTACACGGGTGTGTGCGACAAGCTTTACGTGCTGGTCCGCGAGATGGTCGTGGATGAGGATACTATCGCAAAGAATCTGGACACCTTCAAGAGCTACGTCGGCTCGCTCGGTACCTTCCTGACCGATGCCAAGACGCAGCCCCTGCAGCTCGACTATCTCGTCGTTCAGCCTGCCACCGCCGAGGCTCCCAAGGCCGACGCCAACTTCTGGCAGTCGCTGGTGCACGAGGTCAAGAGCTTTATCCAGAGCTTCCTGCGTGACTACAACAGCATGGGTGCTATCGGTGAGGTAGGCGACGCCGAGAGCGTTGAGGTCTGGATCCCCTACGGACGTGACCAGGCAAACGTTCTGCGTAACCTCTCCACCAACTACTTCACCCCCAGCTCCGGCATCGTGGTCAACCTCAAGCTGGTCAACGGCGGAACGTTGCTGCCCTCCATTCTGGCAGGCATGGGACCCGACGTTTACATGGGTCTTGGTGACGATAACGTAATCAACTACGCGATCCGTGGCGCGCTCGAGCAGATCGAGACGCTGGCCTACGATTCGGTCGAGGATTTTGAGGCCGCGATGTATAAGAGCTACAACGAGGCTGCTATGATCGTGCTTGGCCTTGAGGATGCAGACGGTGAGATGCATTACTACGGCCTGCCCGAAACACAGACCTTCTCCATGATGTTCGTCCGTAAGGACATTCTGGCAGAGCTTGGCATTGAGATCCCCCGCACCTGGGAGGAGATCTACATTGCACAGTCCAAGCTGGAGTCCAACAACATGGAGATCGGTATGACCACCGACTACAAGCTCTTCCTTTATCAAATGGGCGGTGAGCTGTTTGCCGACGAGGGTATGCGCATCAACCTCGATTCGATCGTGGGTCTTGCCTCCTTCGAGAAGATGTGTAACATGTTCACCCAGTATTCCTTCCCCTACCAGTACGATGCAGCAAACCGCTTCCGTACCGGTGAGATGCCCATCATCATTTCCAACTACACCGCTCTTTATAACCAATTGAAGGTATTTGCCACCGAGCTTGACGGCCTTTGGACCTTCGTTCCGCTGCCCGGATTTGAGCAGGAGGACGGCTCCATCAAGAACGAGTCCATCTCGGGTGCAACCGCAACGGTCATGATCTCCGGAACCCCCAACAAGGATACCGCATGGAAGTTCATGGAGTGGCAGACCGGCTCGCAGTGCCAGGTAGAATACGCCAACGAAATGGTCGCCATCATGGGTGACTCCGCAAAGCACTCCACCGCAAACCGCGATGCTCTCAAGAGCATGACATGGACGCGTGAGGAGTACGAGCAGGTTTCCAATCAGTTTGAGAACCTGGCGGCGATCCCCAACTATCCCGGCTCCTACATCATCGGCCGTTACACCAACTTTGCGTTCCTCGCTGCACTCAACGAGGATGCAGACCCCACGACCGAGATCCTCAGCTACATCAACGTCATCAACACCGAGATCACGCGTAAGCGTGAGGAGTTCAAGCTGGAGACCCTCCAGATCGGACAGAAGCTTTCCCAAAAGCGTCTGGATCAGGCCACCGAGGCCGTCAAGCTTCTTGAGGAGCGCTACGGTGACAAGTACGCAGAGGAGATCAAGAACGCCAAGTACGCGATCGTCAACGCGTCCAAGCGTATTGAGCAGGTTTACGATTCCGCAGCTGCTTTTGCAGAGCTGTTGCCCAAGGAGCACGGCTACAAGGAGTATCAGAAGGTCAGCGGCGGAACGGTCACGGTTCCGGATTACTACGTCAACATCACCAGACAGACGTCTGAGCCGAAGTACGGCGGATTTGCGATCGACAGCCTGAATGAGAACGAGCTAATCTACTTCATTTCCGAGGCGCTGCAGGATGCTGCAGATGCATTGGCTTCTTATTAAGAAACCGACAATCTATATAAGGAGAAAGAGCAAATGGCACAAAAAACAGCAAAAGCCAAGGCTGTCGCCAGAAAGGATATGTCCTACGCCCAGTGGATCCTGAAGGAGATGCGGCGCAATTGGGTCGCTTATGCGATGATCGCGCCTTACGTCATCATCTTCACGCTGTTCACGATCGTTCCGGTCTTCCTTTCCGTCGTCATCAGCTTTACCGACTTTAATATGCTCCAGTGGCCGAACGTCGTTTGGCTGGAAAACTACATTAACCTCTTCTTTGCGGACGATACCTTCCTGCTCGCCTGCAAGAACACGTTGATCTTTGCCGCCATCGTTGGACCGGTATCCTACCTTCTGTCCTTCTTGGTTGCATGGTTCATCAACGAGCTTTCCCCGAAGATCCGTGCGATCGTCACGCTGGTCTTCTACGCCCCCTCCATTTCGGGTCAGGTCTATATGATCTGGGCTACGCTCTTTAGTGCGGACTCCCACGGTTGGGTCAACGCGACACTGATGGAGTTGGGTATGATCGACGAGCCCGGGACCTGGTTCCGCGATGCCGACTGGGTCATGCCCCTGTGTATCGTCGTTGCCCTGTGGACCTCGCTTGGTACGTCCTTCCTGTCCTTCATTGCCGGCTTGCAGGGCGTTAACCGCGATATGTACGAGGCAGGCGCCGTGGACGGCGTTAAGAACCGTTGGCAGGAGCTTTGGTACATCACCCTGCCGAGCATGGGCCCGCAGCTGATGTTCGGTGCAATCATGGCAATCACGGGTGCGTTCGGCTTTGGTGGCGTCGTTACTTCACTGGCAGGATTCCCGTCGGTGGATTACGCCGCACACACCATCATGCACCACCTGGAGGACTACGGCTCACAGCGTTATGAGGTGGGTTACTCCTCCGCAATTGCGACGGTCCTGTTCCTGATCATGATCGGAGCGAATATGATCGTCAAGAAAATTATCTCGAAGGTGGGCTCGTGATATGGCAAAATTAAGAACAAGAAAGCATAAGGTCGTCCTCTCACGCTCCGTCGGAGGCGACACGGGAATTACGATCCTCCTTACCTTGCTCGGCGCTTTCATGATCCTGCCGATGGTCTACGTGATCTCGCAGTCCCTCAAGCCCCTGGATGAATTGTGGATGTATCCGCCTCGGTTCCTGGTAAAGAACCCGACGCCCAACAACTTCCGCGATCTGTTCCGCTTGATGAACGACTCCTGGGTTCCGTTCTCCCGTTACATCTTCAACACCGTGCTCAACGCGGTGGGCGGTACGTTTGGACACCTCTTCCTGGCGTCCATGGCCGCATACGCTCTGGCAAAGATCAAGTTCCCCGGCGGAAAGATGATCTTTACCACCATCAGAACCTCGCTGATGTTCCACTCCACGGTCACGGCGATCACCAGCTTTATGATCATGTCGGCCTTCAGGATGATCGATACCTACTGGGCGATCATCATTCCCGCATGGGGCTCTACGCTGGGTCTTTACCTGATGAAGCAGTTCATGGATACGCACGTGCACGATTCGGTGCTGGAGAGTGCGCGTCTGGACGGTGCAAGCGAGCTTCGCACCTACTGGACCATCGCGATGCCCATGGTTAAGCCCGCATGGCTGACCCTGATCGTGTATTCCTTCCAGGGACTGTGGAACGCAGGCTCTTCCATTTACATTTATTCCGAGCAGTACAAATCCTTCAACTACGCGATCGGTCAGATCACGGCAGGAGGAATCAAGCGTGCGGGTGCATCCGCCGCTGCAACGGTGCTGATGATGCTTGTGCCGATCATGGTCTTCGTCATCACGCAGTCCAACATTATCGAGACGATGGGCTCGAGCGGTATGAAAGACTAAGAAGGAGGACAATATAATAATGAAGAAGATCACATCTATTCTGTTGGTTGTATTGTCCCTGGTCCTTCTCGGATCTGCACTGACGGTTGGCGTCAGCGCATCCTCCGCTTACCAGACCTACACCTACAGCATCAACGGTACGCCGTTGTATTCTCCCGATGCTTACGCGGCCGTTAAGACCGTGGATTACATCGCGATGGGCCTGACCAAGGATTTCAAGAATCCGCAGGACCTGATCACGGACAGTGCAGGGAACGTTTACATCGCCGATACCGACAACTCCCGCGTAGTCTGCCTGGATCGCTACTACAATGCGACCATGGAGATCTCGGAGTTCATCAACGATCAGGGAAACACCGACGCGCTGCTTAAGCCGCAGGGTGTGTTCGTGACCGAGACCGACATCTGGGTCTGCGACACCGACAACTCCCGTCTCGTTCGCTTTGAGAAGGCTACCGGAAACTTCCTCCAGATCATCGGTGCGCCCGAGAGCCAGCTCTTTGGTGACTCCAGCGTTTACAAGCCGGTGGCTATGGCCATCGACCAGTACGGCAGAATTTACGTCGTTTCCTCCACGACCTACCAGGGTGTCATCGTTCTTGATCCCTCGGGCGATTTCGTTGGATTTATCGGCGCACAGGCCGTTTCGATCAGCGCATGGGATATCCTTTGGAGACGCTTCCAGACCGAGGAGCAGAAGCGCCAGACGGCTGCCTACCTGCCCACCGAGTTCAACAACATCTGCCTCAGCACCGACGGCTTTATCTACGTGACCATTTCCTCGATCGAGGCTTCCGACGTAGAGGCTGCGATCAACAAAAAGGACAAGGAAGGCAAGAACATGCCGGTTAAGCTCTTGAACCCCGCAGGTGACGAGATCATGAGACGTAACGGCTTCTGGCCTCCGGCAGGTGAGGTTGATTACAACAACCTGGACAACGAGAAGAAGTCCGGTGCATCTACCATTACCGACGTGGCTCAGGGACCCGAAAAGACCTGGACCATCATCGACTCCAAGAGAAATAAGCTTTACACCTACGATTTCAACGGAAGCCTGCTCTTCGCCTTTGGTGACGAGGGCGATATGCTGGGAAGCATTCGAAACATCGAGGCCGTTACCTATCAGGGCGACACGATGCTGGTGCTTGACCGCGGAGCCGGAAACAACGGCGTGTGCGTGGTCGTTTACGAGAGAACCGAGTACGGCAATCTCCTTCTGCAGGCCATCGCGGCAGAGAACTCGCTCGATTACTCTTACGCGATCGAGTGCTGGGAGGCCGTTCTGCAGAGAAACTCCAACTTTGACGCCGCTTACGTCGGTATCGGAAATGCGCTCTCCCGCAGCGGACGCTACGAGGAGTCCATGGAGTATTACGAGACGGCTTACGACACCGAGAACTGGTCCGAATCCTACAAGCAGGTCCGTAAGGAGTGGATGGCCGATTGGTTCATTCTGATCCTGGCGATCATCATTATCGTGATCGTTGCCGTGCTGAAGTTCCTCGGCTGGGCCGCAAGAGTTAACAAGCGCGTTTCCACCGACGGAAAGGCAAGAAAGAAATTCTGGCAGGAGCTCATTTACGCCTTCTACGTGATGTTCCATCCCTTCGATGGCTTCTACGATCTGAAGCACGAGCGCCGCGGATCGGTTCGCGCAGCTCTGGTCATTCTGGGAGGTACGATCGTTGCCTTCTTCTATCAGTCCATCGGACAGGGCTACGTGCTCAATCCCACGGGCGCCGTTTCCACCATCTGGGCGCAGGCGATCTCCGTGCTGATCCCGCTCTTCCTGTTCGTGCTTGGCAACTGGTGTCTGACCACTCTGTTTGAGGGTGAGGGAAGCTTCAAGGATATCTTTGTGGCTTGCTCCTACGCGCTCACGCCGATGCCTCTGCTGATCATCCCCGCAACGATTTGCTCCAACTGGGTCACCACCACCGAGGCGTCCCTCATCACGATGGTCACCACGATCGGTATGATCTGGATGCTGCTTCTGCTCTTCTGCGCAACGATGGTCACGCATGACTATTCGCTTGGCAAAAACTTCGTCACGGTCATCGGAACCGTGGTGGCGATGGCGTTTATCGTCTTTATCGTTCTTCTCTTCAGTATGCTGCTGAGCAAGCTGATCAGCTTGGTCACCAACATCGTCATTGAGATCCAATTCCGAATCGCATGACACAAGGAGGTTATGAAATGAAATTATCCATAAAAGTTCTTTCGGCATTCCTTGCTGTCCTGTGCATGATGGGATCTCTCGTTTCGATCTCGGTGGTTGAGACCTCGGCCGCTGAGGAGGAGACGATCATCTGGGATGAGGACACCATCAAGGACGTTTATATCAAGGAAAACTACTTTGCTACCCCCGAGGATCGCATTGATCCCACCAAGGGCAACATGAAGCTGATGATGGAAAGCGACGGCTTCCAGCTGTACGTGGACGAGATCAGCGGTGAGGTTGCCACCAAGAATATGGCGACGGGCGAGATCCTGTTTTCCAACCCGTACGACCTGACCGGCTCCAAGGGCTCGGTCTCCACCAAGAGCAAGCTGCTCTCGCAGCTGATCGTGTATTACGTGGACAACGGAACCTCCGCTTATCTGACCAGCTTTACCGATGCGGCAATGCGCAATCAGATCACCGCGATGAACATTAAGAACGGTGTTCGCGTGGAGTACACCATCGGTATTGAGGATTCGAGAAAGCTCGTGCCGAGATGGATCTCGGAGAAGAGCTTTGAGCGCTACATCTACAATCCGCTGACCGAAGCGAAGAACAACGGAGACCTCTCCGATTATATGTACAATCGCTTCCTGGCCTTCTATCCGAAGCAGACCAACTTCCTGACTCTGGAAGGGAAGAACCCCAAGATCGCAGAGGAGCTGCTCAATCTGTATCCCGTTCTGGCCAAGATGAACATCTGGGTCATCGAGAGTGATCTTTCCTCGGTGCAGCTCAACGAGCTGGAGGCCATCATCAAGGGCTACTGCCCCGATTACACCTTCGAGCAGATGGATGCCGACCACGAGGAGACCGGCTACGAGGCGGAGGACGAACAGTTCCCCGTGTTCAAGATGGCTCTGGAGTATTTCCTCGATGAGAAGGGCCTGAGCGTGCGTCTGCCCTGTAACGGTCTGCGTTACGATATGGCAACCTACACGCTGGAGAACATCAGCATTCTGCCCTATATGGGAGCAGGACACAGCGACAACCCCGGCTACAACTTCTTCCCGGACGGTGCCGGCGCGCTCTTTGATTACGAGCAGCTGGACATCAACGCCACGACTGCGGTTGGCGGCATGGTTTACGGTACGGACTTTGCCTACCACAACATCAGCCAGACCAACGCATATCAGCAGGCGATCCGCTATCCCGTTTACGGCTCGGTCGCATCCGAGACCATCTACAACTACACCTACACCGACAAGGAGAACAACACCCTGGAGGCTTCCGTCTCGGCCACGATGAAGACCGAGGAGGAGATCCGCACGGAGCTGGATAAGGCAGGCGCGACCCTGGTCACGCTGACGGCCGACGTCTACGAGCGCGGCTTCCTGGCGATCATTGAGTCGGGCGAGTCCCTGGCCAAGATCGAGACCTACCACGGCGGTTCGGTGCACGATTACAACCACGTTCAGAACTACTTCAACCCCAAGCCCAAGGATTCCTACGATATCGCGGATTCCATTTCGGTCACCTCCAGCTCGAGCTGGACGGTCGTTTCCAACCGTAAGTACACGGGCAGCCTGCGTATCCGTTACGTCTTCCTGACGGACGAGGAGAAGGCCGCCGAGGCAAAGATCAACGATCCGAGCTTCACCTACTACGAGACCACTTGGCTTGGCATGGCAGAGGCCTACCGTGATTATCTGATCGAGAAGGGAACGCTGCAGAAGCTGACCGAGAAAGACGTTGAGGCAGACATTCCGCTCTACCTCGAGGTCTTCGGTGCAATGCAGACGCAGCAGACCATCATGACCATTCCCGTAATGGTAATGACGCCTCTGACCACGTTTGACAACGTGTACTCCATCTACGAGGATCTTTACGACAACGGCATCAAGAACATCAACTTCCGTCTGACCGGCTTTGCCAACGGCGGAATGTACTCCACCATTCCTGCTTCTCTTAAGTGGGAGAAGGCAGTGGGCGGTGCCAAGGGCTTCCGCGAGCTTCTGGAGAAGTTCGCTGCCGTGAACGAGAGCGGTGACGCAAACGTTCAGCTTTACCCCGATTTCGATTTTGCGTACATGCAGGTAGATGATCTCTTTGACAGCTTCATGCTGAGCAAGGATGCCGTTAAGACCATCGACAACCGTTACACCTCTCTGCGTCAGTACAGTGCAACCCTGCAGGGCTACATCAGCTTCCACCAGCTGGCCGTTTCGCCCTCGCGCTACAGCAAGTTCTATGAGAAGCTGATCAAGAACTACACCAAGTACGGCATTAGCAATATGTCGGTCTCCACGCTTGGTACGGCACTGAACTCCGACTTCGACGAGGACGATCCGTACAACCGCGAGGATAACAAGGAGTACACCGTCGAGGCCTTCGCCGACCTCAAGAAGGCAGGCTACAACCTGATGACCGACGGCGGAAACGCATACTCCTGGGCGTACGTGGATCACATTCTCAACGTCAGCCTGGATTCCAGCCGCTTCGTCAAGTCGGCAGCCTCCGTTCCCTTCATCGGTGCGGTCCTGCACGGCTACGTACAGTTCGCCGGAACGCCGCTGAATGAGGAGAGTAACACCGCACACGCACTGCTCAAGGCAATTGAGAACGGTGCGGGAATGTACTTCGTTCTTTCCTATCAGAACACCAACGAGCTCAAGGAGAACTTCCAGCTCAGCCAGAACTACTCCATTCGTTACGACATTTGGGCGAACGATATGATGGAGTACTACCAGGAGCTCAACGGTCTGATGAAGGATCTGCAGACCAAGGTCATCATCGACCACGATTTCTGGACCGGTACGCGCGTTCAGGATGCTGACGAGCTTGAGCAGGATATCGCCGACAGACTGGCCGCCGCCATCAAGGAGGAGGCCGACAAGCAGGCGAACCTGGAGAACGACCGCATCGTTAACGTTGCCGATGCATGGTACAACGCAACCAACGCCGACGCCATTCTGCAGGCACAGATCGACGAGATGAAGCTCATCGCAGGCTCCATTCTCAGCTCCTACAGCCTTCTGACCAGCACGGCAGATACGCTTGAGGATATGATCAACGAGACCATCGAGTATATCTACCAGGTCGAGCAGAAGTTGCTTGAGGAATCCTCCAAGCTGACCGAGGAGGACGATCCCATCAATACCGATCCCTTTGAGGATGAGTCGGTGAAGAAGAGAATTTCCAAACTGACCTCCTCGATCGCCACCATGGGCGTTGTGGCAACCGATATCCTGCTTGCCGATGCAAGACTGGAGCTGTTGAATGCCAGCGTTCTGGAGGACTGCAACATCGTGACCTCCGCAAAGGACATCATCAACGGCGCGGAGAACCTCAGCCCCGAGGTCAAGGAGCAGCTCACGAGCAAGCTTGACAGCTACGGAACCAGCATGGAGAAGTACAAGTCTCAGGCAAAGCAGTATCTCGAGCTCTTCAAGGAGTACACCGACGAGAAGCTGGACAACGGAGCCGCCAACCCCGCATACGCCGCCAAGATCGCGCTTGACGCACTTGGAGCGGTGTACGATCTGGAGGGCGACAACGATCCTTACGCTGCAAAGCTCTTCAACTTCTGCGCAACCCAGATCTTTGATATGGACAGCATCCTCAAGGGCGTTGAGAACGGCCTGAAGGGTGACTCCGAGGATCAGGATACCGAGGACAGCGTGGATAAGTACTTTGTGGACAACAAGCAGATCGTCGTGGTAACCTACGGTGATCGCGATCCCGACACCTTCGAGAAGGTGGCGGCCAAGGCATTTATTCTGAACTACAACAACTTTGCAGTCCGTGTGGACTATGCGGGAAGCACCTACACCATTCCGGCCTATGGCTACGTGGTGCTGGAGCCCGACATGATCAAGGGGGAGGGATAAGCAATGACGAATGACGTAAAATTGGAAAAGTCTGCTGCTGCGCCGAAGAAGCGCAAGAAGATCGCTTCCCTTGATCGCCGCAAGGCACGCTCGGGTTGGTTCTTCATCCTGCCCTTCCTGATCGGCTTTGTGGTGATCTACCTGCCCATGATCTACGATTCGATCGTGATGAGCTTGAGTGAGATCCACATGGCCGAGGCGGGCATGGGAGGCTACACCCTGGAGTTCGTTGGCTTCAAGAACTATATTGACGCCTTCTCCTCGGATCCCTTGTTTGCCAAGAGATTGGTCGAAGGCCTGAAGACCCTGGCCTTCGATATCCCCTCGATCCTGATCTTCTCTCTGTTCATGGCCGTTATGCTGAACCAGAAGATGGCGGGCAGAGCGATCTTCCGCTCGATCTTCTTCGTGCCGGTTATCATTTCCACCGGTATTATGGAGAGCATCGCGGCACAGGATATTCTGAACAACTACATGGGCAGCACCGAGGGTATCGACGACGGTTCGGGCTCAAGTGCAGCCACGGAGCTCGTCTCCTCAATGGACTTGAAGCTATTGTTTGCCAACATGAAGGTTGGTACCGGTGTCGTTGATTACGTTGTAGAGGCGATCAACAACATCTTCAACATCGTTAACCGCTCCGGCGTACAGATGCTGATCTTCCTGTCGGCACTGCAGTCCATCAACCCCGCGATCTACGAGTCCTGCAAGATCGACGGAGCAACCTCGTGGGAGACCTTCTGGAAGATCACCTTCCCGATGATCAGCCCGATGATCCTGGTAAACGGAATCTACACCATTATCGACTCCTTTACCAACAGCCAGAACGTGGTTATGGCGTACATCGCTGACACCTATTCCAAGGGCAGCGAGGTGCTCAGCTCGGCAATGGCATGGATCTACTTCCTGATCGTTATCGTGGTGGTCGCCATCATTGGCGCGATCTTCTCGGCGTTCGTCTTCTACGGACGCAAATCTGAGTAAAGGAGGGAATTGAAGCGATGAATGCACAAAACGTTGAACAAAAGCCGAAGATCAAGCGCGAGACAAAGAACAGGATCCGCGTAGACTTCGATCGCACGCCGCTCAAGGAGCGCTTGAAGGCGAAATTCCTCTCCACCTACTTCCTCGGAAAGATCATCTTCTCCATCTTCCGTTTGGTGTTGATGATCGGTATCGCGTATATCGTTCTGTTCCCCTTCCTGACCAAGATCGCAGGATCTGTGATGGCTCCCGAGGATTTTGTGGACGTGACCGTCCGTCTGATCCCGAGAAACTTCACGCTGGATATCTACAAGTACATCATCAGCGAGCTGGAGTATTGGGAGGCATTCGGTAACACGTTTACCCTGGCCTTCAGCACGGCGCTGATCCAGACCTTTATCTGCTGCCTGATCGGATACGGCTTTGCCAAGTTCAAGTTCAAGGGCAGAAACCTGATCTTTATGCTGGTCATGCTCACCATGATCGTTCCTCACCAAACCATTCGCTTCTCCATGTTCATGGAGTTCAGCTACTTTGACGTTTTCGGTATCGTTCGCCTGCTCAAGGGCGGCGGAATCGAGATCTTCGGTTGGAACGTTACCGAGCTTGGCGAGGGAGTCAAGACCTTCTTCGAGGGACTTGAGTGCTTACCCGACCGCATCCAGCTGATGCCTTACGTCAAGGAGAACGGAGCAAACGCCTTCCGTCTCGACATGGAGATCACCCAGGCGGGTATCAACATCTGCAACACGTATATCCCCTTCATTCTCCTGTCTCTGACCGGTCTTGCCTTTAAGAACGGACTTTACATCTTCATGCTGCGTCAGTTCTTCCGCGGCGTGCCGGATGAGCTTGAGGAGTCGGCCTACATGGACGGTGCCGGAACCTTCCGTACCTTCATTCAGATCATTCTCCCGCTGTCTGTACCGATGATGGTAACGGTCTTCCTGTTCGCCTTCTGCTGGCAGTGGACCGACACCTTCTACACGGGCGTGTTCTTCAACAACTCCAACACCAACCTGCTGGTCGACATCGTCGGCATTCCGCCTTCTCTGAAGCTGGAGTACGCAGGACAGTCGCTCTACTACACGGCGATCCGCAACACGTGTGGCTTGTTGATCATCATGCCGCTGGTCGTGCTCTACGCCTTTGGACAGAAGTTCCTGGTGCAGGGTATCGAAAACTCCGGTCTGGCCAACTAATACGGCACAAGCTCCCTTCGATGAGGGGAGACCCCAAAAAGGGGCTGCATCCTTTGGATGCAGCCCCTTCCTTTTTTGAAAAAGGAACAGCATCTTTTTTGAAAGAAGAACCGCATCTTTTTTGAAAAACGAACATCCGCTTTTGGCAAAAAAACAGCACCGCCTTCGCGTGAGGGCGGTGCTGTTTTGGTGCAGTCTTGTCTGTAAGCCGGGTTCTGTCTTGAACGGTCATCAATCTTCGCGCTCCGTCACCGGAACGCTTCGGGAGAGAACTCCCGTGCCACCCCGGGGCGTATGCCGGACCGGCTCCCTTTGGGGTGTTGCTTCGGATAGGGTTTACAGCGGACCTATGTTACCATAGGAACGGGTGAGCTCTTACCTCGCCTTTCCATCCTTACCGCTTGCGCGGCGGTTTATTTCTGTTGCACTTTCCCGACGGTTACCCGTGGCTGACGTTATCAGCTATCCTGTCCTGTGAAGCCCGGACTTTCCTCACGGTAATACCTTACGGCAACATACCGCGCGACCGTCCGGCAAGGCTGCTCTCCTATTATACCCGAAAACCGCGGATTTGTCAAGAGGGGTCTTTGGATCGAAAGACAAAGGCCAAGCCTTTTTTGAGCGGCTCCCAAAGGGAGAGGAGAACGCCGAGGGCGAGAAAGATCACGCCGACCACGCCGCAGTAGCTTCCGCCGCGGCTGATGGCGTCGCCTGCCCACAGGATCGCGCCCGCGATCAGATAGGCAAGAGAGAAGAGGACGAGGCGGATCTTACTTGTCATTTTTCTGCTCCTCTTTTTCGTTCTGCGCGTACTTTAACCCAAGGGCAACGTCGGCCGTGGCAAAGGGAAGGGGCTCGTTCTCCACGGCAAAGAGCTTGCCGATCTGCGGGATCTTGAGCAGGATCGCGGCAACGATCACGGTAAGCACCGTTTCGGGGAGCATATACACGCCGTTGTAGCAGATGGAGTAGAGCACGGGGTTGTTCTGGATCACCTGGCCGAAGGCCTCAAATTGCTCGAAGTTTGCCCAGAGGATAACGCCCGCGAGGAAGTGAATGAAGAAGCGGAGCGCGCAGACCAGCGTAATTCCGCCAAGCATACCCCAGTAGCCCTTCTTGCGAAAGATGCCCGCAATACCAAGCACGGTGTAGGCCAGAATGTAGTCGAGCAGCAGCGAGCCGATCAGCATACCGGGGGTCAGTCCCCAGGAGAACACGCCGCCCTGCAGGATCTGAAACCAGGAGAAGCAGAAGGCGGTGCCAAGTCCCCACTTCCAGCCATACTTGATGGCGATGAGGCAGACGGGGAGCATGGAAAAGAGGGTGATGGAGCCATCAAAGGGGAGCTGCCAGAACTTGATGTAGCTGAGGACGACAGACAGGGCCAGCATGATGGCGCATTCGCAGAGCGCGCGCACGCGCTTGAGTCTTGTGTTTTTCATCGAAAACACCTCCAAAAATAAAGTAACCGCACGGAATCTCCGTGCGGTCAATGTAGAGGTGCCAAAAAACAGTACACCTTATCTGCAATCTTCCTACGCCGGTATTATCCGTATCAGGTTAAAGGGTTCGGCATTTGCCATCTCAGCCGTCCGTGGACAGCACCCCCGATTCTATGCGGTTCGGCGTTATTATAGCACGCTTTTGGCGCGTTGTCAAGAGGGAAGAGCAAAAAAACCGGCGGCCTGCTTTGGCAGACCGCCGATGGGGGATCAATAGTAGTAGTTGATGCCGATCTTCTTCATGGAGGGAACGGAGGCAAGCACCTTTTCGTCAATGACGATGTCGGCGTAATGCGTCTGGCACAACTCAAAGAACATCTTCTCCACGAGGGAGGAATTGAAATTGGAGAACCACACCTCGTTCTCGGCGTTGGCGTAGGCCTTTTCGGTGGGGGCGTACTTCATCAGAATGTGGTAGCCCACGCTCGACTTGACCATCATCATCTGTCCGTCCTCCATGGTCTGCAGGGCGTCCACGATGGTTTGCAGGTATTCGTATTCCTCGCCGCCTGCGAGGTAATCGGTGTCGGTGCGCAGGTAGTAGCCGTCGGCATAAAGCTCGTTTTTGATGCCCTGCTTGATCAGCTCGCCCTGCTTCTTTTCGATCTCGGCCTCAAACTCATCGGGGGAAAGCCCCTGCAGGGAGGCAAAGGTCTCGTCGGCCTTCTTCTTCACGGCCTCCAGCTCCTCGGAGGTCATGGGCTTGGTCTGGTAGATGCCGTCCTCCGAAACGATGGCGCGCGGTGCGCCGTAGGTGGTGTTGTAGGCGATCTTCTTGCAGGTGGCGTCGGTGTAGTAGATCACGTCGCCCTTTTTGTCGGTCAGCGGATTGCCCTCGCTGTCGGTCTTGGTAAAGCCGGTATGCACGTCGTAGTAGATATGCTCGATCTGCTCGGTCTCGGTGTGGTAGTAGATCACGTCACCGTTGACGTCGGTCTCATAGCGGTAGTGGTAGGCCTCCAGGAAATACTGGTGGAAATGCACGTAGTTTTCCTCGAGATACTCCATCTTAATGTTGTCGCCGATCAGCGAGGCGTTCTCACCGTAAAGCTCCTTTTGCACAAGCTCGACCTTTGCGCTCATGAGGTAAGCCTCGCGCAGAAGCTCGTAGTTGACGCCGTAGGCGGAAAGGATCTGGTTGAGCTTGTTCTTCGAGCCGTCGGCATCGGTCAGGAGCAGCTCGCCCAGCTGATCGTCGATCGCGGCCACGGTAGAGGCAGGGAGCGAGAGCCCCATGGAGTCAAAGAGATAGAGACCGACGAGATAGGACTTGCAGTTCTCCAGGACCTGGGCGCGGTAGAAGCTATCCAGCGTTTGTGTGGGGTGGCCCTCCATTCGTTCAATATAATCCCAGAATTTGTCCTGATCTGCCGTAAATCCGCCCGCAGAGGTCTTTAGAAAACAGAGCGTTCCCTTGATGCGGGAGAGCATCAGCTCGTAGGTGTTGACCGAGAGCGAGACCGAAACGCCGTCCTTTTCCAGCGTCATCAGGGTCTTTCCCTTGGAGGAGCAGCCCCCAAGGAGGGAGAGGCAGAGCAAAAGCGCCAGAAGAAGGACTGCGCTTCGCAAAAGGCTTTTTACTTTCATGGATCGGTTTTTCCTTTCTTGTCCTTGAACAAGGCTTGACTGTACCTCTATTATACAGGATTTTGGTCGGTTTGTCTACGCCTTTTCTTGGTTTAGGGTAAGATATTTTTCAAACAGGCGGTAAATCGTTTGCAGGACGTCGTCCGCCTTTTGCAGGCGCAGGCAGACGTGCGCTTCACCCGACATCAGCATACGCAGCTTTCCGGGGAAGGCCGCGGCAAGCTCGCTCCAGAGATCCAGATCCAGCGTTTTGGGATGGAGATGGACGGTAAGGCCCTCCTGGCGAATGGCGGTGATGCGGCAACGAATGGCCATGTTGTGCAGAAGCGCGATGCGAAGCAGGTTTTGCGTGGGACGGGGCAGGTCGCCGTAGCGGTCGGTCAGCTCGTCGGTCACGTCCTGCAGATCCTCCTTGGAGGAGATGAGCGCGATCTTCTTGTAGAGCGCCATGCGCTGGGCGGGGAAGGGAACGTACTTTTCGGGCAGGAAGGCGTCAAAGGTGAGGGAAACGGTGCATTCCACCTCGGGCTCTGCCGTCTCACCCTTTTCCTCAAGAACAGCCTGGTTGAGCAGCTTGATATAGAGATCGTAGCCGATGGCGTCCAGATGCCCGTGCTGCTCCGCGCCGAGAATGTTGCCCGCACCGCGGATCTCCATGTCGCGCAGAGCGATCTTAAAGCCTGCGCCGAACTCGGCGTATTCGCGAATGGCCTCCAGGCGCTTTTGCGCCACCTCGGGAATGGAGCGGAAGGGGGGATAGGTGAAATAGGCGTAGGCACGGCGCGAGGAGCGGCCGATGCGTCCGCGAAGCTGATGCAGTTGCGAAAGCCCTAAGCGATGTGCGTTGGTGACCACGAGGGTGTTGGCGTTGGGAATGTCCACGCCGGTCTCGATGATGGTGGTGGAGACTAAGATGTCCACCTCGCCGCGCAGCATCTTTTCCCAGATCCTTTCCAGCTCCTCCTTGTCCATCTTGCCGTGCGCGGTCAGAATGCGCGCCTCGGGAATGGTGGCGGAGAGCTTTGCGGCGATCTCGTTGATGGTCTCCACGGTGTTGTGCAGGTAGAAGACCTGCCCGCCTCGGCGAAGCTCGCGGCGGATCGCCTCCTCCAGGATCAGCTCGTCATGCTCCAGAACGTAGGTCTGCACGGGCAAACGGTCGCCCGGAGCGTCGTCCAGAATGGAAATGTCGCGAATGCCGCCCATGGCCATGTTCAGGGTGCGGGGGATCGGCGTTGCCGAGAGCGAAAGAAAATCCACGTCGCGGGCAAGCTGCTTGAGCTTTTCCTTCTGCGCCACGCCAAAGCGCTGCTCCTCGTCCACGATGACAAGGCCCAGGTCGTGGAACTGCATATCCTTGGAGAGCAGGCGGTGCGTGCCCACGATGATGTCGACCTCGCCTCGCGCAAGGCGCCGAAGCGTCAGAGCCTGCTGCTTTGGCGTGCGGAAGCGCGAGAGCATATCCACGTTGACCGCAAAGGCACGCATACGGCTGACGATGGTCTGGTAGTGCTGAAGGGCGAGAAGGGTGGTGGGCACGAGAATGGCCACCTGCTTGCCGCCAAGCACGGCCTTATACGCGGCGCGCAGGGCGACCTCGGTCTTGCCGTAGCCCACGTCGCCGCAGAGCAGACGGTCCATGGGAACGGCGCGGATCATATCCTTTTTGATCTCATCGGCGGCGGCCAGCTGGCTCTCGGTCTCCTCATAGGCAAAGGCGTCCTCAAAGGCCTTCTGGTAGCTGTCGTCCAAGGGGAAGGAATGCCCCGGCCGACGCATACGCTCGGCGTAGAGGCGGATCAGATCCTTGGCCATATCCTTCGCGGCGGATTTGGCACGCGCCTTGGTCTTCTTCCAGGCCTCGCCTCCCATGCGGGAGAGCTTGACCTGTCCGTCCTCGGCACGCGCGCCGATATATTTGGAGACCTTCTCCAGCTTTTCCACGGGGAGAAAGAGCTTGTCGCTTCCCGCGTAGCGAATGCCGACGTAGTCGCGCGTCACGCCCTCGCAGGTCAGCGCTTCAATGCCCGTGTACTGTCCGATGCCGTAGCTCTCGTGGACCACGTAGTCGCCCACCTCCAGCTCGGCGTAGGAGAGAATGCTCTTGGTGTTCTTGCTTTTTTTCTTGCGCAGAGGGGATCTTGCACTGAGGGAAAGACCGCCGCGCGCGTCGGCACGCAGGGAGAGCAGTGCCACGTGGGGAACGGGAAGCTCAAAGCCGGCCACCGATTCCTGCCAAAGCACGCGTGCCGTTCCGCGCTCCATGCGCTCGGGATCCTCGCACGAGAGCAGAACGCCGCCCTCCTGCAGGCGCGTTTCCCAACGGTTAGCGTCGGTCTCGTTCTCGGTCAATACCAGACAGCGGTAGCCGCTCTGCAGGTACGCGTGCAGATCCTCAAGGAAGAGCTCCTCGTTGTCCGCGTAGCAAACGGTGTGACGGGAGCGGAAGCCGAAGAGACCTGCCAGGCGCTTGTCGGTCAGGTTGTGCGCGATGGAGTCCACGTGCAGGGTGACGTTTCGGTCACAGAAGGCGTCAAGATCTGCCGGCTGCTTGGCGTATTCGGCGTATTTGGGGGAAATCGTGCCTCCCTCCAAAAGCTCGGTCACGGTTTGGTTCAGGTGCCAGAGCGAGGCCTTCAGCCGATCGTTCACGGCGCTCGTTCCGCGGATCAGCACGAGGGAGGAGGCATCAAAATAGGACATCAGCGTGGCCTTCTCGGGGTAGATCAGAGAGATATACTTATCGAGGAAGCGAAGCTCGCCGCCGCTTTTTGCGGCCGCATCGAGCGCACCCTTCTCCTTGATCAGCTCCTCCAGCGCGCGCTCGTCCGAGGTCTTGCGGAACTGTGCCTGCACGGCCTTTTGCAGATCCGCCATGGAGGCGGCGTCGGTCAGAAGCTCGCGTGCCGGCGCAAAGGAGGCCGAGCAGACCGATTGCGTCATGCGCTGGGTATCGGGATCAAAGAGCCCCATGCGGTCGATCTCGTCGCCAAACAGCTCCACGCGCAGGGCGTAAGCACCGTCAAACAGCTCGCCGTCGCGGTCAAGATAGGTGCCGTGCGGGGGATAGACGTCCAGAATGCCGCCGCGCAGGGCAAACTGCCCGGGACTGTCCACCAGATCCACCCGTGCAAAGCCGGCCTCGGTCAGGCGTGCGGCAAAGTGGGGAAGCTCCAGCCGCTCCTCCTCGCTCACCTGCAGGGAGGCGTCGCGCAGACGCTGTGGGGGAATGGTGTAGCCGAGCAGAGCGTCGGGGGTGGTGACGACGGCGTCGTAGCTTCCCGAGAGAAGCCCGGACAACACGCGAAGCCTCTCATGCTCGTACTCATGGGAGGCGGTAATGTTATAGAAGGTGAGATCCCGCGCCATATAGAAGGCGGAGCGGACGCCGTTGCGCTCAAGCGTGGAGGAGAGACGGACGCAGTCCTTTTCCTCGGCGCAGAGCAGAAGGGCACATCGCCCGCCGCGCTCCTTGACCGTGTCCTGCAGGAGGGCGATCAGAAAGGCGTCGGACGCGCCCTCGCAAAGGCCGCTGGCCAGAATGGGCAGGGGCTTTTCGCGAAAATCGCGAACCACGGCGCGCAAAAGCTCGCGGTATTCGGGATCCAGGCGAATGCATTGCGAAAGAATGCTCATAGGCTGTTCTTCTCCTTTTCAGAGAGGGGGGGGTGAAGGGGGATCACTCGTCCTTCGCGTCGGGCGTGTAGGAATTGCAGATCTGCATGGCGGCGTCAAAATCGCCGTCCAGGATCTTTAAGACACCTTCCCATGCCGAGGGGAAGGCGCTGATCATGCGCGTCATGTCCTCCTTGGGGAATACCGAAAGCACCCAGGAGGCCATATCGTAGTCGGGGTGCGGCTTTGCGCCAACGCCCATGCGCAGGCGCGGAATGGCGTCGGTGCCCATGCAGACGATGATGTCGTTGAGGCCCTTCTGTCCTCCTGCGCTTCCCTTGCGGCGGACGCGCATTCTTCCGGGAGAGAGGGCGGTGTCGTCCGAGATCACAAGAATGTGGTCGGGCGCGATCTTGTAGAAGGCGGCGGCCTCCTGCACGGCAAGTCCCGAGGCGTTCATCATGGTCTGGGGCTTCATCAGCAGCACGCGGTGCTTGCCGATCAGTCCTTCGCCGCAGAGCGCCTGGAAGCGTGCGCGGTCAATGCGAATGCCTGCGCGCTCGGCGATGCTGTCAATCGTCAGAAAGCCTGCGTTGTGACGGGTGCTTTTGTATTTGTCGCCCGGATTGCCGAGCCCCACGATCAGCCAGGAGATCGGCTCGCGTGCGGGCTCTTCCTTTTTGGCGATCTGTGCAAAGAGATCAAAAATGTTTGCCATATCCGTGCGTTTCTCCTTTTTTCCTGCGAGGCTGCGGAAGACGAAAAGGCGCCCGATCAACAAGAGACCGACCGCAAGCATCGCGAGTTTATGTGAACGACCATATTATACAATAAAAAGACGGGGGTGTCAAACGGATTTTGTTCTTTCCGTCGGATGTTCACAAAATGTTTACATTATGGAGGTGCATTTCTCTGCGGAAAGGTATGGAAAAAAGGGAAAAAATATGGTATAATATCCTGTAATGTGAATTATAGGGCGTAGAATGCCTTTTTTCGCTACGCCCGAATTCGGATTGTCAAAAAATATATTTCATATATGGAGGATTACCAAACATGGCAAAAAAGTATTGCTATCTGTTTACCGAAGGCAACGCAAACATGCGTGAGCTGCTTGGCGGTAAGGGCGCGAACCTCGCGGAGATGACCAACATCGGTCTCCCTGTTCCTCAGGGCTTCACCATCACCACCGAGGCTTGCACTCAGTACTACGAGGACGGACGCCAGATCAACCCTGAGATCATGGCCGAGATCAACGAGTACATTGTCAAGATGGAAAAGGTTACCGGCAAGAAGTTTGGAGATCTTGAGAATCCCCTTCTCGTTTCGGTCCGTTCCGGCGCGCGCGCATCCATGCCCGGTATGATGGACACCATTCTGAACCTTGGTCTGAACGAGGACGTCGTTGAGGTCATGGCAAAGAAGTCCGGCAATGCTCGTTGGGCATATGACTGCTACAGAAGATTTATCCAGATGTACTCCGACGTCGTTATGGAGGTTGGAAAGAAGTACTTCGAGGAGCTCATCGATAAGATGAAGGAGGAGAAGGGCGTTAAGCTCGACGTTGAGCTGACCGCTGAGGACCTCAAGGAGCTGGCTAACCAGTTCAAGGCAGAGTACAAGGCAAAGATTGGACAGGACTTCCCCTCCGATCCCAGAGAGCAGCTCATGGGTGCTGTTAAGGCCGTATTCCGCAGCTGGGACAACCCCCGCGCAAACGTATACCGTCG
>JAFWAA010000046.1 GCA_017507905.1 Clostridia bacterium | reverse complement strand
TGATGCGACAAACGAAGACATGCATATCCGAGAATGTAAGTGTGGCGAAGTTGAAACTGCTGGTTGTACATTTGACGACGGTGCTATAACAAAAGAGCCTACTCATTTTGAAGAAGGTATAAAGACTTATACTTGTGCGGTTTGTGGAAGAATAAAAGCAGAACCTATTCCTAAAACAAGTGAACACGTATTTGGTGACTGGGCACCTGATGCATTAAACGAAAATAAGCATACTCGTGGATGTAATTGTGGCGAGGTCGAAACAGGTGACTGTGCGTTTGACAGTGGTGTTGTAACAAAAGAACCTACTCACTTTGAGGAGGGTGTCAAAACGTATACCTGCGAGGTTTGTGGAAGAACCAAAACGGAACCCATTGAAAAAACAAGTGAGCACGCATTTGGCGGTTGGGCACCAGATGCGACAAACGAAAACAAGCATACTCGTGGATGTAATTGTGGCGAGGTCGAAACAGGTGACTGTACGTTTGACAGTGGCGTTGTAACAAAAGAACCCACTCATTTTGAAGAGGGTGTCAAAACGTATACCTGCGAGGTATGCGGAAGAACAAAAACAGAACCCATTCCTACGACAAGTGAGCACAGATTTGGCGATTGGGCGCCGGATCCGACAAACGAAAATAAGCATACTCGTGGATGCAATTGTGGCGAGGTCGAAACCGGCGACTGTACGTTTGACAATGGCGTTGTAACAAGAGAACCTACTCACTTTGAGGAAGGTGTAAAGACTTATACTTGTGCGGTTTGCGGAAGAACAAAAACAGAATCTATTCCGAAAACAAGTGAGCACGCGTTTGGCGATTGGGCGCCGGATCCGACAAACGAAAACAAGCATACTCGTGGATGCAATTGTGGCGAGATCGAAACAGGTGACTGTGCGTTTGACAGTGGCGTTGTAACGCAAGAGCCTACTCATTTTGAAGAGGGTGTCAAAACGTATACCTGCGCGGTATGCGGAAGAGCAAAAACAGAACCTATTCCGAAAACAAGTGAGCACGTATTTGGCGATTGGGTACCCGATGCGTTAAAGGAAAATAAGCATGTCCGTGAGTGTAAGTGCGGCGAAACCGAAACCGGCGATTGCACCTTTGACGAAAACGGTACTTGCACCGTTTGCGGAAGAGAAAAATCCGAAGAAATCGATGGAATGATTATTGTAATCTCCGGAGGAACAGCGACATTTGAAGGTAAGGATACCATTACCACGGATAGCAATACCTATGGTGAAAACGCCACCGTGTATCTTGCGCAAGCAAACGACGTACTGAACGTTACGTTAAACGATCAGTCCGGAAGAACGTTTAAGTATTGGATGTCTGCAACCGGTACAATAGTTCCCGATGAAGATTTCTCGATGCTTGTATTGAGAAGCGGTTACTATTATCCCGTATTCGAGGACACCGACGCTGATGATTTCTCGTCACGCGTGAAGCTCTACGAGGGCAACTGTGAAGAAGGCACCCTTTATATGTCTACAAATGCAAAAGGTGACGTTAAATACGAAATCGAATATGTCAATTACGGGCGCCACGATTTTGCTGAATACGTAAACTATAATGGTCAATATCATAAACAAGAATGTTTGATTTGTGGGGAAACCATTTTCGAAGAGCATACGGAACACAGTATCGAGATTGAAAAAGAGGCAGGCCATACGGAAGAAGGCCTTATGCGCTGTGAATGCTTCTGCGGTCACGTATGGACGGAGGCCATTCCCACGACGGATGAGCATACGATCGATTATGATGATTGGCATATCGTAGAAGAAAGCAAAAACGGACAGTACGGCAAGTATCGCGTTTACTGTAAATACTGCGATTACTACGAGGAGTATTGGTATTTAGGCGGCCTTGATTTCGTCGAGTTCATGGACGGCAAGATGATCAATTATCAATACACCTATGGCGGTAAGGTATGTCATGACGAATATTATTACAGCTACAGAAATGCCGAAGGCAAAAAGGTGTATATCTGGGCATTCCAATACGAGTATGAAAATTCATCGAACCAAGACTATAACGATACTTACATTTTTATGTACGTAGATGATGAGGATTCCACTACGATCGAACCGATTTACTTATCTAAATCAAGAGGAGATATAAGATCCGAATACCTGTGGGCGATTTACGGATATGCTTATGACGTAAACGGCTGGATTGAAACGTTGGATTATCCCGACGACAATATGGGTTGCGGTAACGGTATGGTGTTAGGCAACAGCATGAGCGCAAGAGCATCCGTATTCGAAGCGTATCATGATTACTGGGCTGAAACCTACAATAAATTGCGTATTCCCACAAGCAAGGCATACAACGACCTTTCCGGCACACCGTGGGAGGTTGAGTGGGAAGGCAAATCCTTCCAGGGCGGTTACTATGACGAAAACGGCGAATACGTGACAACCGGCGGAAGAGATGTGATCAGCTTTGTAAAGGATCCCGGAGAATCCTACAAAAAGTATATGCACGTGGATAAGGCAACGGGTATTACCTACGCATACGAGGATTACGGTACCTATTACAGAACCGTCTTTAGAATGAGGACGTACAAAACGATCGTCTCTCCCGAGGAATTTGAAGCGCTTGACGCTGCAGGCAAATCGCTTCACTACTCCTACGGGGATATCGAAAAGGATATCCAGTCCCTGTGCGCTGGACGGAATGCCTTCAACAACTTCACGTTAACCCTGCCCGAAACGACCGGTGCATTCCGATTTATCTTCAGCGATCCCGTTGATTGCGTTGAAATAAGCGGAAGCAATACAAACGTTTATTATAATACGGCACACGTATATGATAGCGGAAGTCCGATCACGCTGACTTGGAATGGCGAAGACGGTCTTGTGTTTGATCGTTATGAAACTTGGGACTTCGTCAATCAGAAGTGGGTATTGCTTTCCGAAAGTTCGGAATTTACGTTCAATACCTTAGAAAATCCCAGAAGGGATGCTGCATACGTAAGAGTGGTTTGCCATGAAGTAGAAGTGCCTGTAGAACCGAGTGAAACGTTCAGAATTTCCGTGGAAAACGGATATTTTGAAATTGACGGTAAAATATACCGTGGTACGGTGGAGGTTTCTGCCAATACCCTCGTATACGTATATGCCGATGAACTTGCCGGCAAATCCTTTGCGCATTGGTTAGACGGCAACGGCGAGATCTTTGAGGATTACCGCTTCAACGTTACCTCGGATATGGTTTTGACCCCTGTTTACACTGATGCCATATACAATGTATATTGTGAGGGCTGGAATTACGACTCATACGTAAGCGTTAACGGCGGAGAAATGCATTATTCCAACGAGATTGAAGGGAAAATAGGCGATACCTTTGAACTGAACACAACCTATAATCCCGATTACGGCTGCACCGTATTCCTCGGCTGGTATATGGAAACGTATGGCATGAACGGATCCGAATACCGTTTCATCAGCGACCAACAAGCGTTCACTTACACAATCACAGGCGAAGAAACCGGTTGCTTATATGCCGTATGGACACAGGGAGAAAATCCGTTCATTAAGAAATACGTGGATATCAGAGCAACGAACGGCTTTGTATCTTACGCAGGCGGAGAGGCTTCGCAAAACTTTGACAATGCATATTCTGTGATTCGCTTATCTAGTTCGGGAAGAGTTACTTTCTTTGACGATCCCACCGACGAAACCGTTTATACCGTTTGGGATATCGCATACCGATATGAGCTTGAAGGCGAAATCCAACACGAAACTGCCCAGTCGTATGAAGATGAATACGGTTATTCTCCTGCCCAATCTTGGGTAAGTGATCCGGAATATAACTATCCGGACGGTGTCATTCACGTTACGGGAATTGACGCTCCCGTTGAGGATTTAGAGGAAGGAATACAACAGTTAGAAAACTAATTGATATGAGCTTCTAATTGTTCTCTACCCCAACTGCATAGCAGCGGAGAAACAAGATTAAGCAACATTTATATAGGCGGCAAGCTCCGCTTGCCGCCTATTCATAAAAAGATGAGTTTGAATAAGAAACTGAATATATTGCTTAAGGAAATAAGGCAAATAGAAGAAAATTTGAACCCATTTTTTTGCAAAAAAGTGAACCCATTTTGCAAAATGAGCCCATTAGGATTTTGTATCCTTTTATGCAATTACTCACAAAAAATTCGACAAGCTAAAGCTTGTCGAATTTTTTTATCCAATCCGCAGGCTTGGCATATCATCACGCGCCAGCGTGCATTTCCCTGCGCGGGGACGGGATCGCGCGCTTTATTTGCCCGCGTTTTTGCTTTTCAGATGGGAGACCAGATGCTTTACGAGCAGAGCGTCGTCCTCCGTCAGGCCCGAAAGCGAAACGCTTTCCTCGTGGGCAAGGCCGAGAAGATAATCCGTTGAAACGCGAAAGATCGAGGCCAGCTTGATCAGGATCTCGGGCGAGGGATAGCGCTCCTGAAGCTCATAGTAGCTGACCACGGATTTGGTAACGCCAAGCCGATCTGCCAGCTGCTGCTGCGTCAGCTTTTCCTGATTGCGCATTCGTTTCAGTCTGTTTCCAAAATCAACCATAATCATACCCCCTGTATAAATATAGTTTATCATTATTGGGTATTATTTTGGTTGACAAATAATCGCAAAATAGTTGACTAAATTCGGAAATCATGCTATACTTTTACAAAAACAACCCTTTTTGTAGGAGGACCGCATGAAAAAAGTCAAAACGCATTTTTGGATCCTGACGCTGATCTACGCCGTCATTCTGGTGTGGGGGATCCTGTTGAAGATGAACCGCCTCCGCGTGATCGAGCGCAATTTTGCCTACATGATCAAGCTGGATCTCTTTTCCCGATTGACCTATTCCTTAAACCCCCTTTCCATGCACGCAACGACGGTCAAAGAAAACCTGCTGAACGTGATCGCCTTTATGCCCTTTGGCTTCCTTTCGGCGGCGGCCGTGCGAAAGGGAGCCCTGCTCAAGGCGTCGGCGGCCTCCTTGCTTCTCTCCCTCCTCTTTGAGACGGTCCAGATCTTCACCGCCATCGGCGGCTTTTCCACGGCGGATCTGATCGGCAACACCCTCGGCGGCCTGCTTGGCGCTTGTGCGCTGGTCGCGGTCTCGTTCTGCCTTGGACATATGCGCGAAAAGCCGCGCAGGATCCTGACGTGGGCGTTTATCCTGCTCGCCTACGCCCTCCTCACTCCCGCCGCGCTCTACGGGGTTGGCAACACGCTGTTCCATCTGGAGTTCTACATCGGCCTCTACCGCTGATCTGCGCCCCGCAAAAGCGCCCCCTCCTTTCGCGTTTTCCTTCTTGACACCCCGCGCCCTCCTGTGGTATAATAGGCGTGGAAGCATATCCGCAACGAACCCAACCGAAAGAGAGGACCCCCTTATGGCTTTTCTGGAACTCAACTATCACTCCGACGCGCTCGGCATGGGCGTTTCCGTAAACGTCGTCCTGCCCGAGAAGGCCAAGACCCTGATCGGCATGAACGCCAACGGCGCCTCGTCCCCCACCTACAAAACGCTCTACCTGCTGCACGGTCTCTCGGACGATCACAGCATCTGGATGCGGCGCACCTCCATTGAGCGCTACGCCGCCGACTACGGCATCGCCGTGGTCATGCCCTCGGTGGCCAGAAGCTGGTACACCGACACCGCCTACGGCATGAAATATCTCACCTTTGTCTCCCAAGAGCTTCCCGCCGTCTGTCAAAGCTACTTCCGCGGAATGTCCTCCGCGCGTGAGGACAACCTCGTGGCAGGCCTCTCCATGGGCGGCTACGGCGCCGTGAAGGTGGCGCTCACCCGTCCCGATCTCTTTGGCTACTGCGCCTCCTTCTCGGGCGTGCTCGACGTGGTCAATATGTGGGAGCCCGGGCTCTGGCGCGAGGGACGCTTCATCTTTGGCTGCGACCTTACGGGCTTTTCGGATCTTGCGGGCACAAAGCACGATCTCTTTGCCCTCGCCACGCGCACGAAGGACGCGGGCATTCCCTTCCCCGAGCTTTACCTCTGGTGCGGCGAAAGCGACTCCCTGCTGGGGAACAACCGCAAGTTCCACGAGCATCTTCTCTCGCTCGGTGTGGAGCACACCTACGCCGAATCCCCCGGAAATCACTCCTGGCCCTATTGGGACGAGCAGATCCAAAAGACGCTTCGCCTTTTCCTTGGCAAGAACAAGGCTTAAAGGATAAAAAAACGGATACCGCAGATGCATTTTTGCACTCTCGGTATCCGTTTTTTTCGTTTCTCCGTTACAGCCGCACGCGCACCTCGTCGCCGTCGGCGGAATGCACCTCGATCAGGCTCCAGTCGCCGCGCGTCCTGCGCAGACGCTTGACCGTCCTTCGCAGCTCGCGCAGAGCCTTGCCCGAAAGGCGGATCTCCACCTCTCCCTTCGTCCCCTTGCGCACAAGACGCAGGCTGACGCGGTTGAGGATAAGCCAATTCGGAAGGGCAAGATGAAAGCGGCGGTTTTCGTTTTTGACGTCGATCTTCATCTTACTCCACTACGACCTCGACCGTATCCCCGTCGGCACTCTCGACCTCGGCGATCTTGCCGATCACCCCGCTCTCGGCCAGGCGGAAGATCTGGTCCCAATCCACGTCAAAGGAGCCCACGTCCTTGCCTCCGCACTTGATGAAGGAGCCGCCGCTCGACAGAATGACCTTGAACAGGATCAAGGGCAGGCAGACCTTGACGCGGTCACCGTCTGCGGACTGCACGCGGATCATGAGGTTCAGCTCCTCCACGCTCCTTTGCGGTGCAGGAGCGATGCGCACGCGCTCCTCGGCTTTCTTACCGCCAAGAAGCTCGTCCAGGCTGATCTCCAGCTTCTCGGCCAGCGACGGGAGGAGGGAGATGTCCGGGCAGGAGACGTCGTTCTCCCACTTGCTGACGGCCTGCGCAGAAACGCCCAGCGCCTCGGCAAGCGTCTCCTGCGTCATTCCCTTTTGCTTTCTTTGCTCGGCGATCCGAGCACCGATCGTGTTCTTCATTTTCGTTCCTTTCCGCACCCATGGGTGCGTTCCTATCGAATTCGGCAGCTCTGCCGTGCCCTCATTCTACCGCAGAGAGGGGGCAAAAAGAAGCGACCGTTGGTTGTTTTGGCTCAACCGTTTGGCGTGTTTTCCCTCAACCAACGGTTAAGATTGGGGACGTATCTGCGTTTTTTGCCGATACGTCCCCCGTTTTTGCGTGTTGGCTTTACCAGGGCGTGGGCTGACCGCCAACGTAGTGCCAGCAGCCGTCGGCCGCGCTCTCCGAGTAGAAGAGGACGGTGGCCGAGGCCAGCTCGTCGTTTTGATACCCCACGCTGATGGCCGCGTAGGAGGCGGCATCCCCCTCGTAATAGACCGTTTGCAGGAAGGGGCAGCCGTAGAAGGCGATGGGATCGACGCTCGCCACGTCACGGCCGAGAACAACCTCCTTGATGCGGCGGTTAACGCGTCCCAGCACGCGCGTGCCTCCCTCGGCATAGAGCAGACCGCCCACGATAGAGAGGTTCGTGCTTTCGGGCGAGACCGAAAGGCTCTGCTCGCCCATGAGCGAGTAATAGACCAGGCTCCACTCGCCCGTGCGGAGGAAGCCGTGTGAGGTGGCTCCCGCCTGCGGATAACCGCCAAGGCCTGCGCAAACGCCTGCCTCGCGCAGGGATGCGCCGAGCGTCAGGTGCGTCAGACGGTTGGAGGCGGACTGCGTAAAAGCGTAGGACGCGATGAACACCGTCGCGTCGGGGATCGCGTAGGACGTGCCCTCGCGTGCGTTGGGATAGAGCAGAAGCGTGTGCAGTCCCTCGGTAAAGAGGACGCCGTCAAGGCTGTCGAAGAAGGGATTTGCCGCGTCCACGGTGACGCTCGTCAGCGCGCCGTCGGGCGAGCCGAGGGCGTTATCCCAAAGGACGTGCAACGTCTTTGGCAGAGTGATCGCGGTCACGCGGTAGCCTGCGGGGATCACCGACGCCCACGTGCCGAAATACCCCTCGGCGTCCATCGCACCGATCGCGACCACGGTGTAGGTGCGGCCGTTGTAGGTGACCGTCTCGGGAACGGTGAGCAGACCGTTGACCTCGGCACGCACCAGCTGAACGCGATCGAAACCGATCGGCACGTAGGTCAGCCCCTCCACGCTGAAGGGCTTTCGCAGGGTGAGCTGCTCCTCGGAGGAATACGCCGAGGCGGCTCGCGCGGGAAGCGGATAGAGGAAGGTCGCGCCGCTGTCGGGCGTGGAGAAGACGTGCGTTTGCAGGAAGGTCGCGGGGGTGTATTGTCCTGCGTTGCCGTCCAGACGGCGGACGTCGGTGCTGTCCGTGACGCAGAAGTAGGCGTAGGAAATGCCGCCGATATAGGAGGGCTGATCGTCCCAGGTCAGATCAAACCAGTACCATTCGTCCTCCGAAAGCTCCACAAGGCTCCAGGCGTGGTTCTCCCAGGCGTTCGCACCCTGCGCGACGCCCGTGACGAAAAGGTTCTCCACCTCGCAATAGGTGAGCAGAAGCTGGAAGGCCTTGGCGTAGCTCTCGCAAACGCCGCTTCCGCGAAGCAGAACGCCAACGGCGCTGTGCGCCCACGCCGCATTCTCGGGCGTTACGCCGTCCGCCTTGTAGGCGTAGTCGGCGCCAAGCAGGATCGCATCGTGGAAGGCAAGCGCAAGCTGATAGGGATCGGTCTCGTCCAAAAGCGGATCGACCAGCGACTTGATCGCGGCAAGCAGCTGCGCGGTGCAGGCGGCGCGGTCGCTTCCCTTGGCGTATTCGGGCGCGCAGAGCAGATAGAAGTCACTGCTCGTGGTGGCGTAGGAATTGGAGATCCAATAGTAGAGCGGATGCTCGTTGCGGTAGCAGACCCAGACCGAAATGGCCTCGTCCGCGCTAAGGCCAAGGTCGGCGTAGCCAAAGTGGCCCACGTAATTCTCCTCGGAGGCGTCAAGAGAGGCGTCGGTGTGGAAGGCCTTGGCCAGCTCGTCCAGGCGCAGATAGAAGGCCTGCAGAGCCTCGCCCTTCTCCAGCGTGCCAAGATAGCGGTAGGCGTAATCGTCCTGATAGAGGGTGGGATCGGTGTAGCCGGGCGCGGGGATCCTGCTCTGCGCAACGAAGACCTTGCCGCAGGCCGAGCAATGCGAGCCCTCGGTAAGACCGTCGCGGTCGCCCCTGGCCAAGACCGCCGCATCGGTGACCACCACGTGTCCGCCCTCCCCCAGTGCAGGAATGCTCTCCTGCGCAACGAGGACGGCGTCGCAAGCCTCACAATGCTTGCCCTCGGTAAGGCCCGTCTCGGTGCAGGTCGGCGCCCTTGCGGCGTCGATGACGGGAGTATGTCCCTTGGCAGGAATGCTCTCCTGCGCAACGAGGACGGCACCGCAAGCCTCACAATGCTTGCCCTCGGTCAGTCCCGTCTCGGTGCAGGTCGGCGCCTGTGCAGGATCGGTCACGGGCGTATGTCCCTTGGCAGGAATGCTCTCCTGCGCAACGAGGACGGCACCGCAAGTCTCACAATGCTTGCCCTCGGTAAGGCCCGTCTCGGTGCAGGTCGGCGCCTTTGCGGCGTCGGTGACGGGCGTATGTCCCTTGGCAGGAATACTCTCCTGCGCAACTAGAACGGCACCGCAAGTCTCGCAATGCTTGCCCTCGGTAAGGCCCGTCTCGGTGCAGGTCGGCGCCTTTGCGGGATCGGTCACGGGCGTATGTCCCTTGGCGGGAATGCTCTCCTGCGCAACGAGAATGGCACCGCAAGTCTCGCAATGCTTGCCCTCGGTAAGGCCCGTCTCGGTGCAGGTGGCGTCCTTTGCAGGATCGGTCACGGGCGTATGTCCTTTAGCAGGAATGCTCTCCTGCGCAACGAGAACGGCGTCGCAAGCCTCGCAATGCTTGCCCTCGGTAAGACCCGTCTCGGTGCAGGTCGGTGCTTTTGCGGCGTCGGTGACGGGCGTATGTCCTTTAGCGGGAATGCTCTCCCGCTCCTCCTCGCCGCAGGCACAGGCGCGCACGCGGCTACCCTCCTGCTCGCAGGAGGCCTCTTGCTCGACCGTCCACGCACCAAACGAATGCTCGTGCGGCTCGGTTTCGGGTTCTGTCTCGGGATCGGTCTCAGGATCCGTCTCGGGATCCGTCTCGGGGGCCGTCTCGGGGGCCGTCTCGGGGGCCGTCTCGGGGGCCGTCTCGGGGGCCGTCTCGGGATCCGTCTCGGGATCCGTCTCGGGATCCGTTTCGGGATCGGTTTCGGGATCGGTTTCGGGGTCGGTTTCGGGGTCGGTCTCGGGGTCCGTTTCGGGATCGGTTTCGGGATCGGTCACGGGCAGGCTCTCCTCGGTTTCGCTATCCGTTGAGGGCGGAGCGTCGGGGAGCGTGCAGGCAGAAAGGCAAACGCCAAGCGCAAGCAAAAGCGCGATCAGCAAGGACAAGGCAGACCTTAATCGTTTCATAGGCGATCCTCCGTAATGGGTGATGCGAGCCCGTATGTGGGCTTCCGTTTTTATTATAGCACGGCACGGGGGGAATGTCAAGCCTATCCCCTTCGCACGATCCCCTCGGCTTTTTCCCCTTCTTTTTGAAAAAAGCCTTGCACCCCTCGCGCGAGTATGCTATAATAGGAATATACCCGTCGGGCGCGCTCCGCCGCCGTCCGACCGCACTCCGCTCTGCGGAGAACCCATTTCGTTTCGGAGGAATACCCATGAACAGCACGGTAACCAAGGCCGCCGCCACCCTTCTTTTGGGGGCAACGCTTGCCACGGCCGCTCCTGCGGAGATCCCGCATTTTGCCATCAGTGACGCCTCTGCCTACGTGCGCCAGATGCTTGGCGAGGGCAGCGTCCTGCTCAAAAACGAAAACAACGCCCTGCCTCTCGAAAAGGGCGAGAGCCTTGCCCTCTTTGGCGAGGCGCAGATCAACGCCTATGACGGAACACTCAGCACGCTGACCCTCCAGCGCGGCTATATTCCCTTTGGCGCAGGCTCCTCCAAGGCCTATGCCGACGGCACGCTGATCGCCCCTTTGGACGCTCTGCGCACGGCGGCCGATGCAGGAAGGCTCTCGCTCTACGAGCCGCTCTCCCGCGCCTACGAGCAAAACCCCGACTACGTTCCCGACGCGGCCATGCTGCAAAGCGCTGCCGCCGAGGCACAAACGGCCGTGGTCTTTTTGCGCCGTTGGGTGGGCGAATGCCGCGACATGGCGGCCGCCGACTGGGATCTCTCCCAAAAGGAGACCGACCTTTTGCGCGCGGTAAGCGCCTCCTTTGACAAGGTCGTCGTCATTCTCAATACGGGCGGCCCGATCGACACCTCCTGGGCGCGCGGCGAGGTGGAGGGCATTCGCGTGGACGCGCTCCTCTTCATCGGCTACGGCGGAATGCTTGGCGGTTACGCCGTATCGGACATTCTCACCGGCCGCGTCAATCCCTCGGGCAAGCTCTCCACCACCTTTGCCAAATCCCTCTCCGACTACCCCTCGCACGGCCATTTCGGCGGTACGGCGGTTAACTACGTTGAGGACATCTATCTCGGCTACCGCCACTTTGACAGCTTCTCTCACGACCGCGTGGCCTACGGCTTCGGCTTTGGCCTTTCCTACACCGATTTTGCGATGCAGGTGACCTCCTTCTCCGCGGATGCGGAAAACGTCACCCTGCGCGTAAAGGTCAAGAACCTCGGCAAGCGCACAGGCAAGGAGGTCGTGCAGATCTACTTCTCCGCTCCCGGCACGCAAAACAGCGACAGCGCGCGTCTGGATACCGCCGCACACGAGCTCTGCGCCTTTGGCAAGACCGAGCTGTTGAAGGCGGGCGAGGAGCAAACGCTGGAGCTCTCCTTCCCCATCTCCCGTATGCGCCAGTATGACGAAAAGGGCGTGACGGGGCATCCCTCCGCCTACGTGCTGGAGGCAGGCGACTACCGCATCTTTGCAGGCAACTCGCTCGCCGACGCCGTTACGCGCGAGGCAGGATGCGTCAAGGTGAAATCTCTGACCGTGGTGGAGCAGCTCTCGGCGCAGTGCGCCCCCGTTGCCCTGACCAAGGCCGCCGAGCGGACGGTTGCCGCAAAGACGGCTACCCTTTCCACGAACGACGGCGACAGCGAGCTGATCACGATCCGCATCGAGGGCGAGAGCTTTACCGAGGCCTCCTCCTCGCACGCCACCCAGCGCCCGAAGGTCGAGAGCTTCTCGGGCTACCTCTACAACTCCGCCACCTCGACCTGGGATCCCTATTCGGGCTCCTGCCTTGGCAATATGTGGCCGCAGGGCTCCTACGCCATCTATCGCATTGAGGCTCCCGAGAGCGGCACCTACCGCCTCTCGCTCCGCCTCTCCTCCTTCGCCTCGGGCGGAGGCTATAACGTCTACTATTCGGACGACAACACCAACTTCTCCCTTCTCTCCATCAACATGAATATCCCCAACACCGCCGAGACCTCGGGCAATCTGTCCAAGTATTACAGCTTTATGGATTTCTCGGGCTACACGGTCCAGCTGGTGGAGGGCACCAACTACCTCAAGCTCGAGCGCAGAGCAAGCGCCGCACCCAACGTGGACTTCCTCACCCTCTCCAAGGTGGCGGGCGAGGATACCGAGGGCGGAGCAGACGAGGACGTGATCCGCTTTGAGCAGGTTCTGCGCGGTGAGGTCTCGCTTGAGGACTACGTTGCCCAGATGACCGACTACGAGCTTGCCGAGTTCTTCGTTGCCTATGCAGGAAAGAACGGAAGCGAGGCAGGCGGCAGCGACTACCTCTGCCAGAAGTACGGCCACCGCCGCTCCAACATGAAGGACGGCCCTGCGGGAATGAGCAAGAACGCCTCCTCCTGGCCCTGCGAGACGATCGTGGCCTCGGCATGGAATACCGAGCTTGTCACCGCGATGGGCATGATCATCGGTCGCGAGATCAACCAGAACGGCGTGGACCTGCTCCTCGCCCCCGGCCTGAACCTGCACCGCTACCCCCTGTGCGGACGAAACAACGAATACTACTCCGAGGATCCCTACCTCACGGGCGTCATGGCCGCCGCTATGGTGCGCGGCGTGCAGAGCATGGGCACGGGCGCGTGCGTCAAGCACTTCGTGTGCAACGAGCAGGAGGCAAACAAGCTGGAGAGCAATTCCATTGTCTCGGAGCGCGCCCTGCGTCAGCTCTACCTCTACGCCTTTGAGATCGCCATCAAGACCGCCGACCCCGTGGCCGTGATGACCAGCTACAACCACGTCAACGGCAAGCCCGCCTCGGCCTCCTACGACCTTCTGGTCAACATTCTGCGCAAGGAATGGGGCTTTGACGGCATGATCACGGGCGACTGGAACAACACGAAGGATCCCATCGACGAGATCAACAACGGCAATGGCGTCCGTCAGCCTGCGGCCTTCTGCAACATCGACGTGATCTACGCCGCTATCGATTCGGGCGAGATCGCACGCGAGACGCTGGTCGCTGGGGCGGAAAATCTTCTGCGCGCGCTCATTCGCATGGAGAACAACTATTCCGCAAATGACCGCTGCGAGGACGAGCACAGCTATGAGGACGGCGTTTGCACGGTCTGCCACAGACCTGACCCCGACCGCTACCTGCGCATGGACGTCTACCTTGACGCGGTGCTTTCCGGACGCGACGTCTGGACGCGCGATCCCAATTCCTTCCGCCGCCAGCCCAAGACCTCGGGAGCGGGAGGCGGAGACACCGAAACCGACGCCGACTCGGGCGACGACCCCGACCCGGACACAGAGCCCGAAACCGAGATTGAGACAGATCCCGAGACAGAGCCGGAAACCGAGCTTGAAACAGAGCCTGAGACTGAGCCGGAAACCGAGCTTGAAACCGAGCTTGAAACCGAGCCCGAGACAGAGCCGAAGCCAAAGCCGAGAAAGCCCGTATGGCCTTTGGTTCTCGCCGGGGCGACGGCACTGCTTGCCACGGCATCGATCGCGGTGACGGCGGTGGTTCTGATCAACCGCTTCAAGCGCCGCGGAAAATAAGACAGACAAAAAAAGAAAGATGAAAAAAGGAAAAGCCTCCCTTGTAAGAAGGGAGGCTTTTTGCGTTTCCTCGGTCGGGCGAACGATGTTCGGCCCTACGGGGTTGGAATTTTATGCGCCCCCTATCTGTCATCCTGAGCGAAGGCGAAGCCGAAGTCGAAGTTTTGGAGAGGGAGTGAGCCGCAAGGCGACGATCCGATCCAAAACCGAGGAGCGATAGCGACGAAGGGATCTCGCAAGGACGCTTGCTATCCGTCCACATGATGTTACTTTTCTTACAGGAAGATACGAAGCGCTTGAACGAGATCCCGCGCGCCCTACGGACGCACGCTTTTGCTTGCTCGTTACACTCGACCCGCAAAAGTTCGACTACGGCTTCGCCTCCGCTCAGGATGACAGACAGAGGGGCGTGCGGTTGTTGCTTTAGCCTCCCACCGTTCGCAAACACTCCGTAGGGCGAGGCTTCGAAGAAGTCTACGAGCGAGCGGGGCACAAACTAAAATCTGTACTGCAGTACGGGCGAACGAAAACTCCCCTTGAAGGCATAGAAAAAGGAAGCGCTATGTTCGCACTTCCTTCCGAGGGTACCAATCCCATTTTTGGGGAGTTTTGGGGGAGCTCGAGGGGACTTTTCCAAAAGTCCCCTCGAATAACCCGCGCCCTTCGCCTCCGTCCTTGTCCGTCCGTCAGGGCAAGGACACGGGAGGACAGATCAGCTCCGTTTTGCGCGGTCGCGGTACTCGCGCGGCGTCATGCCCGTTTCCCGCTTGAAGGTCCGCGAAAAATATTGCACGTCCATCATGCCGCAATGCTGCGCGACCGTTTGGATCTGCAGCTGCGTCGTCCGCAAGAGCTGCATCGCCAGCTTCATGCGCTCCGCGCGGATATACGCCGTTACCGTACTCCCCGTTTCCGCCTTAAAAATCTTGTCCAGATACCCAAGGCTTAGCCCCTGCGCTTGTGCCAGGGCTCTTGGCGAAAGCTCCGCCGAAAGATCCGCGTCGATCAGAAGCACCGTTTTTTGCACGGGCAGAGAATAGTGCCGTATCGCGTGCTTGCGCACCAAGCGGCAATAGGCGCGGAATATCTCCTTCATCAGCGCAAGGTTGAGCGAGGGCTCCTTGAGCTCCTCGATCCGCCGCGCAAAGCTGGAGGACACTTGGTCCAGATGGATCGGGTGCACCCCCGCCTGCTCGGCCGCTTTGCGAAGCAGGGTATTCATGATGATGTCGTAGTTCTGCAGATTGCGGATCGGGTCGGACGAGCGCTGCTCAAATTGCTCCGCCGAAAAGGCCGAGAGCATCTCCTCTTTGCGGATCTGCCCCTGCGTGACGGCACGCATCAGCTCGTTCTCAAAGGCATATCGCGTCTCCATCGCGTGCATATGCATCAGCCGCGCGTCAAAATCCTGCGCGCGATCCTCGCCCCGCGCAAGCCCCGAGGGAAGAAACGCTTGCTGATCCAGCTCCATCACCGAAAAGGCAGAGGTGTCCCAAAGCGATTCGCAAAAGCTGTCCAGCATGGCAAACAAGCGGTCCCCGGGAAGGAGAACGGCAAGCGTGCCGTAATACTCGTGCAGATTTTTCTGCGCCTGCGGCGGAATGCCTGCCCGCTCCCAAAGCTCCAGCCGCTCCGCGTGGGAGAGCGGACGGCCGAGGTAAGGACCGATCAAAAGGATCTCCCCCGTGGGCAGCGTCAAAAGCGTGTGGCAAAGCCCCATGCGGTTCTCCGTGCGATAAACGGTGTGCCACGCCGGGAGACGCTCGGTTGCTCCCTCGCCAAAAAGCCCCTCAAGCCCTTCGACGCGTCCCCCTTGCAGCTCCTCCAGAGATACAAGCGCACTCCCCACGTGACTGCGGCGAAGCGTGTCGCGCACAAGGCGCAGCTCCTCCTGACTCAGCATGTCTTCCTCCTCTCCCCCCGCCGATGCGCGAGGGAACTGTCAATCATAGGCATTTCGCCCGAACCTTCCCTTTTATTGTAGCACACTTTTTGTTGAATTACAACATGAAAATTGTGCAAAAGTGAAAATAATACAAAACAAGGTGAAAAAAATCCTCACGGAAAACGGGAAAAGAATATATAATAGAGAAGTAAGGTGGTCCGTCCGCCCTGCATAGCGCATCCCCTTTGTTACAGCGATCCCCGCGCCCCCGCTTCCCCAAAAAGAAACCAGGACCCCCCGAACGCTTTGAAAGAAAGAGGAAAGACACATGAAAAAGCAACCCGTTCTCGACGCAAACGGAAAACGCAAATTCGGCATACGTGACAAGCTCGCGTACGCGGCCGGTGACCTTGGATGTAACATGAGCTTTGGCCTCAAATCCACCGTGCAAACCTTCTGGCTCGTTTACATGATGATGGAAACCGGTCTGTTTTCGATCCTTCTCCTGCTCGTTCAGGCGTGGGATGCAATCAACGACCCGCTCATCGGCTCTCTGATCGACAACGATAAGAGAAAGTATAGACTGGGCAAGTACTAGACCTATATCCTTATCGGCGCACTTGGCCTTCTTTTCGGCGGTGCAGCCGTGTTCCTGCCGTTCCCGAATGCTGACACTTGGCTGAAGGCAGTTCTCTTCGTTCTCGGCTATATCATCTGGGATGCAGCTTACACCATGGCTAACGTTCCTTACGGCACCATGCTCAACATCGTTACCGAGGACCCGGGCGAAAGAACGCAGCTTTCCGTGTTCAGATCCATCGGCGGTGCACTCGGCGGCCTTCTCCCCGGTGTTATCCTCCCCATGCTGATCTGGGATAAGGTAACCTACCCCGAGGAGGGCGCGCTTGCTCTTTGGGATAAGCTCGCTGATTCCCTGCAGGGAACGGCCATCAAATTGCAAGACCTTATGCACGTTCCCAACATCCCCAACATCTTCTTTGATGAAAACAAAAACGATATCGCAGGAAAGCTGTATGAGGTCGGCGACAAGGTTTATAGCCCTTTGACCGGTGCTCAGTTTGAGATTCTGCGCGGTGACATGGTGTTCTGGGCCGCTCTGATCATGGGCATTATCGGCCTGGCATGCTTCCTCTTCATGATCAAGAATATCACCATCCGCGGCAACGAGTACACACAGCTGAACAACGAGGGCGGCCAGAAGGTCAACCTGATCAAGTCCTTCGGCACCTTTATGAAGAACCGTCCCGCAGTTGGTTGCACCGTTGCGGCCATGGGTATGTTCATCGGTATGCAGTCCGCAACTACCGCAAATACCATCATGTTCGCAACTCACTTTGGACAGGCTCAGCTTTCCGGCGTAGTCATGGCAGTCGGATTTGCTCCTATGTTCATCTTTATGCCCTTTGCCACCAAGCTGGTGAAGAAGTACGGCAAGAAAGAGGTTGCCTCCATCGGATCCATCGCCGGCCTCATTGGTGCGGCCATCCTCCTCATCTTCCCGCTTTGCCCCAAGAGCGCACAGCTGATCGTTTATATGTGCGGCCTGATATTCTTCGGTCTCGGCCTGGGCTTCTACAACTGCGTATCCTGGGCGATGATGGGTGATGCTATCGATTACCAGGAGTGGAAAACCGGTAAAAGAGAGGAGAGCGTGGTTTACGCGCTTCACTCCTTCTTCAGAAAGCTCGCACAGGGTATTGGCCCCGCAGCCGTAATCGCGATCATGGGAACCAGCCTGATCGGTTACGAGGAAAAGCTCGGAACCATCGGTCAGTCTGTAACCACCGCGGAGAATATGTGCTGGCTCGTTGCGATCCTTTACGCAATCAGCGCGGTTTCTCAGTTCGTAGGCGTTGCTCTCATTTACAACATTGACAGGAAGACGCTTGCAAAGATGAACGCAGAGCTCGCCGAGCGAAACACGAACGCAGAATAATCAATTCCAAAGGCGCTTGACCTATACCGTCAGGCGCCTCGTTTAGAGAAAGGAAATAAAATGAGAAACATCGTAAACCTGAACAAGAGCTGGCTGTTCGTCAAGAACACCACCGACATTTCCCTTGGCGAGGGTGTAGAGGTCAATCTTCCCCACACCTGGAACGCCACCGACGGCCAGGACGGCGGAAACGACTACTTCCGCGGCTCCTGCCTCTACAAGAAGACCCTCGCGCTCGCCGACCTGCCCAAGGCAGACCTCTACTACCTGGAGATCCGCGGCGCAAACTCCTCCGCAGACGTCTTTGTGGGCGGCAAGAAGCTGGCACACCACGACGGCGGCTACTCCACCTGGAGAGTGAACCTGACCGAGGAGCTGACCGAGAAGACCGAGATCGCCATCCTTGTGGACAACTCCCCCAACGAGACCGTCTACCCCCAGATGGCCGACTTCACCTTCTACGGCGGTCTTTACCGCAGCGTCAACCTGGTGTGCGTCAACAAGGCGCACTTTGATCTGGACTACTACGGCGGCCCCGGACTGAAGATCACCCCCACCGTGAAGGACAAGGACGCCGAGGTTGAGGTGGAGGTCTACACCACTCCCCTGTCTGCGTCGCAAAAGCTGGTCTACACGGTCTACGATCACGAGGAGAAGGAGATCGCAAAGATCGAAAGCACCGACGCCAAGGTGACCTTTACGCTTGCGAACGTGCATCTCTGGAACGGCCGCAAGGATCCCTACCTCTACTGCTGTGAGGTGGAGATCGTAGAGAACGGCGAGGTGCTGGACAACGTGTGCAACCGCTTTGGCGTGCGCAGCTTCCGCATCGATCCCGACAACGGCTTTATTCTCAACGGCGAGGAGTACCCCCTGCGCGGTGTTTCCCGTCACCAGGATAGACTGGGCGTGGGCAACGCGCTTCTCCCCGAGCATCACGAGGAGGACATCGACCTGATCTGTGAGGTGGGCGCAACCACCATTCGTCTGGCACACTACCAGCACGATCAGTATTTCTACGATCTGTGCGACGAGCGCGGCCTTGTGATCTGGGCGGAGATCCCCTACATCTCCAAGCATATGCCAGGCGGACGCGCCAACACGGTCTCCCAGATGAAGGAGCTGATCACCCAGAACTACCACCACCCCTCCATCGTGGTCTGGGGTCTCTCCAACGAGATCTCATCGGCGGCTCGGACGAGGACCTGCTGGAGAACCATCGCATTCTCAACGATCTGGCGCACGAGATGGATAAGACCCGTCTGACCACCGTCGCAGCCGTTTCGATGTGCAAGATGGACGATCCCTATCTGCAGATCCCCGACGTCGTCTCCTACAACCACTACTTCGGCTGGTACGGCGGCGAGACCTCGATGAACGGTCCTTGGTTTGACAAGTTCCACGCAACCCACCCGAGCATTCCGATCGGCTGCTCCGAGTACGGCTGCGAGGCCCTCAACTGGCACACCTCAAACCCCGTGCAGGGCGACTACACCGAGGAATACCAGGCCTACTACCACGAGGAGCTGATCAAGCAGCTCTTTACCAGAAAATTCATGTGGGCGACCCACGTCTGGAATATGTTTGACTTCGGCGCCGACGCACGCAGCGAGGGCGGCGAGAACGGACAGAACCACAAGGGCCTTGTCACCATGGACAGAAAGTACAAGAAGGACTCCTTCTACGCCTACAAGGCATGGCTCGTTTCCCCCGAGGTCGATCCCTTCGTGCATCTGTGCGGAAAGAGATACGTCGACCGCGTGGAGGACGTGACCCGCGTCACCGTTTACTCCAACCTCCCCGAGGTCGAGCTCTTCGTCAACGGCGAGAGCCTTGGCAAGAAGACGGCCGAGGATCACTTCTTCTACTTTGACGTTCCGAACGTTGGCGAGAGCTCCATCCTTGCCAAGGCCGCAGACAAGACCGACGAGGGACAGATCCGCAAGGTGGACACCTTCAACGAGGCCTACCGCCTGGTCGAAAAGGGCGCCGTTCTCAACTGGTTCGACATCGTTGAGGTCGAGGGCAGACTTTCCCTGAACTCCAAGATGGGCGAGGTCATCAGCACCCTGCGCGGAAAGCTCATCTTCATGAAGCTGATGGGCAAGATGCTCGGCGGCGGCAAGAAGGGCGAGAAGAAGAAGGCCGCAGGCTTTGAGGTCACCCCCGAGATGATGTCCATGATGAACGGCTTTACCGTGCTTCGTCTGCTCACGATGGCAGGCGGCATGATGAACTGCGAGTTCTCCAAGGAGGATCTCCTCAAGCTCAACAAGAAGCTCAACCGCATTCGCCGTCCCAAGCCCAAGAAGGATTGATCCCTTCGAAAAAGCAAAACGGAATAAAAAGAAGGCTGTCTCAACCGTTTGGTTGAGACAGCCTGTTTGTTTTTATCGGTTTGGTCCTTCAAGGAGATCAGCCCTGAGGAGCCGTCTCGGAGAAGAGCTGTGCACCAACGAAGTAGTACACGCCGTCAGCCGTCTTGACGATACACCAGTTGCCAAGCTCGGAGGTAGCCGCGAGAGTAACCTGGGTGCCTGCCGTCAGAACAGCGGCGGGGTTGTCGCTCGTCTTTGCGCTGACGTAGCAGTTGACGCTTGCGGTAGCGTAGAGCTTCTTGCCCTCGGTCTCGCACGCGGTAAAGCCGGGATTGCTTGCCAGCAGCTCCTCAAGGGAGAGGGGTGCGGGCTCACCGGACGCATTGGTGGTGAGGACCGAGCGATGCACGAAGTAGTAGCCAACCTCGTTCGTCTCCTTGTCGGTGATGGTGAAGATCGCCCATTCGGGAGCGAGTGCCACCACGTTGAGTGCGTCCTTCTTGACGCGATTGCCCACGCCGTTGAAGTCGGGGTTCTCGATCTCCTTGTCGCCCTGCTTGATGTACTGTGCGATCACCTCGGGGGTGTTGCGGATCCAGCAGCTCTCGGTGCAGATATACATGGTCACGGGGGCCTCCAACTTCTCAAAGCCGATCGACGCCCACTGCTCGATCACGCCCTCAAGCGTAACCGGAACGCCGCCCTTGATCTCGGAGAGGTATCTGGCGTTGACGTAGTAGAGGTAAACCGAATCGGGGTCACCCTCCTTGTCGGCGGGAACGACCACGCGGATCTTTGCCCAGGTGCTCTCGCCAATGGTCGCCAGAGCGATCACGGTCACGGCCTCGTCCTTCTGCAGCGTGCCCATCTCGTTGGAGTCGGCGTGTGCGTTGAAGCGAATGGTCAGCGTGTCGGCGGTCACGTACATGGTCTTGTAGGGATCGCAGGCGGTGAAGTAGGAGGAGTAATCGATCTTGTTGGGATCAACGTACTCCGTCGCGGACAGGTACTCGGACTTCACGAATCCAAACGCCTCGGCGCCTGCCTTGTCGGTGAACTTGATCTTGCTCCAGCCGTTGCCCGTGGCCACCACGGTGACCGTCTCGTTGGCCGAGAGGGTGCCCAGCGACTCCAGCTGAGCCGACGCATACTTGCGAATGTTGAGGCCGTCGGTGGTGACGTACATGGTGGTGTCGGCGCAGGCGGTAAAATTCTTGCCCGTCAGGTCGGCGTTGGTGAGCGAATCGCTCAGCACGTAATACTGCTGGCCGAGGTATTCCACCACGCTCCAGGTATCGTGATACTTGATGCGGCGCATCTCGGTGACCTTGATCTTGATCGTCACGGCGCCAACGACCGAATCCATCTCGGTCAGAAGTCTGACGTTATCGGAGAGCGTATAGACCGTCTCGTCCACGTCGGTAAAGATAATGGGAGCATCGGGATCGGTCTCGGGATCGGTCTCGGGAAGCGTCTGGTGGGGATTCGTGTCATGCGGATCCGACGTGCCCTGGAAGCAGGAGGTCATCGACGCGGTGAGCAGACCGGCCAGCAGAAGCGCAAAAATTCTTTTTTTCATGTTCGTTGTTCGTCCTTTCGTGATCAATATCCAAATATTTTTGACATCAAGGCATATGCCTCGATAATACTCTTAATAATCTAAAGATAGTATATCATACAAAAAAAGCCTTGTCAATGCTGATTTGAGCGAAATTTTACATTTTTTTCGCTACGGTCGCAAAAAGCGCAAAAAAGCACCGCAGCCCGATGGAAACGCACCGAAAACACAGGAAACCTGCTTCGTTATCGTGCGCCCGCTTGGGTGCGGTGCCTTTGCTTTAGTTGATGTCCAGCGTGCTGTAAGCGCGTCCGGCCTCAAGCGTGTCGCCCAGCAGCTCGGAAACGGTGACCAGCTCGTAGCCCTCCTCGTAGAGGCGCTGAATGAGGATCACGGCAGCATCGTACGTGCTCTCGTAAATATCGTGCAGAAGCACGATCGAGCCGTCCTCCACCTTGGACATCACGTTCTCCACGATCGTGTTGACGCGGCGGTCGGCCTCCTCGTCCGAGATGCCGGAATAGTATTTGTTCTCCCAGTCGCAGGAGTCCACGTCCCAGCCGATCACGGCGTAGGGGCACTCGCGAATGCGCTCGGACGTGATCCTTCCGCCGATGGGACGCATCAGCTTGACCTCATACCCCGGGACCTCCGAAAGGATCGCCTGGCGCGTGCGCTCCAGCTCCTCCTCGTAGCGCTCGTCCGTGCAGACGTCGTAATAGTGGTTGGAATCGTGCGTGTATCCGTGAATGCCGATCTCACAGCCCTTCTCCACAGCGTAGGAGATGGCGTCGCCGCCCGAGACGCGGTTGCCCACAACGAAGAAGGTGGCGGCAAAATCATACTTTGCCAGCTCGTCCACAAGGGCCTTGGTGCGCTCCACGTAGTGCTGCGGTCCGTCGTCAAAGGTGAGGGCCACGCGCTTTTTGGGCGGATCGTCGGGACGTCCCATCACGGGAATATCCGAGTCCCCCTCGGGCTCGGTATCCTCGGACACCGAAACGCCGTAGATGCAGCCGCACAGCACGGGCAAAAGCAGGGAAGCAAGGCACAAAAGCGCCAATGCGCGAAGAAACGGACGGGAAGAAGCAGGGCGGCGAGCAGGCATGGGAGTCTCCTTTCGGCAAAAGATGTCGCTTACCCTCATTATACCGCGAAAGGGAATCTCTGTCAAGGAAAACCTTTCCCCAAAACAAAAAAAAGACGCCTTTCCCTCCGCCTTCCTCACGCCTTCCCTTCCGCCTTCCCCGCGCCCTTCCCCGCGCCCTTCCCCGCGCCCTTCCCCGCGCCCTTCCCCGCGCCTTTTCCTTTGGCGCTTGACAACCCCCGCCTTTTGTGATACAATAGACCCGTTGAATCCGTTACACAAGGAGGATCTGTCATGAATCAGGATCTCATCAACCGTCTGCCCTCGCTCAAGGGCCGCACGAAGGCGGAGCTCTTGGACATCTTGCAGCGCGAGGAATTTGGCTATCTTCCCCCCGCGCCCCTCTCGGTCACGGCCGAGGAGATCAAGCGCGACAAGCGCTTCTTTGGCGGCAAGGCACATCTGATCAGCCTGCGCCTTTGCGTTAAGGCCGACTTTGGCGAGTTCGCCTTCCCCGTTTACTATACTCTGCCCATGAAGACGGAAAAGCCGATCCCCGCCTTCATTCACGTCAACTTTACCGACCTTGTGCCCGACAAATACCAGCCCACCGAGGAGATCGTGGATCAGGGCTACGCCACCCTGACCTTCTGCTATAAGGACGTGACCTCGGACGATGGCGACTACACAAACGGTCTTGCAGGCGTGCTCTATCCCGAAGGTGAGCCCGAGGGCGAGCGCATGGGCAAGATCGCCATGTGGGCCTGGGCCGCTATGCGCGTGATGGACTACGCCATGACGCTTCCCGAGCTGGATCACGGCCGCATCAGCGTGGTGGGACACTCCCGCCTCGGCAAGACCGCTCTGCTTGCGGGCGCGATGGACGAGCGCTTCTACTGCGCCTTCTCCAACGATTCGGGCTGCGGCGGCGCGGCGATCGCACGCGAGAACACGGGCGAGCGCGTGGCCGACATCTGCAAGCTCTTTCCCTACTGGTTCTGCCGCAAGTATCACACTTTTGCCGAGAACGAGGAGGCCATGCCCTACGATCAGCATTTTCTGCTGGCGGCCAACCACCCGCACCGCGTCTACGTGGCCAGCGGAATGGAGGACACCTGGGCCTGCCCGCCGAACGAATTCCTTGCCTGCGTGCTCGCCGGTGAATACTACCGCGAAAAGGGCACGCCGGGACTTGTGAGTGACGGCGAATTTCCGCACACGGGAGATCCCCGACACGGCGGATACGTGGCCTACCACGTCCGCGAGGGCAGCCACTTCCTCAGCCGCGAGGACTGGAACTATTTTATCCAATATCTCAACGCGCAAAGGTAACGCGCAGAAATAACGTGCAGAAAGCACGCAGAACGAACGTACAAAGTAACGTGCAAAAAGCACGCAGAACGAACGTACAAAGTAACGTGCAATAAAAAACCGCCCGCTCTTGCAATTGCGAGAGCGGACGGCTTTTTATGAACGGCGGGAAAAACAGGCTTGCAGATCAGGCCTGTCCCTTGATCAGCAGGCGGATCGCCGCGATGGCCGTGCGGATCGCCTTGTCGGTGTCGTGATCCTCCTCGGCGTCGGTGTCAAGACCTGCGTTGGCACGCTCCTGGTTCCAGATGACGTGAAAGACCGCTCCCGTGTGCAGTCCGCGCGCCGCGCCGACCGTAAAGAGCGTGGAGGCCTCCATCTCGCTGGCCAGCACGCCAAGACGCTTCCAGGCCTCCCATTTTTCGAGAAGCGCGGCCGAGGTGGGCATATTCTGCGGACGGTGCTGTCCGTAGAAGGCGTCCTTGCTTTGCACCACGCCTGCGTGCGAGCGAAGTCCCTCCCCGTTTGCCGCCTGCATCAGGGCAAAGAGCACGTGCGGATCCGAAATGGCCGGGAACTCGGGGGGCGCATACTCGTGCGAGGTTCCGTCCTGGCGCACAGCTCCCGTGGCGATCACCACGTCACCGCTCTGCACGTCGAGCGAAATGCCTCCGCAGGTGCCCACGCGGATAAAGGTGTGCGCACCGCAGGCGGCAAGCTCCTCGACCGCGATGGCCGTGGAGGGGCCGCCAATGCCCGTGGAGCAGACCGTGACCGTCTCGCCGTCAAGCTCGCCGTTCCACACGTTGAACTCGCGGTTCAGACCGACGTGAACGGGATTTTGCAGGTGCGAAACGATCTTCTCGCATCTGCCGGGGTCACCGGGAAGAATGCACCATTTGCCAATGTCGCCGGGGGCTACGGGAACGTGAAATTGCTTTTGATCGGTTTTTAACATAGCCAAAGCTCTCCTTCGTGCGCCCGTGGGCGCGTGTATTCGGGATCTGCCTTTATTGTACCACAAAAGCGCGCGTCGCGCAAGGCTTTTTTGCGTGCCGCCCCACTTTTGCCGAAAAAATGAGCGATTTTGTAAAAAGTTTTTTGAAAAAATGCAAAAAACCTCTTTTCTTTTCCCATTTTTTATTGTATAATAGGCTTAGACGATTATATGTTATGCCGCGAGGATCGCTGTCGCCGCGGCATAGGAAAGGATTCGAGTTACACCATGAAACAAAAGTACGCCATTACCGTTGCCGACATGGAGCTGAACATCATCAGCGACGCTTCCCCCGACGAGGTCGAGAACATCGTTAACATTCTGGATCGCAGAATGCGCGACATCAACCTCAAGAGCCCCCGTTGCACCAAGAACGAGGCCGCGATCCTCTGCGCGCTCTCCTATTGCTCCGAGCGCATCGCCATGCAGGAGGCCTTCAAGAAGGTGGAGAAGGACGCCTTCCGTTTTGCCGGCGAGAACGAGAAGCTGAAGCAGACGATCGAAAGCATGCAGCTGGAAATGGATAACCTGCGCAAGGATGCCGCCGTGATGCGCTCCATCCTGGACCGCGCGTCCATCACGGCCGTAGCTCCCACCCCTTCAGAGACCGAGGCAAAGAAGCCCGAGGCCGCTCCCGAGGAGCCCAAGGCTCCCGTTGAGCCCGAGGCCGCTCCCGTTGCCCCCGTTGAGGAGGAAAGCCAGAAGAAGAACACCAAGCCGCAGAAGAATCGCGTCGGCACGATGTTCGATCTGTTGACCTTCAGCGATGTCTGATTCCTGCAAAGGACGAGGACTGCCCGAGCTGCTCTGCCCCGCAGGCTCTCCCGAGGCGCTTGACGCCGCCATTGAGGGAGGCGCGGACGCCGTTTACTTCGGCTCGTCGCAGTTCAATGCCCGTATGCACGCAAAAAACTTTGGCGGAGATGCTTTGCACTCCGCCGTTTTGCGTGCGCACGCCTACGGCGTAAAGGCCTATCTCACGCTCAATACGCTCCTCTCCGACCGCGAGCTGCCCGCATTCCTCGCCGCCGCCGAGGAGGCGGCAGAGGCAGGGATCGACGCCCTGATCGTGGCGGATCTTGGCGGCGCGGCCGCCCTGCACCGCACCTATCCCGAGCTTGAGCTGCACGCCTCCACCCAGATGTCCGCGCACAACGCAGAGGCGGGAAGGCTGTTGCAGTCGCTCGGCTTTTCGCGCATGGTCGTCGCGCGCGAGACCTCGCAAAAGGATCTTGAGCGCCTGGTTCGCTCCTCCCCCATCGAGGTCGAATACTTCATTCACGGCGCGCTCTGCGTCAGCCATTCGGGGCAGTGCCTCTTCTCCTCCCTCGTGGGCGGGCGAAGCGGCAACCGCGGCGAGTGCGCACAGCCCTGCCGTCTTCCCTACGCCTCCTCGCGGCGCGGCGAGTGCGCGGCCTATCCCCTCTCGCTCAAGGATCTTTCCCTGGCCGAGCACGTGCCCGAGCTGATCCGCCTTGGCGTTTCCTCGCTCAAGATCGAGGGACGCATGAAGTCGCCCGAGTACGTTCGCGACACGGCGCGCGTCTGGCGCAGACTGCTGGACGAGGGTCGGGGCGCAACGTCAAAGGAAATGCGCGAGCTTGCCGAGAGCTTTTCGCGCGGCGGCTTTACCGACGGCTATTTTACGGGACGGATCGGACGGAATATGCTTGGCGTCCGCTCGGACGCCGACAAGCGCGCAAGCCGCGAGGCCGAGCCCTTCCGCGGCATTACCCGACGCATTCCCCTGGAGGTCGAGGCGCAGATCCTGCGCGGAAAGTCCCTGCAGCTCTCGCTCTCGGACGGACGGCACACGGCTACCGTCACGGGCGAATGCCCGCTGGAAGCGCAAAACGCTCCCCTCTCGCGCGAGAACGCCGAACGGAGCCTCCTCAAGCTGGGGAACACCCCCTACGAGGCAAAGCGCTTTACGCTGACGCTGGACGAGGGGCTGATGGTTCCCGTCTCGCACCTGAACGACCTGCGCCGTCGCGCCGTTGCCGCGCTGGAGGAAAAGCGCGTGCCAACGTCCGCCTTTTCGACGCGTCCCTACGTTCCTTGCGCGTCGGCAGAGAAAAAATGCGCCCGCAAGAGCGGACGCTTTTACAGCGCCGCACAGATCACCCCTGCGGCGCGCGCCTTCTTTGATCGCATCTACCTTCCCCTCAACCGCCACACGGCGGGCGTGGAGGGCGTGGTCCTGCCTCCCGTCATCTTTGACGGAGACGAGGAGACCGTCCGCAAAATGCTCCGCGAGGCAAAGGAGAGGGGCGCGCGCTACGCGCTTCTCGGAAACCTCGGTCATCTTGCGCTCGTGCGCGATGCGGGATTGACCCCCGTGGGCGATTTTCGTCTGAACGCCACCAACAAGGAGAGCGTTGCCGCACTGGAGACACTCGGCCTTGAGGAGATCCTGCTCTCCCCCGAGCTGACCCTGCCCCAGATCCGCGATCTTGCGGGTCCCTGCTCGGCGATCGTTTACGGACGCATTCCGCTGATGACGCTGGAGAAATGCGTGGGACGCGAGCTTGGCTCCTGCGAGGATTGCACCGCAGGGACGCTGACCTTACGCGACCGAAGGGGTGCGGAGTTCCCCGTCCTTCGGGAATGGGAGCATCGAAGCGTGATCTGCAACAGCCTCCCCACCTCGATGTCGGACAGACAGGACCGTCTGCTCGCGGCAGGGATCAAGGGAGGGCATTTCCTCTTTACCACGGAGACGGCGGAGGAGGTCGACCGCGTGCTGAACGCGTTCCGCGACCAGCTCCCCCTCCCCCACCCCGTCCGAAGGATCAATTAAACGGACTTGCCCTGGCGGGCAGGACGCAAAACGAAAGCAGGCCTCCGTCCATCGACGGAGGCCTGCTCTTTTCTCTTTTTCTCTTTTTCTTTTCCCTTTGGTCCGCGCTCAGCGCCCGTTCTCCTTGACCCAGGCGTTGACCAGGGCGACGAATTCCTCCGCCACGGCGGGCTCCTCCGAGAAGCGGTCGGGCAGCAGCGAAACGCAAGGGTATCCCCCCTTGAGCTTGAGCAGCATGCGCGTGTGCTCCAGAAAATCCTTGGCGCGCGGCGTCGGCGTGTTCGTTCCCAGGTGATCCAGGTTGAGCACGCGGTCGGGCGAGGAGTAGCGGCAAACGTAGTAGTGTCCCTGCGTAACGCCGCGCCATTTTCCTCCGTCGTCAAAGGCCACGTCGTTGATGCGGACGACGTCGCAGTAGCGGGACGCAAAAATATCGGGAATGTGCGCCTCCACCTCAACGCTCTGATCAATGGACTTGATGACCTCGTCGATCATGCGAAGCAGAGCGATCATCTCGTGCTTCGGCCCGTAGGACATATCCAGCTTGACCTTGCGGAAGCCCATGCCGATGTACTTGGAGAAGATCTCGGTGTAGTAGGGACGCAGAGCCTCGCTCGGCAGGAAGAAGCGGAGCGCCTCCATATCCCCGTTCTCGGACTTCTGATCCCAGAAGCCGCCCAGCACCTCGGGATGCTCCTGCGCGATCTTGGCCGTGGGCGTTGCCGTGAAGGGAGCAAACCAAATTCCCGGCGTAAAGCCCTCGCTCACCATGTCCTGCACGAGCCGCTCCATGTGCGGAAATTTTTCACGGTCGATCTCCCAGTTGCCCTGCACCCGTCGGCCGTCGGGCATCTTGCGAATATCCCAGCCGTCGTCGATGGTCAGCTTTCCCGGGGGGAGCCCCAGCGCCTTGACGCGGCGCATATAGTCATACACGAATTGCTCGGTGATCGCGGCCTGTGCGGAAATGCCCCGAAGGATCGCCTCGTGCTTCTGATCCACCCACGTGCAGTATTCCAGATCGCTCCAGAATGCCTCCACGTGCCTCTCGGGAAAGCTCTTGGCCACCTCGGCGCTGTAATCGAGCCACGCCTGATAGGGGCTTGTCCCCTCGGTGTGGTAGAGGGCCTGCCCCGCAGGACAGGTGACGGTCAGCGTTCCCGCGCCGTCATAGGCAAAGCGGCCGCCCGAGGCGTTGAGAAAACCGAAGAAGCAATCCCCCGCGATCAGCACGGGCGAGCCCGACGTGCTGGACGCCATGATGGTGAAGGGATCCCGATCGAAAGGCGAATAGGTGGTATAAACGTTCTGTCCCCAGGCATTACGGAAGGGGATATAAAGCGGCGGCATGACGGAATAGGTCAATACCGTTTCGCGCTCAAAGGTCTGGATCATGGCGTAAGCTCCTTTCGCTACCATGGAGTGCGCAGAGGTTGAGGGACGAATGCGTGAAGCGCCCCTTTGTTCATCATTGCCATTATACCATTTTCACAGGATTTTGTCAACACACAATCGACACGCAAGGGAGTTGAAAAAGGGGGCTGCTGCAAATGCGAAAAGCATTTGAGACAGCCCCTTTGAGAGACTTTGGTAGGATTCCATCTCCGGATCGAGATGGTATCCGTTTGATATCAGCGAGCGATTCCCGCTGGTTTTTTCAAATTGTGAGAGCCAAAACTCCTTGTAACAGCAAGCCTTTTTCGACCTGTGGGATCATTCCCACTCGCTCCTGAAAAAGAAATCTTAAACAGATTTGCTTATGGGATTTGGCTCAAAGTCGTAGGATTATTTCCATTATTCAGACAGCAGGGGCTATCTGCTTTTTTGTTGCCATAGAGTTGCCACGGTTTTGTCTACTTTAGAAGAGTAGAGCTGTTTTCTTAGCACATCAAAATGTCATCTTCTGTAATTAACTGATTTTTGAGCAAATGTTTTAACTGTTCATTTGCCACAAAATTAATAGCTTTGTAAATAGGTTCGCCATTAGGTAAATCCGCAATAAGATTACATGTGTAATTAAAAGCTCGTACTCTCCACAGGTATTTATCAATAACCGGTGTCCCTTTATGCTTTGCGATTTGTTTAATGATGGCGTCTCGATGCTTAGCAAAGCAACTGCTAATGATTTCGTTTATATTACCTTCTGGATACACTTCGCCTTCCGAGCCATAAGCAATAGGCTCATTCAGAATGGCACTCATAGGATTGAGGCATGTAAATCCATCTATATCTTGATAAAAGATGATACTTGTTTCTTCGGATAGCTGAATTGTAGAATCCAGAATAATCCTTGAATAGTTTGCCTTTCCTTCGAGCTTATATGCGGATACAACTGCAGGGCCGAAAGTAACGCCATTATTATGATAGTATTTGCCATAGCATATTCCGCCCCTGAATAGTAACCCCAGTTTATCTTTGAGGTAAGATTCAGCTATATATATCGGAGCGACCAAATCTTCCAGTTCATTTGCTGTTAGAACAATGCTGTCAGAGAAAAATGACACTTCAATTTTTAGATCAGGTGAAGTATTAAATAGATCGGAAAATTTCCTTACAAAATCAAAAAGGGCGTTAGTACCATTGGCATTATTTTCGTTAGATACATAGGTACTAAAACCAAGGATATCAATAAAAGCAACGTAGCCGTCTTTATACGTCATGCGAAATCTCTCCTTTGCAGAAAACAAATTGCTCACAGTAGGTCTACTGCGAGCAATTATGCATACAACCTACAATCCGGCTGCAATTATTCTCTTAAAAATGTTGCCATTTTGTTGCCACAAGCGGCTTCGAAAGTGCGAAAACCCTTGATATTACGGGCTTTTTTCGACCTCTGAAATTATTCCCACTCGATCGTTCCCACCGGCTTCGGCGTCAGATCCATCAGCACGCGGTTGATGCCCTCGACCTCGCTCGTGATGCGGGCGGTGATGCGGTGCAGGACCTCGTAGGGGATCTCCTCTACCGTTGCGGTCATCGCGTCCGTGGTGTTGACCGCGCGAATGATCGCGGGCCAGCCCTCGTAGCGGCTCTCGTTCTTTACGCCAACGCTCTTGATGTCGGGCACGACCACGAAGTACTGCCATACCTTCTCGTTCAGGCCGCACAGGTCAAACTCCTCGCGCAGAATGGCATCTGCCTCGCGCAGGGCGTGCAGACGGTCGCGCGTGATGGCACCCAGGCAGCGAACACCCAGTCCCGGTCCCGGGAAGGGCTGACGGTAGACCATGGCGTGCGGAAGTCCCAGCGCCTCGCCTACCACGCGAACCTCGTCCTTGAACAGCAGCTTGACCGGCTCGACAAGACCCTCGAATTGCAGATCCTCGGGAAGTCCGCCCACGTTGTGATGCGACTTGACGGCCTCTTGCCCTCCGCCTGCTTCACGCTCTCGAGAATATCGGGGTAGATGGTTCCCTGTGCCAGGAAGGAAACGCCGCAAAGCGCCCTTGCCTCGTCCGCAAAGACGTTGATGAACTCCGCGCCGATGATCTTTCTCTTCTTCTCGGGATCGGAAACGCCCGCCAAGAGGTTCAAGAAGCGGTCGGTGGCGTCCACGTAGATGAGGTTGGCATCCAGCTGGTTGCGGAAGACCTCCACCACGTTTTCGGACTCGTTCTTGCGCATCAGGCCGTGATTGACGTGCACGCAGACCAGCTGCTTGCCGATCGCCTTGATCAGAAGGGCGGCCACCACCGAGGAATCCACTCCTCCGGAAAGGGCGAGAAGCACCTTCTTGTCACCAACCTGCTCCCGCACGAGGGCGATCTGCTCCTCGATGAAGGCGTTGGCCTGCTCGACCGTGGTAATGCGCTGCATGCTTTCGGGACGTTTGTTGCTGTTCATTGGTTTTTCCTCCGTAGAAAAAGGTTGCAAAATTTCCAGGGGCGGGTCCGTCCTTGAATTTTGCTTTTATTATAGCAAAAAGTCGGAAAAAAAACAAGAGGGTTTTCTCCGTTTTTTTCATTCTTTTCGCCGTTTTTTCATTTCTTTTTCGGGGGCTCTGCCAAGGAGGCCTCCGCGCTCTCCAGGATCCACACGCCGCCCTTGCGCACCTCGATCAGGGCGCAGTTCTTTTCGATCTCGTTCGAAACGGCGTACTGATGCGCGCGATGCAGCCTTGCGCGCTTGAGCGGATATTTGACCCCCTCGATGCTCACGCCCTTGACGGTCTCGTCCGCCGCGATCAGGGCAAGATAGCGAAAGCCGCTCCGCGGGATCAGGGTGCTGTTGTTGCGCAAAAAGCGCACGCGGTTTCGCCCGTCCGTGATGACGGCGTGAATGCCTCGGCGGTCCAGGTCCTCAAGGATCGCCAGATTGGAGAGGGTATGGTCAAGGCGCCCGTCAAGACCGCCGATGATCGTGATCTGCTCCGCTCCGCGGCTGATCGCAAGATCCACCGCCAGCTGGGTATCGGTCTCGTTCTTCTCGGCAGGGACCTGAAAAACCTCGGTCTCCTCCCCCACGTCGGGCTCGCCAAGGGAATCAAAATCCCCAACGAGGATCCGCGGAGTGATCCCAAGCCGCTGTGCATTCCTCCAGCCCACGTCGGCCGCGACCGTGATCGCTCCCTCCTCGGGACGCTCGGTGATGCGCTCGGGGCAGACATCGCCGCCCACAAAAACAAACGCTTGCTTCATGCCGTTCGTCCTCCGTCATTCCTGCTCGCCCGAAAGGAAGGCCTCGAGCGCACGCTTATCGGCGCGCGACCACTTGTAGGTCTTCCAATCGGCGTAGTAGGCGTTGTAGATGCAGAGGCGCCCATAGGCCTCCTCCTCATAGCGAACGTCCTGATTGTAGTAAATATCCACGAACACGCCGAGCGTATCCTCCTCGACCGTGACCCCCTCAAAGGTGTAGCGGTAGTAGGTATAAAGCGCGGTGGTCTCGCGAATGACGTGCTCGCTCGGGTAGTATCTCTCGGTGGTAAAGGTGGAGGTATCCTTGTAGTCCTCCTCGATCTCGGGCGTGAGATCGGTCGTCTTGACCAGCGTCACGTCAAAATGGCAGAGCGCCTTGTCGGGAAGCGCGTCAAGACCGTAGTCCTCCTGCAGATGCCGCAGGGTGCTGTTGTTGTAGCGAAAAACGATCTGCACCTGGTTTGCCTGCGGGATAAACAGCGTCTGCGTGACGCCAAAATATCCGCTGTTGTGCTCGCCGCGGGTGATGGTCGTCTGGAGCGGCTGATATTGCAGGGTCAGCTCCTCACCGTGCTGCTCGTAGGCCTCGGCCAGTGCGGAATTGACGGCCACCGTTTTGATGGCGGCGGGATCGCCCGACGTAAAGACGCGCCACAGCACGATGCCGCAGACCAAAAAGACGAAGCAGGTAAAAGTGAATTTGACCACGCGTCCAAAGATGCGCGGTGCACGGCTGTTTGCTTTCATGATGATTTAGGGTTCCTTTCTTTCGTCAAATGTAAGACGGAGAAGCCAAGATCACGTCTCCGCGCGCGGAGAGTCGACCAGCCGATGCAGCTGCCACTCCAGGGCAACGCCCTCGCGAGTGGGGGTGGAAAGACAGGCAGACGCCCGAATGGTCTCGGCGGTAAAGGCGGCCGCCCGTTGGCAGGCCTCGGAAAAAGCCTTTCCGCGGAGCACCTCGCCCAGCAGGACCGAGGCAAAGAGATCCCCCGTCCCTGGATAGGCGTGCGCCTCGATGGGCGTGCGCTGATAAAAGCGCGAGCCGTCGGCGTTGCGCCCAAGATTAGCCAGCATTCCGTCCTTCTGGGTGATCCCCGTGATGACGATGCAGCCGTGGCAAAGGCGCTCAAGGTGATCCATCAAGGTCTCGGCAAAGGCGCGTGCCTCCTGCGGCTCCATCTGCTCGGTGGCACGGTAGGGCGTGTCGGTCAGGAAGCAGGCCTCGGTGAGGTTCGGCGTCAGGATATGGGCGCGCGACGCCAGATGCTTGACGCCCTCGACCAGATCGCGCGTGTAGGTGGAATAGAGCGCGCCGTCGTCTCCCATAACGGGATCGACCAGCACGGTTGGGGTCCTTCCCTCTCGCTCGGCGCCGAAGCGGTCGATGAAGCGGCAGACCGTTTCGATCTGCTCGGCACTGCCGAGAAAGCCCGGGTAGATCGCGTCAAAGGTGACGCCAAGGGTCTCAAAATGCTCGGCGATCGCCTCCATATCGGCCGTAAGATCGCGAAAATGCAGATCGGTAAAGCCCCCCGTGTGGGTGGACAGGAGCGCGGTGGGGATCGGCACGACCTGATATCCCATCACCGAGAGCGTTGGCAGGATCACGGTCAGCGCGCATCGGCCAAAGCAGGAAAGATCGTGCAGTGCGGCCACGCGCGGCGGTGCGTTGTGTGCCTGTGCTTGCATACCGTGCCCTCCTTTCTTCTTGTTGGAAAATAGCGTACGCCGTACGGATCGCAGGGGATTTTTTCGGCTTCTCTCCCCTGCCGACGGCTCAAAGGTTCTTTAAGCGATCGAGGGCGTTCTGCAGAATGATCTGCGCCGAGAGCGTATCGATCACGCCCTTGCGCTTTGCCCCTCGTGTATTGGTCTCGTTCAAATAGCGGGACGCGCTCATCGTGGTCATGCGCTCGTCCATCATCACCACGGGCAGCTCCGTCCGCTCGCGCAAAAGCTCCGCCAGCTCACGGCAGCGCTCCGCGCGGAAGCCCTCGCTCCCGTCCATGTTTCGGGGAAGGCCGACGACGATGCCAACGACCCTCTGCTCACGGGCGATCGCGGCCAGCGCGTCCGCCGTTTTGACGATGCCGCCGGGCGAGATATACCCGATCCCCGAGGCCAGAAAGCGGCTGACGTCGGACAGTGCGACCCCCGTACGGGTGTCGCCGAAGTCCACGCCGAGAAGACGTCCCGACGTGCCCTTGAGATCTGCGATCAGATCCTCTCGTTTATCCATTCCAAAGTCTCCCTCCATACCGTCTCCTTGCCGACCTCGTTGAGGATCTCGTGCCGCATCTCGGGATAGAGCCGAAGCGTAAGATCCTTGATCTCGGCCTTTCTCAGGGCCTCGTCCACAAGGCGCACTCCGCGCCCCCACGAGCCAACGGGATCCATCTCTCCGCTGATCAAGAGGAGGGGCAGATCCTTGGGCAGGCTTTCCGCCCAATCCTTGCGCGACACGCGCTCGACCAGCGTAAAGAGATCGTGGTAGGCGCGAAGCGTAAAGACGTAGGTGCAGAAGGGATCGGCGTTGTATGTTTCCACCACCGACGCGTCTCGCGTCAGCCAGGCGTTTTTGTCACAGTTCTTTTCAAACTTTTTGTTGTAGCCCGAAAAGGCGATGCTCTTGAGCAGCGTTGAGCGGTGCTTCTCTCCGCGCAGAGCGATGAGCAAGGAGGCAAGCGCCTTCCCTGCCGCCGCGGGCGTGTCGGGTCCTCCCGTTCCGCAAAGGATCGCGGCCGAATATAGGCTCGCCGTATCCCCCTCCAGCACGGCGCGTGCGATAAAGGAGCCCATGCTGTGCCCAAAGAGGATCACGGGCAGGTCGGGATAGCGTCCGCGCATATGCTCGGCCACACGGCGCACGTCGCAAAGGAGCGCCTCAGCACCCCCTCCCGAGACGGTAAAGCCAAGCTCGTCGGGGCTGCTTGCCGTGTTGCCGTGCCCGAGGTGATCGTGACCGAAGACGAGAATGCCCTGCTCAGCGAGATACTCCGCAAAGCCCTCGTAGCGCAGAAAATACTCACACATTCCGTGCGAGATCTGGAGCATGGCGCGAGGAGACGGGGGAATGACCGCGTAGGCGGCAAGCGTGCTGCGTCCGTCCGCAGAGGGGATCGAAAAGCGTTCCATAAGCTTCTTTTCTCCTTTTCTCGTGTATCCTTGGGAAAATGCAGGGGGGAAAGAACGGGGGAAAGACGGTTTTGGCTTAGCTCTTGGCGAGGAGCGCGACGGCCTCGTCGAGAGGAAGCTCCTGCTCCTCACGGGTGCGCAGATCCTTCAAGCGGACCACGCCTCTCTCGGCCTCGCTTCCGCCCATGATGAGAATGTGCGTGTAGCTCTCCTTGACGGCAAAGTCGATCTGCTTGCCGAATTTCTTATTGCCCAGATACACCGAGGAGACCACGCCCGCGCGGGAAAGACGGTCGGCAATGGCCGTGTAGCGCGCGTAGGGGACGTCCTCAAAGCGGGTGACCAGGACCTTGACGGGAGAGCCGAGGTTCTCGGGAATCAGCTTGTGCGTGACGAGGAAGTTCTCAAGCGTCACGTCGCCCATGCCGTAGCCCACGCCCGAGATCTTGGCGTTCTTGACGAACAGGCCGACGAGGTTGTCGTAGCGGCCGCCGCCAAACATGGCGCGGTTATTCTCGGGAGCGTTGTCGAAGACCTCGAAGACGGTTCCCGTATAGTAATCCAGTCCGCGAATGATGCCGAAATCGAACACGCAATAGCGTGCGAGATCCAGCTCCTCAAGCGCGGCAAAGAGATCGCGAAGCTCCTGCGAGCCTTGCGACTCGGGGCAGATGGCCGTGGCGTCGGTGACGCTCATGCCGTAGAGTGCGTCGATGCGTGCGATCTGATCGGCGTCAAGGCCAAGCGCCAGGAGATCCTTTTCGTAGACCTCGCGCGGCACCTTGTTCTTGCGGTCGATGACCTTGGAGACCTTGCGCGCGCCCTCCTCGTCGGTCTTGGCAATGGCGGCAACGACGTCGTTGAAGAAGCGGCGGTTATTGATGCGCACGGTGAACATGGACTCGTCCGCGCCGTAGGCGCGCATGATGTTGATGGCGCTGCGAATGCACTCGAAGTCGGCCTCGTAGCCGTCCACGCCGAAGATATCCACGTTCAGCTGCCAGAACTCGCGCAGGCGGCCTCGCTGGGTAGCCTCATAGCGGTACATATTGGGAATGGAGAACCACTTCAAGGGGAAGGTCAACTCGCCCATACGAGCGGCGACCATACGGGCAACGGTGGGCGTCATTTCGGGGCGAATGGCCAGGTGACGGTCCCCGCGGTCGATGAAGTTATAGGTCTGCTTATTGGCGATCTCGTCACCGCTTTTGGCGGCGTAGAGCTCCAGCGACTCCAGCATAGGTCCGTTATACTCATCGAAGGCGGACTTTTCCAGGACGTCGCGCATCACGCCGAAGAACCAATTGCGCAGGCGCATATCGTTGGGGTAGAAATCTCTTGTGCCCTTATAGGGCTGGGTAGAAAGCTTTTCGCTCATGCTCGGATACCTCGTTTGTCAATATTCCTTCAGCTCATTATAACAGAGTTAGGGTAGAATTTCAATAGATTTGGTTATTTTTTTCTGCATTTGGGCGACTTTTCTCAAGAAGGAAGGAGAACGACCGACACGCGAGAGCGCGCCCACCGCATAAAGCGGCTACGTACCGCGCGTTAGCGCGTTTGCAGCCCCCACGCCAGTGGGCGCCCATCCAAGGCGCGCAGCCTTGGTCGCGCGTCGCAACGCGCGAAACCTTCTCTCGGCCGTTTTCTTTTTGCCAAGCTTTTTCTTTTGGGCCTACATGGGCAAAAGAAAAAGCGGAGGTGGGAGCGCTTGCTTTTTGTGCGGCGGTTCTCCTTAAGCCTCCC
>JAFWAA010000045.1 GCA_017507905.1 Clostridia bacterium | reverse complement strand
GTCAAATCCGTCTTCGACGGGTGAAATCCACCTCCGGTGGATGAAATCGCGTTTGCGATGAAATCCTGCTTCGCAGGGTTGTATTTAGACGGATTTGATTTCATCCGAGGACTTGTCCTTGGATTTCATCTGAACGAAGTGAAGATTTCATCGTTGCCGTGCAACGATTTCATTAAACCAACAGAAAAAGAGATAACATTTCGGCTACGAACCGATTTGTTATCTCTTTCTGTCGTGATAAGGGCTTGGGCTTAGCCCACATTGTATTTGTCCAGACAAATGTGATGCTTGCACTTAAGGCTTCTTTTCGGGCGGAACGGCGGGAACGTTCCCTTCCCCCTTCTTTTGCGGAAGCATACCGCCAAGACGGTTCTTCAGGCTGACGTTCATCAGACAGGAAAGCGTCTTGCGAATGGTCTTATGCACGAGGGGATCCAGATTTTGACTGCGCTTTAACCACTTGTTCTTGGCCGACGCAAGATCGCTCAGCGTCATCGCGTTGTCCGAGGAGAGGATCTTATAGAGCGAATCGGTGAACTGCTCGCATTGCTCCGGGGTCATCATCGAGATCCATTCGTTCAGATCGCGGTCGAGCTGGCGACTTTCCTGCGTGACGTTTTTGAGGTGAATGAAGGAATTCCCCATGACCTCCCAGGTAAGGCCGTTATGCTGGAGAAGCCCCGTTTGCTTGCTCTTGATGACGGTGTAGTTCTCCTCGTGCTTGAGCAGCATACCGACCACGGAGGATTCGGGCAGGAGCGTTTGAATGTTGGGGCGCATCTGCAGATAGGCGGGCGTCGAAAGGATATCCTTCTTAAAGCCGGGGCCGTCGTTGTTCCAGACACGCTTGATGCGCGCTTTGTTCTCCTCGTCGGTGTGCACGGCCGCATACACGGCGAGGTTTCCCCCTTTGCTGTGTCCGTTAACGTAGATCGGACAGTCCGGGAAGGTCTTGGCCGCACGGTTGAGATAGCTTGCCGCCTCCAGCTGCGCGGGAACAACGGGAAGATAGCTCATGTTGAAGTTTTCCTTCCAGCCAACGATCGTATCGTCGGTTCCGCGGTAGGTCACAAGCATTGAGCCGTCGCCCGGGAAAAAGGTGATGGCCGAGAATTGCATTTCGCGCTCGGTGTCGATCTTGTTGACAAAGGCACGCATCTCCACGTTGGCAAAGCGTCGGGTATCCTTGATGGCGCGGCAAAGCAGAATGATCTCCTTTGGAACGATCAGCCCCATGGAGAATTTCCGCAGATCGGGGTTTTTGGAGAGAAAGGAGTTGGCGGCCGCCTTGATGGGAATGGCGGCATCGGAATGCTCCTCCGGTACGATCCCCGAAAAATTCAGATAGGAAAGTAAGGAGAAGATCAGATTATCCACCTCGTTGAAGGGCGCCTCGGAAAAGGTCAGATCGCCTCTCCAATTGACGTAATCAAACAGAGTTCCCATGGGATCACCTCACTTTCTGTTGCAAATCGATCAATAGCCGTGATACAGGCGCTTGCTTTCGTACTGCGGCTCGCAGGTCAGGCGAAGGCCGAGCTTTTTGAGCGTGTGCTCATCCGATCCCGAAAGGATCACCGAGGAATGCATCTCGCAGTTGCGCAGATTGGCCAGCTGCTCCTGCGCCTTTGCGGCAATGGGATCGTTGACGGCGCAAATGGCAAGCGCGATCAGCACCTCGTTGGGATGCAGACGGGGATTGGAGCTGCCGAGCGTTTTGACCTTGAGATTGGTGATGGGCTCAAGGATCTCGGGCGAGATCAGATCGATCCGATCGTCGATCTCTGCCATGACCTTCAAGGCGTTCAGAAGTGCGGCAGAGGCCGCGCCAAGCAGACGCGAGGTCTTTCCCGTGACGGTCCTGCCGTCAGCAAGCTCAATGGCGACCGCGGGCTTTCCGCCCGTGGATTCGGATTTTTGGAGAGCGGCAAGGGCAACCTTGCGGTATTCCACGTCGATGCCTGCGGATTGCATGATCAGCTTCAGCTTATCTGAGCTGTGCGTATCCTCGCCGTTTTTGCGCTGATCGCTCAGCGCGTGATAGTAGCGGCGCACGATCTCCATATTTGCGGCATAACGGACCGCGTCGTCGTCGATGATGCAGTTCCCTGCCATGTTGACGCCCATATCGGTGGGAGACTTGTAGGGGGAGGCTCCGCTGATCTTGCGGAACATCGCATTCACCACCGGGAAGATCTCCACGTCGCGGTTATAATTGACCGTCGTTACGCCGTAGGCCTCCAGATGGAAGGGGTCGATCATGTTCATGTCGTTCAGATCTGCCGTTGCCGCCTCGTAGGCCACGTTGACGGGATGCTTTAAGGGGAGATTCCAGATCGGGAAGGTCTCAAACTTGGCGTAGCCCGATTGGATTCCCCGCTTGTGATCGTGATAAAGCTGGCTCATGCAGGTGGCCATCTTGCCGCTTCCGGGGCCGGGGGCGGTGACGATGACGAGCGAGCGCGAGGTCTCAATGTAATCGTTGAGGCCGTAGCCCTCGTCGCTGACGATGCGATCGATATCCGAGGGGTACCCCGGAATGGTGTAATGGCGGTATACGCGCAGACCGAGCGACTCAAGACGCTTTTGGAACTTGATGGCTGCAGGCTGATCCTGCCAGCGCGTCAGCACCACGCTTCCCACGTACAGACCAAAGCTGCGGAAGGCGTCGATCAGGCGAAGTGTGTCGAGATCGTAGGTAATGCCGAGGTCGCCGCGTACCTTGTTCTTTTCAATATCGTTTGCGTTGATGGCAATAACGATCTCCGCCTGCTCCTTGAGCTGAATGAGCATACGGATCTTGCTGTCCGGAGCAAAGCCGGGCAGCACGCGCGCGGCGTGATAATCGTCAAAGAGCTTTCCGCCAAACTCGAGATAGAGCTTGCCGCCAAACTGGTCGATGCGGTTTCGGATATGCTCGGATTGCATCGAGATGTATTTTTCGTTATCAAATCCAATCTTATACATCGCTTTTTACTGTTCCTTTCCGCAAAGCGCGTAGGTGCCGTCGGTCTTTGCCTCAAGACGGCTCGCGTAAAATGCCTTCATTGCTCTGATCAGGTAGGAGACGTCCATGCTTCCGGCAGTTTCGTAGGAGGAATGCATCGCAAGCTGTGCCATGCCGATATCCACGGTGATCAGCGGGACGAGCGTGTTGGAGATGCTGCCGAGGGTGGAGCCTCCCGGCATATCGCTGCGGTTGGCAAAGAACTGCACGGGAACGTCCGCACGGCGGCAGATCGCTCCAAAGAGTGCGGCGGATACACCGTCGGTGGTATATTTCTGCGCGGCGTTGGACTTGATCACCACACCGCCGTTGAGCTTAGGGAAATTCTGTGCATCCGAAAGCTCGGGATGGTTGGGGTGCTTGGCGTGTCCGTTGTCGGCCGAGACCATCATGGAGCTTGCAAGAAGCCTGCGCTTATCCTTGCCGAGCATGGTCGCGATGCGGTCCAGCGTGTCCGAAAGGAAGACCGAGCCTGCTCCCTGCTTGGTTGAGCTTCCCGTCTCCTCGTTGTCAGCGGCGTAGTAAACGGTCACGGCGTGCGCGTTTTCTCCCTCCAAAAAGCCGCGGAGCGAGCCGTAGGCGCACATGAGGTTGTCAATGCGGGGAGCGGAGAAAAACTCCTTGGATGCGCCCCAAATGCTTGCGGGCGTGCGGCAGACCACGTAGAGATCCATGCCGCAGATCTCCTCCTCGCGGCAGTCAAGCTCCTTTGCCAGAAGCGCCTTTACGGGATCGGCCTTGCTGCTTTCCTGTGCCAGGAGCGGAAGCATATCGACCGCAGGATTGAAGGCATAGCCCGAATTGACGGTACGATTGCAGTGGATCGCCACGTTGGGGATCAGGAGCAGGTCGCGGTCAACGTAGACGGTCTTGGCCGTGAACACGCCGTCCTTTTCAAGGATCACGCGACCGGCAAGGGTCAAGGGACGGTCCAGCCAGGAGGAAAGGATCGTTCCGCCGTAGACCTCGGTGTTCAGGCGGAGATATTCGCCAAAGGCGGGGGTGAGATAGGAGCCCTTGAGCTTGAACATCGGCGAATCGGTGTGGCTCGCCGCGATCATCATGCCGAGAGCCTCCTCCTTGGGCAGGCGGAAGGCGATGACGGAGGATTGGTTGCGCGTGACGAAATAGCCCTCTCCGGGAGAAAGCGACCATTCGCCTCCCTCCTCAAGACGGGTAAAGCCCTGTTTTTCCAGCTCCTCTACGACGGTCTGCACCGCATGGAAGGCGGTGGGACTTTTCTCGATAAAGTGTAAAAGTTGCTTCGTTTCCTGCAGATCCTGCTTCTTCAAGGCGACATCCTCCGTTCTGATAAACATACAGTATCATTATAGCACACTTGATTGGGAAAATCAAGAACACTTTTGGAGATTTTCGGAAAAAAGACGGTGCCTTTTCCCAAAGAAGAAGCACCACCGATGGGTAAGCATCGGTGGCACTTTTCGTTTGCTCAAAGTGTGGCCGCCATCACAGCCTTGATGGTGTGCATACGGTTCTCGGCCTCGTCAAAGACGATCGAGGCCTCGCTCTCGAACACCTCGTCGGTAACCTCCATGCAGGTAAGGCCGAATGTTTCGTGGATCTCCTTCCCTACCTCGGTCTTCAGATCGTGGAAGGCGGGCAGGCAGTGCATAAAGCGGCATTGAGGACCTGCATTCTCCATCAGCTCACGGGTCACGCGATAGGGAGAGAGTGCGTCGATGCGCTCCTTCCATACCGATTCGGGCTCTCCCATGGAAACCCAGACGTCGGTGTAGATCACGTCGGCGTTTTTGGTCGCCTCCATCGGATCCTCGATAAAGGAAAGCGTCGCTCCCGTTTGCTCGGCAACGAGCTGACATTTCTCGACCAGCTCGGGCGACGGGAAATACGCCTTCGGTGCGCAGGCGACGAACTGCATTCCCATCTTGGCGCACCCGATCATCAGGGAGTTGCCCATATTGTAGCGCGCATCTCCCATGTAAACGAGCTTCTTTCCCGCAAGGGAGCCGAAATGCTCCCGAATGGTAAGAAAATCGGCTAAGATCTGGGTGGGATGGTATTCGTTGGTCAGTCCGTTCCACACGGGAACGCCTGCGTTTGCGGCAAGCTCCTCAACGATCTCCTGGCCAAAGCCGCGGTACTCGATGCCGTCAAACATACGGCCAAGTACGCGTGCGGTATCGGCGATGCTCTCCTTCTTGCCGATCTGCGAGCCCTTAGGGTCCAGATAGACGGGATGCATACCGAGGTCTGCCGCGGCAACCTCAAAGGCACAGCGCGTGCGCGTGCTGGTCTTTTCAAAGATGAGGGCGATGCTCTTTCCCTCAAAAAGGCGATGCGGAATGCCCGCCTTCTTCTTTTGCTTCAGCTCTGCCGCAAGATCGAGAAGTCCCCCGATCTCCTCGGGAGTCAGATCCAGAAGCGTCAGAAAGTGTTTTCCCTTCAGATTGAGCATAGTGCGTTCTCCTTATTCGGCGCAGGACTTGCGGATGATGCTTACGGCCTGCTTGAGTGTGTCAAACGGAATGTTAAGTGCGGGCAGGAGTCTGACCTTATCCTTGGCGGAAAGGCAAAGCACGCCCTTCTCCATGCACAGGCGGATCACGTCGGCGGCAGGCTTTCTCGTCTTGATGCCGATCATCAGACCAAGTCCGCTCACGCTCTCAACGCCGTCGGCACCCGAAAGTGCGGAAAAGACGTACGCGCTTTTCTCCCTGACCTCATCAAGTAAGGCATCGTCTATGCGGCGCAGAATGCTCAGCGCGCCCGCGCAGGCGATGGGATTGCCGCCAAAGGTGGAGCCGTGATCGCCAAAGCCGAGAACCGACTCGACCTTCTCGCCAAGGAGCGTTGCTCCGATGGGAAGGCCTCCGCCAAGTCCCTTTGCGGTTGAAACGACGTCGGGCGCAATACCGAATTGCATATAGGCGTAAAGCGAGCCCGTGCGGCCGTTGCCCGTCTGGACCTCGTCCACCATCAGAAGAATGTCCTTCTCCTTGGCAAGCGCGGCGGTCTTTTGGAGGAACTCCGGCTCAAGCGGGATCACGCCCCCCTCTCCCTGCACGCATTCCAGAAGAATGCCTGCCACGGGATACTGCTCGGTCATGGCCTTCAAGGCCTCAAAATCGTTTGCCGGGGTGTGCAGGAAGCCCGGAGTCAAGGGCTGAAAGAGCTGATGGAACTTGTCCTGCCCCGTTGCCGCAAGGGTGGTCAGCGTGCGGCCGTGAAAGCTGTTTTCCAGCGTGAGGATATAGAAGCAGTCGCTTTCCTTCTTCTCTGCCGCATACTTGCGAGCGACCTTGATGGCGCACTCATTCGCTTCAGCGCCCGAGTTGGAGAAGAACACCTTCTTCATGCCCGTGCGCATGCAAAGCTCCTCAGCAAGTACGGCGCAGGGCTCGGTGTAATAGAGATTGGACATATGCTGCACGCGGGAAAGCTGCTCGTTGACGGCAGAGATCCACTCGGGATCGGCGATACCAAAGGAGGTCACGCCAATGCCGGAGCCCATGTCGATGTAGTGCTTTCCTTGCGTGTCGGTCACGATCGACCCCTTTCCCGTGAGGATCTCGATGGGAAAGCGGTTATAGGTGTTTGCCACGTAGGCGCGGTCGCGCGTTTGCAGATCTTGCATATCTTATTCCCCCGTGACCATGGTTCCTGCACCCTCGTCGGTGAGAAGCTCCATGAGAATGGAGTGCGGAACGCGGCCGTCCATAATGATTACCTTCTGTACGCCCTTCTCGATGGCCTCAATGCAGCAATCCACCTTGGGGATCATGCCGCCCGAGATCACGCCCTCGTCGTAGAGCGCCTTTGCCTCATCGATCGTAACGTGCGGGATCAGCGTTGCGGGATCCTCCCTATCGCGCAGAATGCCTGCAATATCGGTCATCATGATCAAGCGCTTGGCGTTGAGTGCGCCTGCGATATAGGCCGCGGCGGTATCGCCGTTGATGTTGTAGGCGTTGCCCTCGCGGTCACAGCCCAGCGTGGAGATCACGGGAATGTAGCCGCGCTCCAGAAGATCCTCTACGGGTTTGATATTGATCTTGGTGATCTTGCCCACGTAGCCGAGGCGCTCATCTTTGACGGTGGCCTCGATCAGGCGTCCGTCCATGCCCGAGATGCCCATCGCCTTGCCGCCCTTCATTTCCAGAAGATTGACCAGGGTCTTATTCACCTTTCCGGCCAGGACCATCTGCACGATGTCCACGGTCTCCTTGTCGGTGACGCGAAGACCGTCAACGAAGACGGCCTCCTTGCCAAGACGGGCCATGGTCTCGTTGATCTCGGGACCTCCCCCGTGAACGAGCACGATCTTGACGCCGATGAGCCAGAGGAGAACGATGTCCTCCATGACCTGCTGCTTCAGCTGCTCGTTGATCATGGCGTTGCCGCCGTATTTGACCACGACGACCTTTCCGGTATAGCGCTTGATGTATGGCAGAGCCTGCGTGAGGACCTCTGCACGCTGTGCGTTGGAGAATGAATGCTGCATTCTGCAAAAATCCTTTCTGGTTTAGGTACGGTAATCTCCGTTGATCTTGACGTAATCGTAGGTGAGGTCACAGCCCCATGCGGTCGAGACACAAGGACCGTCTCCGATCGAGATGAGGATCTCGATCTCGGATTCAAGGAGGATCTCCTTGGCCTTCTCCTCGGAGAACGGCACGCCCGAGCCGCCACGGCAGACCGTAACGGTTCCCATGCGGCTGCGGAAGGCAACGTCCACGCGGTCAACGTCGACCTTGGCACCGCTGTATCCGATGGCACAGAGGACGCGTCCCCAGTTGGCGTCGGCGCCGAACATGGCGGCCTTAAGAAGGCTGGAGCAGATCACGCTCTTGGCCACGGTTTTTGCGGTGTCGACGGTATCGGCACCCGTAACGCGGCACTCCAGCAGCTTGGTTGCGCCCTCGCCGTCGCCTGCGATCAGGCGGCAGAGATGGACCGTGACCGTGTTGAGGGCCTGCATGAAGGTGTCAAAATCCTCGCCCTCCTCGGTGATCTCGGGATTTTCCGCCATGCCGTTTGCCAGCACGGTGACCATATCGTTGGTGGAGGTGTCTCCGTCCACGCTGATCATGTTAAAGGTATTGGCCACGTCCGAGGAAAGCGCCTTTGCCAGCATGGGCGCGGAGATGGCCGCGTCGGTGGTGATGAAGACCAGCATCGTTGCCATGTTGGGATGGATCATGCCGCTTCCCTTGGCAATTCCGCCGATGTGGCAGAGCTTTCCGCCAAGCGTGAAGGAGATGGCGATCTCCTTGCGCACGGTGTCGGTGGTCATAATGCCCTCTGCAGCGTCCTCGCATCCGTCCTTGGACAGCGCCTCGACCAGCCGAGGGATCCCCCCCACGATGGGAGCGGGATCAAGGGGCTGACCGATGACTCCCGTGGAAGCGATCACCACGTCCTTGGCATCAATACCAAGCTCCTTGGCAAGAGCCTCACAGGTCAGCTCGGCAACCTCAATGCCGTTGGCGTTGCAGGTGTTTGCGTTACCGCTGTTGCAGATCACGGCCTGTGCCTGTCCGTCGGCAATATGCTGCTTGGTGACGGTCAGGGGTGCGCCCTTGACGAGGTTGGTGGTGTAAACGGCCGCCGCACTTGCGGGGACCTCACTGAAGATCAGAGCCAGATCCTTCTTGGTACGGTTCTTGCGTACGCCGCAATGAACGCCGCTTGCCGTAAATCCCTTTGCGGCACAAACGCCGCCGTTGATGATATTCATATCGATACTCCTTACCGAATTTCACAAATGATGTTGAGCTTAGCCGAGGCAGAGCCCGCTCTCCTCCTCAAGACCGAGGATGAGGTTCATGTTCTGAATGGCGGCACCCGAGGCGCCCTTGCCAAGATTGTCAAAGCGTGCGACGAGCAGGATCCGCTCGTCGTTGCCCGAAAGCGTGATCTGCATCGTGTCCTTGCCCGAAAGCGCGGCGGCGGAAAGAAAGCCTGCTTCGCTTGCCTCGGGAAGAAAACGGATCAGCCCCTCGCGGTAATAGTCGGCATAAAGCTCGCTAAGACGCTTTGGCGAGACCGAAAGCTGCTCGGCAAAGAGCGGGACGGTCACCTCCATGCCGCTGTAAAAGGGGGCGACGATGGGACAGAAGATCGGCGGACGCGAAAGGCCGCATATGGCCTGCATCTCGGCCAGATGCTTGTGCTGCTGGGAAAGTCCATACATCCGCGGAGCGTCAAGGAGCGGATCGCGAAGATCGCTTTCGTATTCGGCGATCATCTTCTTCCCTCCGCCCGAATATCCCGTCAGAGAGGTGCAGGTCAGCGCCGCGTCGGGAGAGAGGACGCCCTCCTTGACGAGCGGTGCGACGAGCGCCACGAAGCCGCTTGCGTGACAGCCGGGGTTGGCGATGCGCTTGGAAGCACGGATGCGCTCGCGCTGACCGCAAAGCTCGGGCATGCCGTAGACCCAGCCCGGAGCGGTTCTGTGCGCGGTGGAGGTGTCAATGATCACGGCATCGGATCCTTGCGCCAGCGCAACGGATTCGCGAGCGGCATCGTCGGGCAGACAAAGAAAGACCACGTCGGCCTCACCGATCGCCCTCTCTCTTGCCGCAGGCTCCTTGCGCAGCTCCTCGGGGAGCGTGATCAGGGAGATCTCCTTTCGCTCGGCAAGACGCTCTCGTATGCGGAGTCCGGTCGTGCCTGCACTTCCATCGATAAATACCTTAGCCATGACTACCTCACAAATGAATAAAAATCCACGAAAACTGAATAAAAAATGCAAACTATTCCTTATTTATGCAGATATTATACTCAATTTTATCGATTTTGTCAATACAATTTGAATATTTTTTCGCATTTTTTCGATTTTTTAGGTATCTGCCTAAAAATCGCTCTGCTTTTGGTGCTTTTTTGCAGAAAACGAGCATAAGGATCCCTGTTTTTGTAGGGGACAAATTTTCTGATTAGGGGGTAAATTTTCTGTTTTGAAGGAACCTATTGCAAAAGGCCGAATTTTTATCTATAATAAAGACAATAAATGGAAAATAAAATTATACGGAGGTTTCCCATGACCCAGAAAGAACTTTATCAAATTGCAAAGGAGCGCTACGCTGCAGCAGGTGTTGACACCGAGGCTGCCATCGAAAAGCTCTCCAACGTGATCATTTCCATGCACTGCTGGCAGGGCGACGACGTTAAGGGCTTTGAGAATGCAGGTGAGCTGACCGGCGGTATTCAGACGACCGGTAACTATCCCGGAGCGGCAACCAATCCCGAGCAGCTGATGCAGGACATTGACAAGGCGCTCTCCCTCATTCCCGGTAAGCACAAGATCAACGTACACGCCTGCTACGGTATCTACGAGGACGGCAAGATCGCCGACCGCGACCAGATCAAGCCCGAGCACTTCCGCCCCTGGGTGGAGTTTGCCAAGGCACGCGGACTGGGTCTGGACTTCAACCCCACCTATTTCTCGCATCCCCTTGCCGCAAACGGCACGCTGACCAACCCCGATGAGGAGATCCGCGCATTCTGGATCCGTCACGGCATCGCCTGCATCCGCATCTCCGAGTATTTCGCTCGCGAGACCGGTATGCCCTGCCTGATGAACATCTGGATCCCCGACGGACTGAAGGATATCCCCGCAGACCGTCTCGGCCCGAGACAGCGCTATATGGATTCTCTGGATCAGATCCTGGGCTGCGGATACGACAAGAGCCTGGTTTACGTCACGCTGGAGTCCAAGGTGTTCGGTATCGGCTTTGAGTCCTACACGGCAGGCTCGGCAGAGTTTACGCTCTCCTATTCCGCCACGCGCGGCATTCTCCCGCTCATGGACAACGGCCACTACCATCCCACCGAGGTGGTTTCGGATAAGATCTCGGCACTTCTCTGCTTCAACGAGAAGATCACTCTGCACGTTACGCGCGGTGTGCGTTGGGATTCCGACCACGTCGTTCGCTACGACGACGAGACCGTGGAGATGATGAAGGAGGTCGTTCGCAACGATGCGCTTGACCGCGTGATCCTTGCCACCGACTATTTCGACGCCTCCATCAACCGCCTTGCCGCCTGGGTCATCGGCGTACGCTCGGTGCAGAAGGCTCTGCTCAACGCACTGCTCCTCCCGAACGAAAAGCTCAAGCAGCTGCAGGATTCCTCTCAGTTCACCGAGCTGATGATGCTGCAGGAGGAGATGAAGTTCTATCCGATCGGCGACGTTTGGAACGAGTTCTGCGCACGCGCAGGCATCGTTGGCGACGAGAAGTGGTTCCTGGCTCTGCAGGAGTACGAGAAGACCGTTCTCGCCAACCGCTGATCCTTCATTCGAAAACAGTAAAATACGGACAGATCTCCGATCGCGGAGGTCTGTCCGTTCTTTTTTTCTTTTGGTTATCCGTATCCCGGAGGCGGATCGTCGGGGGGCGGAGGGGCTTCCTCGCTCCAGATACGGCCTGCGGCAAAAGACGCGCTCTTGGGCGGAAAATCGAAAACGGCGCGTCCGTTTTCCAGCTTCAGCGCGGCGCTGAAGGGGTTTCCGTTCTTGGAGGTAAAGCCCTCGATCATTTCGGTCTTCCCTTCCTCGGTGAGCTGCTTGAGATGATGGATCGAGATGGTTCTTCCGCAGATGCGCGTATTGACCGAAAAGCGGCAGCCCTCGCGATAGCCCGAGCAGCCGTAAAAGCTGCGCTGACGCTTCAGATCCCTTCCGCACAGCGGGCATTTTCCCACCACGTCTCCAAAGAAGCCGATCTCGGAGTCCTTGACGAAGCTCGGATCGATCTTTTTGGAAAAGATCTCGCGGATCTCCTCCTCGGCAAGCGCAACGCTCTCCTTGACGGTCATGCTTCCGCGGTAGACGCGCTTCAGAGCCTGACCGAGCTGAGAGGTCTTGTATTTGTCCATGGAGATCTGCATCTGCAAGAGGGATTCGATCAGAAATTCGCCCCCGGGCAGAATGGTGTAAACGTCCTTTTTGAGGTCGATATAGCCGCTTTTGCGCGCGTTATCGATGATTCCCGTTCGCGTGGCCTCGGTGCCAAGCTCAAGGCCCTCAAAGATCGCGCGGTAATCCTCACTGTCATCGGCTTGCGTTCCCTCCTCCTCGGCCTCCGTGCTTTCCTTGGCGGCCTTTTTCTCCTCCTTGAAGGGATTCTTGAGGTAGTTGTTCAGGGTTTCGATGGTGTAGTGCCTCGGCGGAGTGGTCTCCTTCTCGGCGGGCTTGAAGTCGATGTTCACGGCATCGCCCTTGTTGAGCTTTGGCAAAAGCTTGTCGCGCTGGGTGTAATCGTCGTATTTGGTCCAGCCCTTCTCCAGCATCGTCATGCCGCGAAGCACGAACTCCTCAAGGTCGCCCACGGCAACCGTGATCTCGGTGCGGAACACCACGCATTCCTCTGCGCAGAACACGGCCACGAATCGGCGGAAGACGGTAGAATAGACCTGCATTTCGCGCTCGCTGAGCTGATGCTTGTCGGGGATCTTGTAGGTGGGCGTCAGCGCGGAGTGGGATTCGATCTTGCTGTCGTCGAAGATGCCCTTATGATCCTTGAAGACCACAGGGTAGCCGATCTTTGCGCAGCTCTCGAGGATCTTGCGGATCTTTCCCTTCTCTGCCGTGGCGAGATACTCGGAGTTGGTACGCGGATAGGTGAGATATCCCTTTTCGTAAAGCCCTTGCACGATGGAAAGGCTTTCTTGCATGGACATTTTGTATTTCTTTCCCAGCACGTTCTGCAGCTTGGAGAGCGAATAGAGCTTGCCGGGGGAAAGACGGTCCTTCTTTTGCTTGACGTCCTTGACGTAAGCACCCGTTTGGTTATAGCGGCGGCAAAGCTCGAGCGCATTTTGCAGCTCGTCCGCCTCAAAGCGATGCTTGGAGACAAGCTCCACGACCTCGCCGTTCGTTTTCTCCTTGCTGACGGGAGAAAAATACTTTCCGGGAACGAAATGGCGGATCGCCATATCGCGGTCGTAAATAGCCTTGACGATCGGAACGATCACGCGCCCCACGCGCAAAAGCGTTCCCGATTTGAGGGTAGCGTAGCGGGTCAGATTGACGCCGTAGAGCCAATCGATGTAGGTGCGGGCAAAGCCCTCGTCGGCAAGCGCATCGTACTCCTCTTCGTCCTTCATGTCCTGCAGAGCCGCCGCAACGGTCTGCGGCGTCTGGTCGGGGAGCCAGAGACGCTTGAGTGTCTTTGGCGTTTTGAGGGCGTGACGGATGCACAGACGCACGATGATCTCTCCCTCGCGGTCTGCGTCTCCCGCGTTGACGATGGTGTCCACGTCGGGGCGGTTGCAGAGCTGCTCGATCACGGCAAACTGACGCTGAATGCCGCTATCCGGCTTTTTGTCGGCTCCCGGGCGAAGCTCAAAGCGAAACTCCTGCGGGAAGCAAGGAAGATTATCCATCGTCCAACGGGACGTGGCGGAGGGATTTTCGCCATACGCCTCGATATCGCACAGGGAGAACAGATGGCCAAAGGCCCAGGTGATGAGATACCCCTGCCCCTCGAGATAGCCCTGCCGCTTTTGCATCGGACCGATGCCCGCGGCGATGTTTCGGCCAAGACTTGGCTTTTCGGCAATAATGAGGATCAAGACGCAGCCTCCCTTCCTTGTTTTTTTCGGTAAATGCGGTTAGAAATGAAAAAATCCGCAGCTCTGCAGGGGGGTCCGGCAGAGCTGCGGAAGATGATCCCCAAGGCGGGGTTTGTGGAATCAGACGAACTGACGAATGACCTCGGAAGCGGTCTCCAGAGGGGTGGAGACGGTCATGACCAGGTTTACGTTCAGCTTGGAAGCAAGCTTGTTCAGCTCGGGAGCAAGAGCCTCAAAGGCGGACAGCTCCTTGCAGATCTTGAGCGTTCCGTCCACGAAAAGGTCGGTGACGTCGTGATTGCTGGAGAGGATGCCTGCGATGAAGCCGTACAGTGCCTGAGCATCGGTGATCATATATTCTTCCACGTTAACCAAGCGAGCCGTGGGCTTAATGTCATATCTGAGCTTGACGCCCTTCTCAATGCAAACGACGTCGCCCTTGGTTACCTCCAGAGCACCGTTTACCAGATTGATCAGAGTTTTCGTCTTTCCCGTGCCTTTGACTCCAACGATTAATTTCAACATGTAATTTTACCTCCCACAATTCAAACGGTCGGTAAGGACCGTCCTTGTAAGCTCATTATACCAAATTTCGGGAACAAAGTCAAGGGGTTTTCGTGCCGTTCTGATGAATTTTTCTGCGCGGATCAGGAATTTTGTAATCTTTTTTCCAAATCTGCGCGCAAATCCTCGTATCCGGGTTTTCCGAGCAGCGCAAACATGTTCTTCTTGTAGGCCTCAACGCCGGGCTGGTTGAAGGGGTTGACCTCCAGAATATAGCCCGAGATCGCGCAGGCAAGCTCGAAGAAATAGAGCAGCTCGCCAAGCACGAAGGCGCTCTTCTCGCTGATCTCGAGGATCAGATTGGGCACGCCGCCGTCCACGTGGGCAAGCACGGTTCCCTGCATGGCCATCTTCTTGACGTCGTCCAGCTCCATGCCGGAGAGGAAGTTGAGTCCGTCGATGTTGGCAGGATCGTTCGGGATCGCAAAGCTGCTGCCCATGTCGGCGATATCCAGAACCGTCTCAAAGTGAATGCGGCTGCCGTCCTGAATGAACTGACCGAGCGAATGCAGATCGGTGGAGAAGATCACGGATGCCGGGAAAAGTCCCTTGCCGTCCTTACCCTCGCTCTCTCCGTACAGCTGCTTCCACCACTCGTTGAGCATGGCGCAGGAGGGCTCGTAGGCGGTCAGGATCTCCACAGCCTTGCCCTGACGGTAAAGGAGATTGCGGATCGCGGCATAGCGATAGCAATCGTTGCGGTTGATGTCGGTATCCGTATAGTCGTGGCTTGCCTTGGCAGCGCCCAGCATCAGCTGATCAATGTCAATGCCTGCGGCCGCGATGGGCAACAGACCAACGGCGGTCAGCACCGAGAAGCGTCCGCCCACGTCGTCCGGAACGACGAAGGTCTCGTATCCCGCATCGGTGGAAAACTGCTTCAGCGTTCCCTTTGCGCGGTCGGTGGTGACGAAGATGCGCTCTCTTGCACCGTCCTTACCGTATTTCTGCTCCAGGAGTGCGCGGAATACGCGGAAGGCGACGGCAGGCTCGGTGGTGGTTCCCGACTTGGAAATGACGTTTACGCAAACGTCGCGGCCCTCGCAAATGACGAGCAGCTCGTTCAGTGCCGTTGCGCTGATGGCGTTTCCGGCAAAATAGATGTCGGGCGTATCCTTCTTGAGGCTGTTGTAGATGGGAGACTTGAGGTACTCGATCACGGCACGCGCACCGAGATAGGAGCCGCCGATGCCGATTACCACGAGAACGTCACAGGTCTTCTTGATCTTTTCGGCTGCAGCCTTGATGCGGGCAAATTCTTCTTTATCGTAGTCCTCGGGGAGCGAGACCCAACCGAGAAAATCACTTCCCGCGCCGCTCTTGCTGCGCAAAAGCTGATCTGCGGCCGTAACGGCGGGCTGGATCGAGGCAAGGTCACTTGCGCTGAGGAATGTAGAGGTATACCGATCGTTTAACTTGATTGCCATAGCAAAACCGTCCTTTTTGGAATGAAATAAACAATACACATTATACAACAGAACGGACGGAATTACAAGAGCTTTTTGCATTTTTCTTCACTTTTTTCTTCAGATCAACAGAAATTTTGCCGCGAGCTTACGCAGAATGGAAAAGAGATCGATGCGCAAGGCCTTATCTCCCGTGACGATGGGGGAATTGCCGATCACCTTCCCCTCCAAAAGGAACTCTGCGCACCCGATCGGCTCCTCCGCCGATAAGGGAGCGTGGAGCGCATCGGGCAGATTGACGCGCATTTCTACGCGTCCGCACAGCTGCTTCGGCAGGACGATGGAAAAGCGATCCTTTTTCAAGGCGATCGACGGGCTGAGGCCTCCCTTCAGGGCGATGGGAGCAAGGTCCTCTGCCTCCGAGGTATAGAGCCCGTACTCGGCAAAGCCCCAATCCAGAAGCGTTGTGGCGGCATGGTTGCGCACGTCGCGCGATTCGGCGCCCATGATGACGCAAATCAGGGAGAGCCCGTCGCGCTCGGCCGTTGCACTGATGCAAAAGCCTGCCTTTTCGGTGGATCCCGTTTTCAGTCCGCTGCAGCCGGGGTAAAAGCGGACGAGACGGTTGGTGTTGGTCAGACCGAATTCCCCGTTGCGAATGGTATCCATCCAGGTGGAGCTGTAGGGCAGGATCTCCTTGTGTGAGATGAGGGCGCGGGACATGACGGCAATATCGCGGGCACTGGTCAGATGATTTGTTGCCGTGTCGTCAAGGCCGGTCACGTTCTCAAAATGCGTATCGGTCATGCCAAGGCGCTCGGCCTTTTGGTTCATGCGCTCCACAAAGACGGGAACGCTTCCCGCAACCGCCTCGGCAAGCGCGACAGCGGCATCGTTGGCCGAGGCGATGACCACGCTTTTGAGCAGATCCTCCACGCTCATGCGCTCGCCCTCCTTGAGGTAGACCTGTGAGCCTCCCATAGAGGCGGCGTTTGCCGAGACCGAAAGAAGCGTATCCATACGGAGCGTTCCCGCGTCAATGGCCTCCATCACGAGCAGGAGCGTCATGATCTTGGTGACCGATGCGGGAGGAAGTGCCTCGTCGGCATTCTGGGTATAGAGGATCGCCCCGGTTTCTGCCTCCATCAGGATCGCACTCTTGCAGGCAAGCGAGAGCGCACCCTCCTCGGCGGCAAAGGGGGAGCGAAAGACCTCCCCAACTTCCTCCTCGCGCTGTGCGGAGGGAGCGGCGCTCTCCTCGGCAGAGGAAAAGAGGACCGTTGGAGAGAGCAAAAGCCCGAGCAGAAGAAGCAAAAGCGCAATTTTTTGCAGAAGTATACGGACGTTCATATTCATCACCTCACAAAATGGTATGAGAATGATCCCTTGGATATGCAAAAAAGCAGGCCCTCCGCTCATAGAAGGGTCTGCAGAATGCGTCTCTCTTGCTCAGGAGACCGAAAAGCGATAGACCGTGGTGTAATCGTAACGCTCCCCCGGTGAGAGAAGGATATTGTCAAAGTGCGCATGATGAAGCGCGTCGGGCATCTTTTGCGTTTCCAGACAGAAGGCCGATTGCGGCGTCTGCGGATAACCGCCGGAGAGAGGGTGCGCAGGATCCTTGAGGAAATTTCCCGCATAGAGCTGCACGCAGGGCTGATTGGTCAGGACCTGCATCACGCGTCCGCTGATCGGCTCAAAAGCCTCGGCGCGCAAAACGGGCGTCTCGGTCTCCCCTGCGGTAAAGCAGAGGCAATGATCGTAGCCCCCGGCAAGCGCAAGCTCGGGATACGCAAGGTCAAAATCCCGTCCGATCGTTTTTGGCGTACGGAAATCGAAGGGGGTTCCCTCGACTGCGCGAAGCTCTCCCGTGGGGATCAGATCGGCGTCGGTCGGCAGAAAACGGTCGGCGTCAAGGCGGAGCGTGTGTCCGAGAATGCTCCCCGAGGCATAGCCGCCGAGATTGAAGTAGGCGTGGTTGGTAAGGTTTACGGGGGTACGCTGATCGGTCACGGCCTCGTAGCGGATCGAGACGGCGTCCGCCGTAAGCGTATAGGTGACGGTGACGTCAAGATTGCCGGGATAGCCCTCCTCGCCGTCGGGCGAATGCAGGGTCAGGATCAGGGCGGGATCCTCTCCGTCTCTCGGCTCAACCGTCCACAGGCGGTGCGAAAAGCCGATCCTTCCGCCGTGCAGAGAGCTTGGACCGTTGTTGATAAAGGCGGAGTATTCCCTGCCGTCGATCTCGTATTTCCCTTTTGCGATGCGGTTTGCCACGCGTCCGATCAGTGCACCGAAATAGGTGGTGTCCAGAAGATAATCCGCCAGGGAGTCGTAGCTTGCCACTACGTTGGTGAAGCGTCCGTTGCGATCGGGAACGCAAAGCTCCATGATCGCGCCGCCAAGCTCCAGAATGCGGAGCGAAATGCCGCTTTTGTGTTGCAAAAGGTAGCTGTGCACGCGACTTCCGTCCGCGAGTGCACCGAAATCGTGCTTGGTGATCATGCGTCAGGTCTCCTCGTAGCCGTTCGGATTTTTGCGCGTCCAGTTGGCCAGATCCGCGCACATATCGTCCAGCTCGTGTTCTGCCCTCCAGCCGAGGACCTCGTAGGCCTTCTGCGGATCGGCGTAGCATACGTCAATGTCTCCCGGGCGGCGGGGGGCGATGCGGTACTCGACGTGAAGCCCCGTTGCCTTTTCGTAGGCCTTGACAATCTCAAGGACCGAGTATCCCGTGCCGGTGCCGACGTTGAAGTACTCCACGCCCGAGAGCGTCTTTGCACGCTCAAGTGCCTTGAGATGTGCCTTTGCCAGATCAACGACGTGAATGTAATCGCGCACGCCCGTGCCGTCCTTGGTGTCGTAATCGTCGCCAAAGACCGAGAGATAGGGCAGCTGTCCTGCGGCAACCTTTGCCACGTAAGGCAAAAGATTGTTGGGAATGCCCTTGGGATTTTCGCCGATCAGGCCGCTCTTGTGCGCACCGATGGGATTGAAATAGCGAAGGACGGAAACGCTCCAGGCATTGTCCGACACCCAGAGATCGCGCAGGATATGCTCGATCATCAGCTTGGTCTCACCGTAGGGATTGGTCGCAGAGAGCGGAAAATCCTCGCGGATCGGCACGGTCTCGGGCTTTCCGTAGACGGTTGCCGAGGAGCTGAAGACGATGCACTTGGCATCGTACTCGGATAAAAGAGAAACGAGATTGAGCGTGCTGACCAAATTATTATAGTAGTAAAGTCCGGGCTTTTGCACCGATTCGCCCACGGCCTTAAGCCCTGCAAAGTGAATGGCCGAATCGATCTCGGGGTGCTTTTCAAACACCTCGCGCAAGGCCTCCTTGTCGCACAGATCTACCTCGTAGGCGGGAAAATCCCTGCCCGTGATCCTTTTGATGCGATCCAGCGCGCGGGGACTGCTGTTGCAGTAATTGTCTACGATGATGATATCCTTTCCTGCCGCGAGCAGCTCTACGGCGGTATGGGAGCCGATGTAGCCGGCTCCTCCGGTCACTAAAATCGCCATGTTGATTTCCTTCCTTGATTCTGCTTTTTGTCGGTGCTCTTAACTGCTTTCATTATAGCAAACAAAGGCCGAAAAGTAAAGCAATTTGCGAAAAAATCCAAGAAAATCTTTTTCCCGCCTGCTATAGGAGTGCCGCCCTGCCTTATCCGTGCAAAAAAAGAAGGCTCACAGGAAAAAGAAAAAGAAAATCCTATTGACAAATCCTGTATTTTGTGCTATAATGTCTCGAATGATACAAAAAGGAGGATTTTATGACACCGAACGCACAAGAATGGCACAGAATATGGGCGATGCCCCTTTTTGAAGGGATCGATCGCGAAAAGGCAGAAGCGATCCTTCGTGAGCACGGCTGCACCACCTGCTCCTTTGCTGACGGCGAGATCCTGATGTCTCCCGCCGTGCACAAGAAACGGATCGGCATTCTCCTCAAGGGCGAGGCCACGGTCACCACTCCCGACCCAGGCAAGGAAACGCTTTTGCGCTTTCTCTCTCCCGATGAGCCCTTCGGTATTGCCAATCTCTTTTTGGACTCCCCCTTCGTCAGCATCATTCGGGCAAAAGGCTCCTGCAAGGTCTTCTTTCTGACCGAGGAGGCCGTTCGCGCGCTTCTGGAGAATGACCGCGTCTTTCTCTATCGGTATCTCGCCTTCCTTTCGGGAAGGATCTGCTACCTCAACCGCAAGATCGGCTATCTCACCGCAGGAACGGCGGAGCGGCGCTTGGCCCTCTATCTTTGCTCCTATTCCCGCACGGATTTTTCGCTCAATACCTCGATCACCGCACTCTCCGAGCTTCTGGACGTCGGTCGCGCATCGCTCTATCGCGCCTTCGATAAGCTCTGCGAGGACGGACTGATCGAAAAGGACGGACGAAGGATCCGCATTCCCGACACGGAAGCTCTGCTTCACGCATATCAATAAATCCAAAATGCACAAAGAAAGGTATGATGAACATGAAAAAGCTTAAGCTGTTTACGTTGATGATGGCTCTTCTGCTGCTTGCCCTGCCCCTTGCGGCATGCACCCCCGAGACGACTGATCCCGAGACCCCCGAGCGCAAGCTCACCGTGGATCTGGATCTGACGGCAGAATGGAATAAGGTAACTACGGAAAACTCCCTCGTTCAGGGCTGTGTGGTGGTACGAAAGGCCTTCCTTGAGGAGAATCCCGACGCCGTTGCCGCATTTCTGAATGCGTACGAGGCTTCGATCGCCTTCCTGAACGAGTCCACCGACGAGGCCGCCCAGATGGTGGTGGACGCAGGCATCTTCTCCAGCGCCCCCGTGGTCAAAAAGGCGGTTCCCAAGAGCAACGTCTGCTACGTGGAGGGAGAGGCCATGAAGAGTGCCATGCAGAACTATCTCTCGATCCTGCACTCCATCAATCCCGCGTCGATCGGCAACGCCATGCCCGCTGACGACTTCTATTATACGCCCGTTGAGCCCAACGCCTCTGCCGATCTTTCGAGCGTGAAGGTGAACGTCTATACCCTCAACGGCACCACGGGCTTCGGCATGGCCAAGCTGATGAAGGACGCCGCCGAGGGCAATACGGCGCTTGACTATACCTTTACGGTCAAGACGGATGCCGCCGACGTGCTTGCCGCACTCATCAACGGCGACGCCGATATCGCGGCTCTCCCCACCAACGCTGCCGCAAACCTCTACAACAAGACGGGCGGAAAGGTCGCGATCCTGGCCGTTAACACGCTCGGATGCCTCTACCTGATGAACAACACGGGCGCTTCCGTGACCTCGATCGCCGATCTGAAGGGCAAGACGGTCTACGTTCCCGCACAGAATCCGACCTTCATCTTCACGTATCTCTGCCGTCAGAACGGTCTTGTCGTTGGCGAGGACGTGATCATTGATTCCACCACTTACTCCACGCCCGCACTCCTTCGTGATGCCGTGGCGGCGGGTGAAGTGGACTACGCCGTTCTGCCCGAGCCGATGGTCACCATCGCGCAGAATGCCGCCGCACAGGCAAATGCTCCGCAAAAATGAATCTGCTTCGACGGTTGATCCGCTCGCGGGCGCTTCGCCCTCTGCTCGTTACCGCCTTTTGGGTGGGAGTATGGGAGGTCGTTGCGCTTGCCGTGGCAAAGCCATTGCTTCTTCCCGATCCCATAAGCGTTTTTCGGTGTCTGTTCACCCTTTTGGGAACGGTTGAGTTTTACCGCGTGACCGCAAATTCCCTCTACAATATTCTGGCAGGCTTTTTGCTGGCCACGGTTGGGGCCGTCCTTTTGGCGGCGCTTACCTCGCGTCTTTCCCCTCTGCGTGCCCTTTTGCAGCCCGTTATGGCTGTGGTCAAGGCCACGCCCGTGGCCTCCTTTATCATTCTGGCCATGCTCTGGATGGGAACGTCCAAGGTGCCCTCCTTTATTACGGCGCTCATCGTTTTGCCCGTGGTATGGACCAATCTTGACATCGGCTACAAAACGGTCGATCCCTCGCTTCTGGAAATGACGAAGGCTTACCGCTTTTCCCCCTGGAGGCGATTCCGCTATCTCACGCTTCCCACCCTGCGCCCCTATTTCGTTTCCTCCGTCCGCACGGCCATCGGTCTTGCCTGGAAGGCGGGCGTGGCGGCAGAGATCCTGGTGATGCCCAAAAGCTCGATCGGCACCATGATCGGCGAGGCAAAGCAGTATCTCGAGACGGCCAGCATGTTTGCCTGGACCTTGACGGTGGTGTTGCTCAGTATTCTGATCGAATTTGCCGTTTCTGCCCTCCTTAAGCGTTGGCAGAATCCGCAAAACGGCGGAAAGGAGGTAACCGAATGATCCTCTTTGACAAGGTTTCCTTTTCCTACGGAGAAAAGGAGGTCCTGCGCGAGCTTTCCTTTCGTTTGGAGACGGGCGAGCTCCTTGCCGTAATGGGAGAATCGGGATGCGGAAAGACCACCCTGCTCCACCTTGCCGCAGGACTGCGCGTTCCGCAGACGGGCGAGATCCGATCCGACCATACGCGCGTATCGGTTGCCTTTCAGGAGCCCCGCCTCTTTCCGTGGCTGACGGTGCGTGAGAACCTCTTGTCCGCGCTTCCGCAAAGCGAGCGCCGCGCAGGCGAGGAAAGACTTTCCGCACTCCTTACCGAAATGGGACTTTCGGGTGTGGAGGGACTCTATCCGAGAGAGCTTTCGGGAGGCATGAAGAGCCGCGTATCCCTTGCCAGAGCGCTCCTTTACGGCGGCGACCTGCTTCTCCTTGACGAGCCCTTCTCTGCTCTTGACGAGGAGATGCGGCAGGAGCTGGCTACGCGCTTGCGCAAGCAGCTCAAGGATGCGGGCAAAACGGCGATCCTCGTGACACATCTGCGTGCCGAGGCTGAGGCCTTTGCCGACCGCGTTCTCCGTCTTCCGACAGAATCCGAATAAAAAAGGCGTGCCGCCTTGGTGTGATCCAAGAGCGGCACGCTGCTTTTTTCGTTTATTTCTTCAGCTGGAGAGTCTTCTGATAGGCGGCGGTTACCGCGTTGATGGTCGCGGCACGGAAGCCTCCGTTCTCCAGCGCGTGAACGCCTGCGATGGTGGTTCCTCCGGGACTGCAGACCGCATCCTTCAGAACGCCCGGGTGCTTTCCCGTCTCCAAAAGGAGCTTGGCACTGCCGAGCAGGGTCTGCGCGGCATAAAGATTTGCCTGATCGCGCGTCAGACCGCACTCCACGCCGGCATCGGCCAGAGCCTCGGCAAAGAGGAAGGCAAAGGCGGGGCCACAGCCGGAAAGTGCGCTTGCGGCATCGATGCTCTTCTCGGGCAGATGGTCAAGGCGTCCTGCCTCGGAGAGCGCGTTGGAAAAGTCGGCAAGCTGGTCGGCGGTCACGGCGTCGTTGTAATCGTAGAGGATCATACCCTCGCCGACCGATGCGGGGGTGTTGGGCATAATGCGAATGATCGCGCAGGAGCATCCGGCAAGCGCCTCAAGGGTGGAGATCGAGGTTCCTGCAAGCATACTGATCAGCACGAAGGGGTCCTTGCGCTTCTGGAGCAACGGGCGGATCGAGGCAAAGAGAGACTCGGCTCCCTGGGGCTTGACGGCGAGGAAGATATACTGACAGCTTTTGACGATTGAAGCCAGATCCGAGACCTGCATTCCGCACTTCCGTCCAAGACGCTCGGCCTTGTCGTAGGCGGAGTCGCAGACCATGATGTTGTCGCCGAGAACGGTCTTGGCAACGGCCTCGGCGAGAGCGCCGCCCATATTTCCGCAACCGATAAATCCAAACGTGTTCTTCATCTTAATTCTGCCTTTCTTCAAGAGTGTATGATGCGCGAGTGCTTCAGCGGATCTGTCCGCTTCCGCGGATCACGTATTTGTAGGTGGTCAGCTCCTCCAGCCCCATCGGGCCTCTGGCGTGAAGCTTTTGCGTGGAGATGCCGATCTCACAGCCAAGACCGAATTCCCCGCCGTCGGTAAAGCGGGTGGAGGCGTTGACGTAGACCGCCGCACTGTCCACAGCGGAGGCAAAACGCTCTGCGACCTCCTGATCCTCGGTGACGATGGCCTCGCTGTGGTGGGTGGAATGCATGGCAATGTGGCCAATGGCCTCTGCGGCATCCTCCACGACCTTAACGGCGAGGATATAATCGAGAAATTCGGTATCAAAATCGGTATCCGAGGCGATCTCCCCCGGAATAACGGCGGCCGCGGCGGGATCGAGCCGCAGGGATACGGCGGGACGTCCCTTTGCGCTCTGCTCCTCGGTCAGACGCTTATGGAGCATAGGCAGGAAGCGGTCGGCGACGGCACGGTGCACGAGGCATACCTCGGCGGCGTTGCAGACCGAGGGACGGCTGGTCTTTGCGTTTTCCAGAATGTTCAGCGCCATGTCAAGGTCAGCCTTGGCGTCCACGTAGATGTGACAGATACCGGTTCCCGTCTGAATGCAGGGCACGGTCGCGTTTTCCACGCAGGTGCGGATCAGACCTGCTCCTCCGCGCGGGATCAGAAGATCTACGTAGGAAACGGCGGTCATCAGCTCGCGGGCACCCTCACGGGAGACGTCCTCCAGCATATTGATGAAAGCCTCGGGCATACCGCAACGGGCAAGACCTCGGCGAAGCGCGCGGACGATCGCGGCGGAGCTTTGGTAGGCCTCCTTTCCTCCGCGAAGAACGCAGACGTTTCCGCTCTTCAGGGAGAGGGCGGAGGCATCTGAGGTGACGTTCGGACGGCTCTCGTAGATGATGGCCGTAACGCCCATGGGGACGCGGACGCGCTCGATGCGAAGTCCGTTCGGGCGCTCGATGCTCTGGATCACCCGTCCGATGGGATCGGGCAGCTCAACCACCTCGCGAATGCCGTGCGCCATGGCGCGGATGCGATCCTCGGTAAGGCGGAGACGGTCAAGCATGACCGTTGAGATCCTTCCCTCGGCGGCCTCAAGATCCATGCGGTTTGCGGCAAGCAGTGCCTCGGTATCGGCCTCAAGGGCGTCTGCCATGGCAAGAAGTGCGCGGTTCTTTTCCTCGGTGGAAAGCGCCGCAAGCGAGGGGGCGGCGGCCTTTGCCGCCTTCAGAATATCCAGCGTCGTCATGCGTTGTCTCCCTCCTTTTCGGCGGTGGGCAAAAAGCGCGTGCCAACGTGCTTGCCCTCAAACAGATCGTACAGAAGCGAGGGGGAGGCGCCGTTGAGGATCACCATTTCACAGCCTGCCTCCATGCAGATCGCGGCGGCCTGGAGCTTGGTGCGCATACCGCCCGTGCCAAGCGAGGAGCCCTCGTTGCCCGCGCAGGCGAGCATCTCGGGGGTAAGCTTTTCGACGCAGGGGATAAGCCTTGCCTCGGGATCGCGGTGCGGATCTCCCGTAAAGAGACCGTCAATATCCGAGAGCAGGATCAGACGGTCGGCGCCGATGCTGACGGCAACCATGGCCGAGAGCGTGTCGTTGTCGCCTACCTTGATCTCCTCGGTCGCGATCGTATCGTTTTCGTTGATGATGGGAAGCACCTCCAGCTCGAGCAGGCGGTGCATGGTATTCTGGAAATTGCAGTAGCGATCCTCGTGACGGAAATCCGAGCCGGTCAGAAGGATCTGTGCCACGGTGTGGTGATACTGCTCAAAGAGGCGATCGTAGGTATACATCAATTCGCATTGTCCAACGGCGGCGGCTGCCTGCTTTCCGGGAATGTCCTCGGGGCGTGCCTTAAGCCCAAGCTTGCCCACGCCCATACCGATCGCACCCGAGGAAACCAGGATCACCTCGTGTCCCGAGTTTTTCAGGTCGCTCAGCACGCGGCAAAGCTCCTCCACACGGCGGATATTCAGCTTTCCCGTGGCGTGTGCCAGGGTAGATGTACCGATCTTGATCACGGTGCGCATATCTTCTTTGTCCCCCTTTCGAAAAAGGTGAAAATACTTTAGTCAACTAATATGTATGTCTTATTATATACAAGAAAAGTCGATTCGTCAAGAGCAAAACCGAAAAAAAGGATTTTTTTCGCCGCTCGTTACGGCTTTCGTACGGAAAAAGCCAAAAGGATCTCCCGCTCTTCTGTCTCGGGAGATCCTTTTTCGGTTCGTTTTGCCGATCAATCGATCGCGGCCAGGTGAATGCTGACCTCCATTTCCAGTCCGTTTCGGATCACCGTAAGGCGGACCATATCGCCCGGGCGCTTATTCTCCATCAGATCGGAGAAGGCGTTCATGCTCGTGGCGGAAACGCCGTCAACGGCGATAATGATATCCCTCGTGAAAAGCTTGCGGTACGCCACACCGTCCGGATTAACTGTTTGCACCAGGACGCCGTCCTTGGGGACGACCATGGTGCCGCCGTTTGCACTGTAGGACTCTCCCTCGTGCACCTCGACCACGGAGATTCCGATGAGCGGTTTTACGGTAACGATGGAGGAGTTTACATCCCCGGCCTTTTTGCCGTCAAGGATCGCACCGAGGATCTCCATCGCGCCGTTGATGGGAATGGCAAAGCCGATGGACTCGTTGTCGATCATCTTTCGGGTAATGATGCCGACCACCTCACCGTGCGAATTGCAGATCGGGCCGCCCGAGTTGCCATGGTTAACGGCGGCATCGGTCTGGAGCATCATCACGTTTGCCGTCCAATGATCGTCCGACACGGGAATGATGCGGTCAAGATAGGAGAAGATGCCCTGAGTGACCGTCCAGGGGGCGTCGGGGCCTGCGGGATTGCCGATGACGATGGCACGATCGCCAACGCACAGGGCGTCCGAGTCACCGATCGGGAGAACGGGATAGTTCTCGCCGGAGATGTGCAGAACGGCAAGATCGGCCGCGGCGTGATAGCCGACCACCGTGGCGGCCAGCGTTTTGCCCGAATAGAGGGTGACGCGGATCTCGGAGGCGTCCTCGATGACGTGATAGTTGGTGGCGATATGACCGTCCTCACGCAGGAAAAATCCCGTGCCGTAGCTGTAAGAGGATTCGCCGTTCTTGCAGGAGATCAGAACGGTCGCGGGAGACGCGCTCTCGGCAACGCGTGCGGTAGAGAGACCGTCGTTTGCCAGAATGCTCCCCGTAATGCCGAGCACGGCCACGCCAAGCAGGAGGGCGAAGCAAAGAAGAAACGCAACCGTGGCAACGGTGGCCCAGACCAGAAGCACGCGCTCCTTTTTGGGCTTGCTCCTCTCGGGTGCGGCAGGATCTCCCGTAGCGTACCAGCGGGGGGAGGGCTGTTTGATGGCTTCAACCGCCTCCTGCGGAAGCTCCTCGGCCGTCTTTTCGGACTCGGGAAGGTCTTCGTTCGGTTGGGTCAAATGCTTATCCCCGTCCTCGGGAAGAGGCTCGGGAAAAAGCGGAGTATGCTCATCCATAAGCAGGCTTCCTTTCTCCTCGACACGCTTATTCCGTGCGGTGATTGGTGTCCGAGGTGCGGTGCAGATTCAAAAAGGGCTTTTGCAGGGTAAAGAAGAATTCGCAGCTCTTCCCTGCCTCGCTTTCTACCCATATGCGCTCATCATGTGCGGAAATGATGGTTTTGGAAATAAAGAGGCCAAGGCCAACGCCGGTTTTGTCCAGATTGCGGCTCTTGTCTCCCTTATAAAAGCGCTCAAAGATGAAGGGCAGATCCTCCTCGGAAATGCCCTGTCCCTCGTTGCGGACGGAAACCGTCACCTTGCGGTCCTTGGAGCTTTCGATGCGAATGCGCAGGCTTCCGCCCTCGTGCGAAAACTTGATCGCGTTGTGGCAGATGTTGTACAGCACCTGGTGGATCGCGTCGCGATCGGCGTGAACGGTCATGCGGTCCTCCTCGCAGAGGAATTCCACGTCCAGATGCTTCTCGTCGATCTTTTTCTCCAGCGAGATCAGGATCAGGCGCGCCATCTCGCAGATGTCAAAATTCTTCATGACGAATTTGCGATCTCCTGCCTCGATGCGGGAAAGATCGAGCAGCTGCGTGACCAGACGCGAAAGGCGGTGCACCTCCATGGAGACGATCTCCAGATAATGCTCCTGCTGATCCGGGGGGATCACGCCGTCGCGAATGCCGTCGATAAAGCCTGCGATCGTGGTCATCGGCGTACGCAGATCGTGCGATACGCTGGCGATGAAGGAGTTTCGCATGGTCTCCAGCGTTTTGAGCGAATCGGCCATCTGGTTAAAGGCGACCGCCAGCTCGGCGACCTCGTCCTTTCCCTGCACGCTGACGCGCTCGTCAAAATTGCCCGAGGCAAACTCGCGAGCCGCACGCCGCATACGGCGAAGCGGATAAACGGTCCGTTCGGTGATGAAATAGGCGGCGATGAGTGCCGCAAGAAGGACCAAAAGCGCCGAAACGACGACGGTCTTGGAAATGTCCTCCAGCATGAATCCAAAGCGGAGATTGGAGGAGCAAACGGCGATCATGCCGCAAATCTCGCCCTCGCGGTTGCGAATGGCAGAGGCGCGGACAAGAAGCCTGGGAGAGCCGTTTTTCGGATCCCAGGTCCCGCTGTATCCGTCCTCGTCCCGGAGAGCCTTCTGAAGATCCTCGGGAATGCTTCCCGTATCCTCGGTCGGGTTGATCTCGTCGTTTGCGTCAACCGTGTAGAATATCTTTCCCGTGTGATCCGCGACCCATACCGTCATTTTTTCGTCCTCACCCGAGGTGAAGACCGAAACCATGCGGTCAAGAGTCTCCTTGTAGGAGCTGTCGAACACCGAGGGAAAGCTTTCCGGAGTGACCTCTCGGCTTTCCGACGAAACGCTTTCCTCGATGATCTGCGCAACGTGATCCAGAAGCTCGGTCTTGACCTGCACGGAATAACGGCTGACGATGGCCGTCATGACCAGGAGCAGAACGGCAAAGCCGAAGGTGATGATCGTCATGAACGCCGTTACGTATTTGGCAAAAACGCTCTTAAACAACGTCCTTTCCTCCGTAAAAGAGATTGAATGATCGATCCTCGGGATTATCCGAGCAGCTCAAACTTGTAGCCGACGCCCCAGACCGTCTTGAGGATCCACTTGTCCGAAACGCCCTCCAGCTTTTCGCGCAGGCGCTTGACGTGTACGTCCACCGTACGGGAGTCGCCAAGGTAATCAAAGCCCCAGACCTTGTCCAGAAGCTGATCGCGCGTAAATACGCGGTTATAGTTGGAGGCCAGGAAATAGAGCAGCTCCAGCTCCTTGGGCGGGATATCCACCGATCTTCCGTTCAGCTTGAGCTCGTACTTCTGCAGGCTGATCTCGATGTTCTCAAACTTGATGACCTCCTCGTCGTGCTGACGGGAGTGTGCCTGGTAGCGGCGAAGGACCGCCTTTACACGGGCGGAAAGCTCCTTCATGTCAAAGGGCTTGACCACAAAATCGTCCGCACCGAGCTCAAGGCCCAGGACCTTGTCAAAGACCTCTCCCTTTGCGGTGATCATGATCACGGGCTTGGAGGACATCTCGCGGATCTCGCGGCAGACCTGCCAGCCGTCCTTCTTGGGGAGCATGATATCCAGAAGCACGAGATCAGGCTCAAAGATCTTGAAATAGTTCAAGCCCTCTACGCCGTCGTTCGCGATCTTAACGTCGTATCCCTCATTCTCAAAATACATTTTCAGCAGCTCACTGATGTTGGAATCGTCGTCCACAATCAGAATCTTCGTGTCAGCCATAGCTTCCTCCTAAAAAATAAGTAGTGATCCGTCCCCAATCGCACGGGCGCTTTGGCCTATGTGAGGACGGGGTGAAAAGCAGATGAATTTTTCCGTCGACCTTATCCGTCAGCTGCCCGTGATGGGAGGACTGACGGGAAAATCCCCGGATTCTGACGCCATTATACCATAAAATTGAACGAATTGCAAATGGTTTTGAAACATTTTTTGCGTTTTTTATAAATTTTCTTTGTCCTTTTGGCAAAATCGGGGAATTTCTACCCTACGATACCAAAGAATCGTGAATTGAATATGAACGCCCCCCTTGCCAACCGAGAAAGGGACCTCCTCCCCTCTCTTTTGGAAAAGCTTTTCGGAAAACCGACGGAAAAATGCGCAAACCTATTGAAAAAGCAATTCCGTTGTGCTATAATAAAACATATTGTGACTGTAAAAGTGCCGAAACGGCAAAGGAGATGGAACAAATGAAACTTGGTATCGTCGGACTCCCGAACGTGGGAAAAAGCACGCTCTTTAACGCCCTGACCAATGCGGGCGCAGAATCGGCAAACTATCCCTTCTGCACCATTGAGCCGAACGTTGGCGTGGTTACCGTTCCGGATAAACGTCTTGATTTTTTGGCCGAGATGCATAAGCCCCAGAAGGTGACCCCTGCGGTGATCGAATTTGTGGATATTGCAGGCCTGGTTAAGGGAGCATCTAAGGGTGAGGGCCTGGGCAACCAGTTCCTGGCCAATATCCGCGAGGTGGATGCGATCCTGCACGTGATCCGTTGCTTTGAGGATGACAACATCATTCACGTTGACGGGCAGATCGATCCTATGCGCGATCTGGAGACCATCAACATGGAGCTGATCTTTGCCGATATGGAGGTTCTGGAGCGCCGTATGGACCGCACGCGCAAGGCGATGCGTGCCGACAAGAAATACGGCGCCGAGCTTGCCGTTTTTGAAAAGCTGATGGCCGCTCTCTCCGAGGGTAATTGCGCACGCACCGTGGAGCTGACCGAGGACGAGGAGGCTTGCCTTTACGACACTCCCCTGCTCACCCGCAAGCCCGTGATCTACGTGGCAAACGTGAGCGAGGACTTTGCCGCCGAGGAGCCCGTTGGCAACGCGGCATACGACGCCGTCAAGGCCTTTGCCGCATCCGAGCATTCCCAGATCATTCCCATCTGCTGTCAGATCGAGGCCGAGATTGCCGAGCTTAGCGCCGAGGAAAAGCAGATGTTCCTTGCCGATCTCGGCATCGAGGAGAGCGGCCTTGACCGCTTGATCAAGGCGAGCTACGCGCTCCTGGGTCTGATCAGCTTTCTGACCGCAGGCGCCGACGAGTGCCGCGCCTGGACCATTCGCAAGGGCACCAAGGCTCCGCGCGCCGCAGGCAAGATCCACTCGGATATCGAGCGAGGCTTTATCCGCGCCGAGGTGCTTGCCTTTGAGGATCTCAAAAAGCACGGCTCCATGAACGCCGCACGCGAGGCAGGCGTTCTGCGCAGTGAGGGTAAGGAATACGTGATGCAGGACGGAGACATCGTTCTCTTCCGCTTCAACGTTTGATCCGACAGAACAAAAACGAAGCGCCGATGCGGTTTCTGCCGCGTCGGCGCTTTTTTTTACGTGAAAAAAACTTTGAAAATATTTTCAAAATGCTGTTCCATTCGGAAGAAAAGTATGGTATAATTAAATTTACGGTGAGGTATGCCGTAACGCTTTGCAAAGGGAGGTAAGACGAATGAAGACGAAAATCGCCGCGCGGATCGCTCGTACGGTCCTTTCTCTGCTTCTTACCCTGCTCTTTTTGCTTTCCGCCGCCATCGGATCCATCTTTTACGCCAGCGGAAGTGAGCGCTTTTTTGCCGGAGAGGCACAGGACTATTACGAGGAGCTGCTTTCGATCGGCTTTCCCTCCGATTACGCCGCAAGGCTGACCGAGCTTCATCTTTTGCATCCCAACTGGGAATTTACTCCTCTGCCGATCACCGAGCAATGCCCGACCTACACCTGGGATCACGTGATCGACAAGGAGACCGAGGAGGAGGACAACAACCTGATCTTTTCGGGCTCCTCCTACGCCCCCTACCGTCATCCCACCAACAACTCGCTTTACGATGCGGGCCATTATCAGGCTTCCCGCGAGGCAGTCGAATATTTTATGGATCCCCGCAATTTTCTCAACGAGGCGGATATCTTCCAGTTCTTTGATCTTTCCTACGCCGCAGGCGATTACGAGCGCGCCGTGGAGAGCGTGCTTGAGGGCACGTTTATGGAGGATGCGCTTCTGGAGAACGGCATGACCTATGCGGCGTATTTTTGCCAAGTGGGCAAGGAACTCTCCATGAACCCGATCTTCCTTGCCACCAAGGTGCGCCAGGAAATGGGCGTTGGGGGCACCTCCCCCGTGATCTCGGGCGAATGCGGCTCGCTTTTGGCCGAGTATTACGTCAATCAGACCACGCACTCCCAGAGCGGCAAGGAGATCCTTCCGCCGAGCGAGGGGTATACGGCCGAGGAGCTTCGCGCATTTGACGGGCTTTACAATCTGTTTAACGTGGGCGCCTCGGGAAAAGGGCTCTTTACGATCTACTACAAGGCGATGGAGTACGCCGAAAAGGGTACGCCCGAGATGGCCGAGGCCTGGGGTGGAGATCCCTCCTGGACCAGCCTGCAGAAGGCGCTTTACGGCGGCGCATACTTCCTCAAGACGCGTTACGTGGACGTCTACCAGTCTACGGTCTATCTGCAAAAGTTCAACGTGGACAGCCGCGTTGCCGATAAGAACTTCTGGAAGCAGTACTCCCAGAACGTGACCGCCGCCCTGAGCGAGAGCCGAACCCTCTTTCAGTCCATGGCCGAGTCGGACACGCTTGACCTTACCTACCGTTTTCTGATCCCCGTTTACGGAGATATGCCCCGCAATCCCTGTGCCGATCCCGCAGGCGGAGCCTGCTCCTACACGGCAACGGCCGACACCAAATACGGCTACGAGGGGATATGGACGGCGCCGATCCATAGCTTCCACGTCAATTCCCCGCTTTACGCCTCTCTGCAGCTCGAATACGGCAGCTCCGCAACGCTTACGGCGGATCTGACGCATTCCTACGGCATCGAGCGTCTGGAATACTCGCTTGACGGAGGCGAATGGCAGACGCTTTCCGATACCGATCGGGTATCTTATCCCCTTCAAACGGACTTTTTGCCGCTTTCCTCGCATATACTGGTCATACGCGGAAAGGCACTTTACGATCCCAACGCGTCGGCCAAGAAAAGCAACGCCTACTTCCTTTGCGCCGTTTTCTACATCACCGAAAAGCCGCGTGAGGTCACGCTTTCGCTTGAGGTCGGGAACACGGTGACCAAGCGCACCCATCTCTCGGGCGACGCGATCACCCTACCCGTCTCCGAGGCGGAGGATTTTGTGGGCTGGCTCGGCTCGGACGGAAGTCTGCTTCCCTCGGGCGCGACCGTTTCCTTGACCGAGGACGTGACCTTCAAGGCGATCTTCCTGGATTGGGAGATCCTCCCGGGAGCGTCCCTGTCCACCTCGGGCGAGCCTCCGCATATGCATTTCTTCGCCCTGCTCCGCGATGGAGATTGGAGAAGGATCGAGCAGGAGAGTGAAGGCAGTCTTTCCTTCTGCGGAAGGATCGAGGCCCCCTCTGCCTCCGCAGGAGCGATCGAGAGGCAAAGCTCCGCTAAGATCCGCGCTTTTGTGGGACTTGACGGCTGCTACCGCATAGACGTTTCCACCGATGCGATCGGGCGTGCGGATTATGCCACGCCGTATCGCGTGCACTTTGAGGCAAACGTGGTCTACACCGACGGCTCCACGCGCACCCTCAACTCCCCCACCTGCTCTGACGAAAGATCGGTTCTTGACGTGGCGCGCGCCGCGCTTGCCGACGTTGGGGCCGGATACACCGAGGAGGTCATTCGCTTCCTCACCTCCCTTCTTGCCACGACCACCCATGATTGACGAAAGGACCATTCCGCTAATGAAAACGCTTGGATACTACAATGGAGTTATTGACGAGCTGGACCGTATGCAGGTTCCCATGCTGGATCGCGCCTGCTATTTTGGAGACGGGGTTTATGACGTTTCCTTCAGCCGCAACCATAAGATCTACGCCCTCGAGGAGCACGTTTCGCGCTTCTTCCAGAGTGCCGCGCGCCTTCGTATGCAGCCGCGCATGACCGAGGAGGAGCTTTGCGCCCTGCTCTGCGAGCTGGTCCAACGTCTGGAGGACGGCGAGCTGTGGGTCTACTTTCAGCTTTCGCGCGGAACGGGCTTCCGCACCCACGCCTTCCTTGAGAAGGAGGAGAGCAACCTCTGGATCATGATCCGCCCCATGCCGATCAAGGATACCTACAAGCCGATGCGCTGTATTTCCATGGAGGATACGCGCTTCTACCACTGCAACGTCAAGTCCTTAAATCTTCTTCCCAACGTCCTGGCCACCCAGGCAACGGTTGAGGCGGGGGTTGGGGAGTGCATTCTCCACCGCGGAGAGACCGTCACCGAGTGTGCGCACTCCAATCTGTCTATCCTCAAGGACGGCGTCCTCCTTACCCACCCGGCAAACGAAATGATCCTTGCGGGAACGGGACGCGCACATCTTCTTAAGGCCTGCCGCGGCTTTGGCATTCCCGTGCGCGAGGAATGCTACACGATGAAGGAGCTGATGGAGGCGGATGAGGTCATCATCACGTCGGCTTCTGCCCTTTGTATTCCCGTTTGCGAGGTGGATGGCACGCCCGTTGGCGGAAAAGCCCCGACCGTTCTGCGCAAGCTGCAGGATCATCTGCTCGGAGAGTTTCTCCGCGAGACCGAAGCCTAAATCGAAAGAGCAAAAAAGAAAATCACCGTTGAGAGCAACCCTTGCGGTCGCCTTGGACGGTGATTTTTTTATTCGGCTTTTGCCCCGAGCGCGTCACGCAGACGCCTCTCGGCAAAGAGGGCTTCCTCCGTGCAGATAAAGCAAAGACGGCCGAAGGGATAGCGCCGAGCGGCCGAGCGGATCGTTTCGTGCAGGTCAGTGTCCGTAGGGTGATCGGCAAGGAGGATCGCAAAGCCGACGTTGGGAATGCGTTCTTTCGCCACCCGTTCGATCGCGCCGATCAGCTCCTCGGTGCTTTTTGCGGCGATGAAGAGGGGCGGCAAGGCGATGCTTCTGCCAAGGAAGCTCAGCCCATCAAGGATCGCGTCTGCCCTGCCTTGCACGTACAGAACGGGCGTGATCCCATGCGTTGCGGAGAGCAGGAAAAGCTGACGCAGGCATTGGGAGAGCAAAAGGTCGCGCAAGTCTCCCTTCCGATCCCTCTGTGCAAGCGCCAGATCGACGTGGTAGGGATCGGGACGGACAAAGGTATAGTCCTTGGGAACGGTAAAGAGAAAATGCTCCTTCCCTTGCTTCCGTAACGCTTCAAGCGCATCGGCGATCTCCTTTTCCCAAGCGGAACGGGAGCAGGCACGGGCTTTGGCAAGAGAGGAAAGCTCGGGTAAAGAAGGGAGGATTTGTCGGGAAAGGTCTCCCGAAAAGGGCGCTTCGTCCTTTTGCCAGGACTTTGGGCGGCGCGACGGGAGGGTGCAGCATTTTTCTGCGGTGTCTGCCTCCTCAAGGAGCAGCTCTGCACTTCTTTTCCAGATGCGGTCGCAGGAGGTCGGGGTCAGCTTTTCCGTGATGCCGAGCCCCTCGCAAAGCAAGAAGGAAAGCTCGTCAAGGATCGGGTGAAGATAGAGCTCGTCCGAAAGCTCTGCAAGAGCACGGAAGCGCTCGTAGGCCGAGGTCGACATTCCGTCTTTCCCTTTGGTAAAGTGCAGCACGCGTGCAAGCATTTCCCCGTCCAGGCATTCGGTCAGATTTGAGGGGGCTTTCTTCTCCGTTGTGCCGTTCCCTGCCCGTTCGGCATCGGCATGGGCTTTTCGCTTTGCCATCTTGCACCTCCGTTCACCGTTTTTTCGGCTTTATTGTAGCATAGATTCAAGTTTCTGTCAAGTAAAAGCGATTTTTTTGCCCTTAGGGTATAGACGAAAGCGAAAAAATATGCTATACTAAAGATAACGGTGAACCAAATTTAGGAAAAACGCATGGGAAGTGAGAAGTATGGATTTTCATGAATTTAGCCTGATCTACCCCGACAGCGCCGCAAAGGCGCGCCACGAGGATGGGGTGGGCACCCCTGACATCGATATGTTCACTCTGGAGGAGCTTGGCCTTCCCGAGATCCTTGAGACCCGAAGCCGCGATCTCTCGGAGTTCTTCACCATGGATCCCGAGGTCATTCGCTACCGTATTGCCACCTTTGACGATATGCTCCGTTGCCCCGCACTGACCGAGATGCTCAACAAGCTCGTTCCCGTGCTCAATGACATCAAGGAGCTCAGACGTCTCGAGGCGGACAGCGGAAATACGGATGATTATCTCTCCAGCATTACCGAGATCGAGCTTTACGTTTCCAGCATTCGCGTTCTGCAGGAATGCCTGACCGCCGTCAAGGATCAGCTCGAGAGCCCTGCCTTCCGTGCGCTTGCGACGCTTGTGATCGAGCTTGCCGAAAGCGACTACTACCGCGAGCTGAATCAAAAGCTGGAGGAGCTTACCCAGCGTGTTCGCGAGATCAAGAGCGTGACGGTCGGCGTCAACCTTGACGCACAGCTTCGCCCGAGCTCGGCAGGCGTTCTTTCGGTCAACGCCGAGCCCTTTAAGTCGGGTGACGTGCTGGACAAGATCCTGCGCCTGAATTTCAAGAGCGATCAGTATACCTGTATTGCTAACCTCGTTCCCTTCGGAAAGAAGCAGAACGAAAATCAGAAAATGGCACTTTCTCTTGCCTTTAACAGCGCGATCAACGACGTTTACCGCTCGTCTCTGCGCTCCTGGAAGAAGATCGTGCAGACCTACGTTCTGGAAAACACCGAATTTCTCCTGGATCTGATGCCCGAATTTGAGTTTCTCGTGCGCGGCACGCAGATGCTCCACGCCCTTCGGGAAAAGGGCTGTCCGCTCTGCGTTCCCGATATTCGCCCGATGAAGGAGCACGCCTTCTCGGCACGCGGACTCTATAATCCTTGCGTTGCCCTGAAGATCGAGGACGAGATCGTGGCGAACGATCTGGTCTTTGACGAAAAGGCAACGATCTACGTGCTGACCGGTCCGAACCGCGGCGGAAAATCCGTGATCACCTGCGCGCTGGGCTTGGCACAGATCATGATGCAGCTGGGAATGTACGTTCCCGCCGAGGAGGCGTCCCTCTCTCCCGTGGACGGCATCTATACGCACTTCCCCACCGGTGCCGAAGACACCATCGACAAGGGCCGTCTTGGCGAGGAATGCGCACGCCTTGGGGAGATCTTTGACTGCATTACCGGCGAGAGCCTTGTGCTGCTCGACGAGTCGCTTTCTTCCACGGGAAGCTACGAGGCCTCCTATATTGCCGCCGAGGTTCTTGGCGGTCTTGCCCACGTGGGCTGCCGCTGCCTCTTTTCCACCCACCTGCACGAGCTGGCCGCCGAGATCGATCGCATCAACGAGCGCTCGATGAAGGATCGCGGCGTGGCGATCGACACGCTGGTGGCAGGCATTGAGGGTGAGGGCAAGCGCTCCTTCCGCATTACCCGTGCGAAGCCGGACGGCAAGAGCTATGCAAGAGATATTGCCGACAGCTACGGCTTGACCTACGAGAGCATTCTCTCCCGTGTGGACGGCGACAAGGCTTGATCCTGTACCCTTTTGCCGCCTACGCGTGGAACAGAACGGCCACGTTGAGCAGGAGCAGATAGATCAGCCAGACGTCGTGCAAAAGCAGGATCACTCCGGATAGCCGCGTGACGCGGGCAAAGCAGGAGCTGACCCAAACGCTCAGGCAGAGCAGAAGGATCGACAGCAAAACGCTGAGAAACACCCGTTGCCAAAGGAAAAGCGTGGGATACCAGAGAAGCTCCCCTGCATACAAAAGCAAAAAGAGCAGGACGCCCTTGTATTTTTCCCCTTCCCGACCGCCACAGCGATAGGCCAGCACAAAGCCTGCCGCACATCCTACGGTAAAGAAGGAAACGCTCCACAGAAAAGCCATCCACCAGGCAGGTGGGATCAGCTCTCCGATCCCAAGCTCAAGGATCGCGCCATAGGGGGAGCCTACTCCCGAGCGCATAAGGATCCCGCCCAAAAGACAAGCCAGACCGACAAGCAGCATCACGAGCGGATGCGAGCACTCCAGCTCGCGCGTCAGCCAGGCGCGCACCGTTGTTTTTCCGTATCGCTTGCTATACATCAAGAAGCACCTCCTTGGAAAAAGAAGGTGCTTCTTTTTTTGCACCCTCGGTGCAATCTATGCACCAAAGGGGTGTATTATTCGGTTGTCGGGGGCGATTGGTCGCTCGGGGCTTCCTCGTCTTGCTCCTCATCCCGGATGGGAGAAGAGCGGTTGTATGGCGCCTGCGTGCGCGGGATCCCAAAGGGGGTGCCCTCCAGGTGCGCGAAATAAGCCCTTGTGGCGTCCGGATTGGGATATATCGCAAGCGGATCGCCGAGATAGGCGTATTCGGCGTCACTGACCTTCACGCCGGGCGGACGGGTATGGCCAAAGCGCAAAAGGGCAACCCAAATGCGGTCCTCTTCGGGCGTCCCCTCGTGTGCAACGCCGCCGTTTTTGCCGTCGTAGGGACAAAGCACGTGCCGCTGACAAAAGGAGAGCGGCAGATTGCTTCGCAGGAACCAGCCCACCTCCTCGCGATTTCCGCGAGGATCAAGCAGGCAGGCATCACTCATGCGTTCTCCCGAATCCCGACAGAAGGAGAGGCGGATCACGTCGTCGGGGATCGAAAACTGCTCTTTTCCGCCTCTTTTTTGGGTGAGAGAGGTCATCACGTCATTCCAGATCCCCGTGCAAAGCGTTCTTCCCTTGAGTGGCTCGGGGTACTCGTAGCCGCACCACACACCGCAAAGCAGCTCGGGCGTGTAGCCGATGAACCATCGGTCGCCCTCGTTTGCGGTCGTTCCCGTCTTGCCGGCGCATTCCACAAGTGAGCGAAGGGTGATCGAGGAGGCAGTTCCCTCCTTGACACAGCCCTCCAAAAGCTTCGTCATGATGGCCGCGTTGCCGGGGGAAAGCGCCCGTTCTGCGCGGTCAGGTCGGGAAAGCAGAAGATTTCCGTCCGGATCGAGAACGCGAAAATAGGAGCGCCAGGGATGATAAAGACCGCCGTCGGCAAAGGGAGTATAGGCGGCGGTCATGTCGCGCAGGGTGACACCGAGATTGAGCTGACCGAGCGCCAGGGCGGCATAATCACGATCGTTTCCTCGGCTATCGGCGATCAAAGGCAGATGAAAGGTGTTGCGCGCCGCGGAAAACGAGCGCTCGAGCCCAAGCTCCCGAAGGATCTCCACCGCCACCGTGTTGGTGGAGTGTGCCACGGCGTACGCCACTGTGGTCAGTCCCCGATAGACGCCGTTTGCATTTCTCGGCCAAGGGCTCTTTCCGTCCTCCGAGATCCTTAGGGGGACGTCGTCGTAGACGCTTCCCCAATGGATCAGCCCGTCCTCAAGCGCGGGCGCGTAAACGCTGATCGGCTTGAGGCAGGAGCCGGGAGGACGAAGCGTTTGCGTGGCAAGATTTTGCAAAAGATTGCCCTTCTTCGCCCCGACACCGCCTGCCACCCCGAGAATGTCTCCCGTCTCGGGATGGATCAGGATGAGCGCCGACTGTGCCGACGCCCCGCTTGGACTTGTGGGAAGCCACGAAAGCTCCCGATAGTAGTCCTCCACGGTGCGCTGGATCTCGGGATCCATGGCAACGTCGATCGAAAGACCTCCGTTATTTACCCAACGGGAGGCCTCTGCACGGGAGATACCGTATTCCAGCATCAGATCCCCGATCACGTCCTCAAGCACCATGTCGATATACCAGGAGTTGATCCCGTCCTCGCTCTTGGCAGCAGAGAGAGCCACGCCAAGCTCCTCGTCGCGCGCCGCGAGGTAATCCTCCTCTCCGATCATGCCCTGCCGTCGCATCTCGGAAAGGATCAGATTCCGCCGCCGCAGATTGTTCTCGGGATGGCGGACGGGATGATAATAGGCCGGGCTGTTGGCAATTGCCGCCAAGGAGGCGCACTGTGCAAGCGTAAGCTCGTCCACACGCTTGGAAAAATAATGCTCGGCAGCCTCGGCCACACCCTCGCACCGATCCGAAAAGTGGATCACGTTGAGATACCACTCCAGGATCTGGCTCTTGTCCAGACGCCGCTCCAGATCCAGGGCGTAAAGGATCTCCTGAAGCTTGCGCCGAAGCGTCACCTCGTTGTCTCCCGTCACGTTCTTGACGAGCTGCTGGGTGACGGTGGAGCCTCCGAAATGGGTGGAAAAGCCAAAGAGACGGTTCAGCCCCGCACCGACCGTTCGGTACCAATCCACGCCCTTGTGGTGGTAAAAGCGCTTATCCTCGATCGCCAGAAAGGCGTTTGCAAGATCGGTCGGGATCTCGGGATAGCGTACCGAAAGACGGGGCTTTTGCGCATACATTCCCTCGGGGAGAGCTTGCCGGTCTCCCGTACGGGACGTGCGGTCACTGAAGGAATACCAATAGAATGAAGGGGATCGGCGTTCCTCGCTGATCGTAAGGAGCGTATCCGGAAAGCGCAGGACAAAGGCTTTTCGCATCCATACGCCTGCCGCAATGGGCAAAAGCGTAAGCAGGAGTGCCAAAGCCGTTATTCCGCACAGGATCCGCTTCTGTATCCCCTTCTCTTTTCTTTGCGTTTTCTCTTGCTTCATCTTCCTTCTCCTCTGCATTGACCTTTCGTCTTTAGTATTCCACGCTTTCCTGCATAAAACCGCCCTTTCGGGAAATGCTATCATTACCCATATTGCAAGAAACTGTGAAAGGAGATAAAGCATGGATCATACAAAGCTGATGACGATCCTTTGCGCCTTTTTGCTTTTGGTCTGCCTGGTGCTTTCCATCATTGCGCTGACCGTTATGCGGAACGCGGTTGAGGAAAGTCGGGGACTTCGTGAAAAAACGCATCTGCTGTTGAACGCGCTTGAGGATTCCGTGGAGGCGATGGCGGCGCTTGACCGCGAGACCGAGACCGAGGAAGCCCCGATCCCCCCAACGTCCGACAAGGAGGAGACTCCGTTTTTCGACGGTCTCATCGTTCGCATCGAGAACGGTCACGTTGGCGTGTATACAAAGGGCGGCGAGCTTCTTCGGGTGTTGGATATCGACCCTTCGGCGCTCCCCAAAAAGGATCGCGACCTGCTTGAGACAGGCATCGAGATCGGCTCCTGGAAGGAGCTTTTGGCGCTGATTCGGGATTACGTCGGATAAGAAAAAAGAGCATCACGCAGGTCTTTTCCCAAGGACTGCGCGATGCTCTTTCCTATTCGGCTTTGCTTTTCTCGATGCAAAGAAGCATTAAGGCATAAAAGAGCGTGGGATAGGTGTTGAAAAAGAGGACGTCAAGCAAGGAAAAAAGCAGGAGCGAGAGGATCCCGATCCCCAAAAAGATCGCGGTCGGCGTGCGGCTGCGCAGGATCAGATGGACCGTCTGTATCCGATGCACGGCATATCCCACAAGGCCAAAGAGACCCGTTGCGGCGAGAATCTGAATCGGGGTGTTGTGATAAAAGTAGGGATATACGCTCTTTGGCCAATCCGTATTCACAAAGGAATCGTAAAAGCCCGAGCCGAAGAGGGGATGCGAGATGGCCTTTTCGATCCCGATGCGCCAGAGCTTTAAGCGACCGTTATCCGAAAGTCCGTTTTCAAAAATGGCGCTGATGAAGGATAACGGCGCTTCTCGCTTATTCCAAAGGAGCGGAAGCACAAACAAAAGAAGCAAAAGCCCCAGCCCTAGATCCCGCTTGCGGTGCTTGCTGTACGCGAAGCAGGCCGTAAGAGAAAGCAGGAGCGTGAGCGTTCCGACAAGGAGCGCGCCGCGGCTTCGGGAAAGCAGGATACAGACGTAAAATAACCCTCCCGTCGCATAGCCGAGCCAGGCGTACTTCTCTTTGCAGGCGGCAAAGTAAAAGCAGGTGGGCATCAGAAAGAGGAGCATTCCGCCGATGGCCGTCCACACACCCCAGCCAAGCAGAACGCTTTCCTTGATCACCCTGCCCTCGGCGTCATAGTCCACCGTCCGTCCGTAAGCGATCAGCAGCTCAAGGCAGATGAGCAGTCCGCAGAGCACAAAGCAGAGCATCATATATTCCCGCGCGCGTCTGTCATGCGAAACGAATCGCGAAAAAAGCAGGAAGAATAGCAGCGCGGAGAGATAAAAGGACAAGGGATAGGCCGCATTGGCAGGCGTGTAGGCAGGGTTCAGGAGCCCGTTTGGCGTGATGGCAAGGCAAAATACGAGAATGCCGAGCGCCGTTTTGGAGAGAGGCTCTCTCGGCCGCCCTTTTCGGTTGCGCAGGAGGAAAGCCGTCAAAGCGCCGAGGAGAAGGATCCCGAGCAGAATGAGCGCCGCAAGAACGGGTGTGCGGACGTAATAGTCGCTGTAATCGGGGACGTTCGGTGAGTGTGCGATGGGAACCGAAAAGATCAGCCCCAAAAACGGAAAAGCGGCAAAGCGCAGATCCTCCTCCACAAGGCAGCCGAGCGCGACCAGCAGAAGGATCGCCCCTCCCGTAAAGAGCTCTATGGCAAAGGTGTGCCCGAGAAGGAGCAGGATAAAGATGACGGCAAGATAGAGGGGGCCTCGAAAAAAGGATCTCATGCGGGTGCGGATCATTTGGGCATTCCTCCGCGCAGGAGCGCCAGATTCTCGGCAAATACCGAGTCGAGACGGTAGCGGTCGAGCTTTGGATACGCGTGACTTCCCCGCCCGAGCCTGCCCGCCTTCTTCAACGCAAGAAGACACCTGCAAAAGGCCTCCTCATCCCCCTCGGGGTAGAGGGCATCGGGACAGTCGCCGAGCAGATCCTCCTGCCCCTTTACTCTTGAAGCAAGAATGGGAAGCCCCACCTCCATAGCCTCGAGAAGGTTGAAGGGCAATCCCTCTGAGCGGCTGGCTGAAACGTAGAGATCCGCCTCCAGAAGATACGGATAGACCTCCTTTTCCTCTCCTGCGAGAAAGACGGTATCCTCCATATGCCGCTTTCGGATCTCCTCAAGGATCGTCTCCCTTTCCGCTCCGTCCCCCACGAGAACCAGGAAGACATCCTCTCCCTTTTGGCGAAGGGTATGAAAGGCACGGATCAGAAAGAGCTGGTTCTTCCGCTTGCTCAGCTCGCCCACGTACAGGCAGAGCAGATCCTTGTCGGAAAGCCCAAGCCTCCTTCGCAGATGGATCGGCTTGGCATTCCTCTCTCTTGCGGGGAGCCCCATTCCGCGGATCAAGCGGATCTTTCCCTGCGAGAGGTCGTAGCGCTTGGCCAGGGCAAGATCCTCACGGTTCATCACCAGCAAAAGATCGGTCTGCCCTCTGACGAGCTTTTCGCAAAGCAGCAAAAGCCGATCCTTGGCGGAACACAGCTTTTCGGAGAAGAGATACCCGTGCACGGTCACGGTGATCCTTGGCGGTCGGCTCAGCCCCTTTGCGGCAAGGCGCACGAGAAAGGAGGCCAGCGCCGTGTGGGTCAGGATCAGGTCAAAGCGCTCCCGACGGAGAAGACGCCGTATTTCCAACAGCGCAAGGAGGTTCTTTGGGGAGAGCATCTGCTTGCAAAAGGGGGCTTTGTGCGAAAAGGTGCTTCCGTTCCCCATTACGCAAACGTCACACGTTTTTGAAAGCGCCTTGATATAGGGCAGATGGAAGCGCAGCAGATGCGTGTCGGTTGAGGCACAGTACAGGACCTTTTGGCGCTTCATGGCCGCATCTCCCGTTTGCGGAGAGAGGACTTCCCTCCCGACGGCAGGATCTCAGCGGGGGTCAGAAGCAGGATCGCCAGATCGAAAAAGAGGCCTTGATGCCCGATATAGGCAAGGTCCGCCTTCAAGCGACGGTAGATGGAGGTGTCACCGCGCAGGCCCATGATCTGCGCAAGGCCGGTAAGCCCCGGGCGGACGGCGTGGCGCTTTGGGTAATCGGGATAGCGCTCGGAAAAGATCCTGACGTAATGCGGCGTCTCGGGGCGCGGACCGACAAGGCTCATGTCCCCCTTGATCACGTTCCAGAGCTGCGGAAGCTCGTCGATGGAAAAGCGGCGCAAAAGAGCCCCAAACGGGGTGACGCGCGCGTCTCCCTCCCGCGTCCAGCCGCAATCCTCCTGATCGTTCGGGTACATGGAGCGAAGCTTATAGAGAAGGAATTCCTCCCCGTTTTTTCCAATGCGCACCTGGCGGAAAAGGATCGGTCCGTCGGAGGAAAGGCGCACTCCGAGTGCCGCGGCGAGCAGAATGGGAGAGCTGAGCAAAAGAAGTGAGGATGCGCCGACCAGGTCCACTCCGCGCTTGAGCGTCTCCTCAAGGAGGGGTGCTGAGTGGCATTTGCATTTTCTTTCCTTCGGCGATAGCGGCAAAGTGCTGTTCACGTGTGTTCTCCAACGTCGGGATTAACGAAGCATCGAAAGGAAGAAAAAAGCAGACGACGGAACGTCCTGTTCCATCGTCTGCCTGAAAGCGAATAGACTTAGTAGAAGATCTCGATGTTTCGTCTGACGTATGTAAGCATTCTGCCGCGGATATAGCGCGTATTGCCGCAGACAAAATCCTTGATGCGCTCGGGGCGTGCGCGGTAGGTCTCCATAATAAAGCGGAAGGCCTTGACCATTTCCTTTTCGCCGCCCTGCTCGAGTGCCTCGCAAAGCGAGTTTACGGTTTCGGGAGTGGCGTTGTAGAGCAGCTCCCAGTAGGCGGGAACGTCCTTATCGGCCAGATCGTAGAGCATCTTGTAGGCCAGGAGCGGACGGTAAACGCGACGGTAGCCAAGCTTGCGGTCGTTTTCGAGAACGTCGTTCTGCCAGAGCTGATTGGGGGTCTCGCAGACCAGCGTCAGGAAGAAGCCCATGCGCTCGTTGACGATCTGGAAGGTCAGCTCCTCAACGGCAATATTGCGCTTCTTTGCGCGGTCAAAGAGGAAAAAGTTGGGCTCGGCATCACGCGTGATATAGAGATAATAGGCCACCAGCGCCGTAAGGATCAGCATAAAGGATGCGATCAGCGAGGTGAGCACCTTTTTGTAGGGTGCATTTGCCTGAGGGAGAGCGATGGCAAAGAGGAGGATCGCGCCGATCAGACTGACGGCACCGATCACGCCGAGGATCGTCGGCAGCATTTTTTTGAGTTTCATGGGCATATCCTTTCCGCGGAGTTGATAAAAGCTTCTTCTACTCCAATTATACCATATCTTTTTTCGGAATGCAAGTCCGTTTTTCGAATTTTTCCTGCTTTTTCGCAAGGAAAAGGACAAGCTTTTTGAACGAAAATTCACATACCCAAATCCCTTGAACTCCTTGACTTTTGCGACAAGGTATGCTACAATGTAATGGATAATACTTGCAAAGAAGGATAAAATCTTGGATACTGAAAAAAAAGGAAGCCGACTTTTCCGCTTTTTTGACCTTCATCGGGATAACCGCCCCGATGCCCTTGAGGAGGATACCACCCCAACGGTCAAGCGATACTTTAAGCTTCTCGGCCGCCGCTTCTGGAAGCTGGTCGGGCTCAATCTCATGATGCTCCCGATGGTGCTCCCCCTCATCTTCATCTTTTTGCTCTACACGGGTCAGGACATGACCCCCACGGCCACCGATCCCCTTTTCTCGCAGATCTACGGCGCAGGTCTTCAGGAGAGCACGCCCATCGTATCGGTCCTGCTTGATCTCTTTGGGGCGCAGACCGACGTTCCCGCCGCGGGAAACACGCTTTCCTACGTTCTGATCGCGCTCTGCGTGCTTTTCCTTGCCGTCACCTTTGGCTGGCAGAACGTGGGAGCAACCTACGTCCTGCGCAACATGGTGCGCGGTGAGCCCGTGTTCCTCTTTTCGGACTATTTTTACGCCATCAAGCGCAATCTGCGCCAGGGCTTCCTCATGGGTCTGCTCGACGCGCTTTTGCTCTTCCTCTTTGGCTTTGACCTGCTCTATTTCTCGGGACTTACCGGCTCCTTCTGGATGGACGTTTGCTACTGGGCGGTCCTTGCCATCGGCATTCTGTATTTCTTCATGCGCTTCTATATCTACCTGATGATGATCACCTTTGAGCTTTCGATCCGCAAGATCCTCAAAAATGCATTGATCTTCACGGCTCTCGGCATCAAGCGCAACCTTATGGGGGCGCTCGGCATCGTTGGACTGACGGCCGTGAACGTGGTGCTTTTCTTTGCCCTGATCAACATCAATATTGCGATCCCGCTGATCCTCCCCGTGATCTATTACCTCTCCTTTACCGCATTCACCTCCGCCTACGCGGCCTATCCCGTGATCGAGCGATACATGATCACGCCCTATCAAACCGATGCGGATGAGGAGGAAGAGGCCTCAAGTGAGGAAGCGCCTGCCTGATCCAAAGCTTTTCCGACGTCCTTGGCGTATACCGCCGAGGACGTCTTTTTTTATCCCTCCAGAAGCTCGCTGACCGTGACCGGCTCAAAACCGCGCTCCAGAAGCTCGGGCAGGAGAATGGCGAGCGCCTCGGCGGTCCTTGCGTGATGCCCGATATAATCGTGCATGAGGATGATGTCCCCTGCCTTGACCGAGGAAAGCACGCATCGGACGATCTGCTCGGTGCTTTTTCTTTCCCAATCGCGGGTATCCAGGCTCCAGAGGATCACGCGATACTCCCCCTGCGCGGTGCAATCCTCCACGGAGGAATTGATCGCCCCCTCGGGCGGACGAAAGAGCGAGGGACGGCAGCCGCAGATCTCAAAGAGAGCCGTGTCGCATTCCTCCAGCTCCGCGGCAAGCTCTTGGCTGCTGAGATTGCGCAGATGTCTGTGCGAATAGGTGTGATTCCCGATCTCGTGCCCTGCCTCGGCAACGGCTTTTGCCGCATCGGGATAGTTGCGCACGTTGACTCCAACCATAAAGAAGGTCGCGCGCACGTCGTACTCGTCAAGGATCGAGAGAATGCGCTCGGTCTGGTGCGGATGAGGGCCGTCGTCAAAGGTGAGCGCGATCTTCATGGACTCGGTCTTGACCGAGCGATAGACCGGTGCTTGCGCAACGCTTGCCGGCACCGTGCTTTGCAAAAGAAGGAGCAGGCACAGGCAAAAAAGGGGTAAGCGCCGCAGATGACTCCATGACTTAACCAAGAGAACCCTCCTCCGAGCTTCCCTTTTCCCTCAGCTCCTGAAGGCTTCCGAAGCGGTAGCCCTCCTCCCGCAGAACGGAGATCACGTCGCGTAGAATGACGGCGTTGGTCGCGGAGGTGGGATGCAGAAGCATGATCTCGCCGTCGTGTACGTTATCCAGCACGATCTGCTTGGCTTTTTCGGGGGACATTTGCTTTTGGTTATCCCAATCGGGATAGGCAAAGCTCCAGAATACGGTGGCATAGCCCATTTCCTTGGCCCACACGAGATTTTCTCTCGTAAAGCGTCCCTCGGGCGGTCGGTAATAGCTTGCCATGGGCGTGCCCGTCAAGTCCCGGTAGGCCTTTGCGAGGGAGGAAAGCTCGGCCGAAAAGGTCTCCTTGTCGCTTTTTGCCATGTTTCTGTGATGATAGGTGTGGTTGCATACAGTATGCCCTTCTTGCGCCATACGCAGGACGAGATCGGGATTTTTTTCGATCAGATGCCCAAGAATAAAGAAGGCCGCCGTGACAGATTCCTCCTTAAGCACGTCCAGGATCCTTTCCACGTTTCCGTTTTCGTATCCTGCGTCAAAGGTAAGGTAGATCACCTTGTCTTCATCGGCCTTTTCGGGGCCGATATAGTAGCCGTCCAGCTCCTCGATAAAGCCAAGGCTCGGATCGATCCTTGGGCGGCGATGCTCTTTTTCGTGAACGCAATACCAGCTGTAAGCCTTTTCGGAGGCCACGGTCTGCACGCAAAGCGCGGAGAGGATAAAAGCAAAGCCCAAAAGGCAAAGAAAAGCACGTTTCATAAGCGTCTCCTTCGATAAAATTCTTCCTTGACAGTTTGAGCCTCTTTCGTCGGGTTCAATCCATGAAAAAAACGCCATGCATTTTTTGATGCAAAAAGGGCCTGCCGCAAGGCAGGCCCAAAAAAACGAATGTTATTGCTTGGCAGGATCGGTGGCGATCTCCTTGATGCTGGAGACCAGCCCTGCTACGTTCTGGATCTCGGAGGGAATGATGATCTTGGTGGCCTTGCCGTCGGCAACCTTTTCCAGGGCCTCCAGGCTCTTGATGGCGATCACGCCCTGTGCGGGAGCGGCCTCGTTGATCATGCGGATACCGTCGGCCGTAGCCTGCTGAATGGAGAGGATCGCGGCGGCCTCACCCTCGGCCTCGCGGATCTTGGATTCCTTGATCGCCTCAGCGCGCAGGATCTGCGACTGCTTCTCTGCCTCAGCCTCGAGGATCATGGATTCCTTCTTACCCTGGGCAACCAGAATGGTGGAGTTCTTCTCACCCTCGGCGCGCAGGATCGCCTCACGGCGCTCACGCTCAGCCTTCATCTGCTTTTCCATGGCGTCCTGGATCTCGCGGGGCGGAATGATGTTCTTCAGCTCAACGCGGGTCACCTTGATGCCCCAAGGGTCGGTGGCCTCGTCAAGGATCGAGCGCATCTTGGTGTTGATGATGTCGCGGGAGGTCAGCGTGCTGTCCAGCTCCAGCTCACCGATGATGTTACGGAGCGTGGTGGCGGTCAGATTTTCGATGGCGGCCATAGGCGTGGTGTGACCGTAGGCGTAGAGCTTGCAGTCGGTGATCTGGAAGAAGACGACGGTGTCGATCTGCATACGGACGTTATCCTTGGTGATTACGGGCTGGGGCGGATAGTCCGCAACCTGCTCCATCAGGTTGATGCGCTTGGCAATGCGATCGATAAAGGGGATCTTGAAGTGAATGCCCGTGCGCCAGGTCTGATGGTAAGCGCCGAGACGCTCGATCAGATACGCCTTGGATTGCGGAACGATGTGAATGTTGGAAATAATGATGATGAGAAGAATGCCGATCAGTACGGCGGCGACGACTAAAGGTCCCATAGTTGCTTTCCTTTCTTAATGGTTTATTCTTGTGTAGGGTCTGCGTTTTGCTCAGGATCGGGCTTGCAGATGAGCTTGACACCCGAGATCTCCTCAACGATAACGAAGCTTCCCTCGGGCAGGACGGTGCGATCATCGGAGGAGCGAGCGGTCCAAACGAGAGAGCGGATCTTTACGCTTCCCGTTTCGTGCAGGTTGTCGATTCTTTCCAGAACGATCCCGCGCTCGCCGATGAGGGCATCTGAGTTGGAACGGAAGGCTTTTTTGTTTGGCAGATACTTCTTGAAGACCGTTTTTACCAGGATCAGCGTGACAAGCGAGATGAGCAAAAACGCCAGCAGCTGCACCCAGAACAGATCGCAAAAGAACGAGATCACGAGAGCGACGAGTGCTCCGGGAACAAACCAGATGGACACCAGTCCGCAGGTCATGCCCTCAACAACTGCAGTCGCGATCGCAACGGCAAGCCAAAAAAGCGTGTATCCGTTTTCTACGAAAAATTCGAGCATGGTATTCCTCCTTTCGCTGTAGTGATTTAATTATATCATGCGGTCAAGTGATTGTCAATAGGTTTCGGGAAATTTTTTTCAAAATTTTTTCAACGCTCAAAGCGGGTGGCGATATTTTCGATCTTATACTGCCCCTCTGAGGGCTCGATGACCTTGACGAATTGCGGACGGCACATGCCGCTGCCAACGTCGGTGCGGAAGCTTCCGTCGTTGTGGTAGATCTTGTACTCCAGCAGGTAGACCTTTCCGCCGTCGGCGTCCGCGCGGTAGAAGGAGATCTTCATCTCATAGAGCATTTGCGGGGAAAAAGGATCTTCCCTGCCAAATTCGCGGATGTAGCGCTCGCTCAGGCAGGCGTTGTAGGCTTCAACGTCGCCTGCGATGATGTTCTGCAGATATTGATAAAGGAATTTCACCTCACCGTCAAAGCTATCCCATTCCTCCTCGGTGATCGTGGTGGAAAAGCCGACGCCCGTGGCATCGTAGGCATAGACCACCTCGCGGTCAAGATTGAGATAGGCGGGATTCTTTTGAATATCCCCCGCGTAGGTGGGATAGAACTCGTATTCGGGCACCTCGGGCGTGTTCATCGAGCGCTGGATCCCCTGCAGAAGGAGAACAAGCAGAAGAAGCACGAGAACTGCGCCGACGGATGCACCGAGCACGATGAGAATGCGCTTTTTCAGCTTTTTGGAAGCGAGGACCTGTGCCTCGTAGGACGTATCGTTTTGGGAAACGGGATCGGGTGTCATAGCAGACCTCCTTGTATTTGGTTCTGCTTTTATTTTATCATAAGTTTTCCCACATTGCAACCGCATCACAGTTTTTTTACAAATCCTCTTGATTTCTGTAGCGGTTTTTGCAAAAAATTGGAGCATTTGCTCTTGTACTTTCGCAGAGAATGTGATATAATATATTGGATTGTTATTATTTTTTATGCGAAGATCAATTCCGGTATCTGCTTCCTCCGCAATTGCTCCCCGTGGAAAGGATGAATCTGATGAAATACTTTGTACTGATTCCCGACGGAATGGCTGACGAAAAAATTGCCGCTCTTGGCGATCGCACGCCGATGCAGGCTGCAAACAAGCCTACGATCGACCGCCTGGCCAAAACGGCTTACGTCGGAACCGTATCCAACGTTCCCGACGGTATGGTGCCCGAGAGCGACACGGCCAACATGGCCATTCTCTCCTTTGATCCCAAGGTCTACTCCAAGGGACGCTCTCCGCTTGAGGCGGTCAGCATGGGCATCGTGATGCAGCCCGACGAAACCGCCTATCGCTGCAACGTGGTCACCCTCTCGGATGAGGGCGAGGCCTATGAGGACAAGGTCATTCTCGACCATAGCGCCGACGAGATCACCACCGCCGAGGCGGACGAGCTGATCAAGGCTTTGCAGGAGCATCTCGGAAACGCGGAGCGCCGCTTCTACACCGGCGTAAGCTACCGCCACTGCATGATCCGCAAGAACGGAAACGATCGCTATCCCTTCATGCGTCCGCACGATATTCTCGGACGGCGCATCGGCGAGTACCTTCCCCGCGTAGAGGACGGCGGAGAGGAGTTCTACCGCATGATGAAGGAGAGCTTTGAGATCCTCAACCACCATCCCGTCAACGAGGCGCGCCGCGCACGCGGTCTCAAGCCTGCCAACTCCGCCTGGTTCTGGAGCCCCGGCAAGAAGCCTCAGCTCCCCAACTTCAAGGAAAAATGGGGCCTTGACGCCGCCGTCATCTCTGCCGTTGACCTGATCAAGGGCATCGGCCTTTGCGCAGGAATGCGCTCGATCGACGTTGAGGGCGCGACCGGAAACGTTCATACCAACTACGCAGGCAAGGCAGAGGCCGCCATCAAGGCATTCTCCGAGGGCGCCGACTACGTCTACGTGCACGTGGAGGCTCCCGACGAGTGCGGACACCGCGCAGAGCTGGAAAACAAGGTCCTCTCGGTAGAGCTGATCGACCAAAAGATCCTTGCTCCCGTTCTCTCCTATCTCGAGAGCTGCGGCGAGGACTATCGCGTGATGATCCTGCCCGATCATCCCACGCCCATTCGTGTGCGGACGCATACCATGGATCCCGTTCCCTTCATGATTTACGATCCCAAGCATCCCGAAAGCGGTGTGGAGTGCTTTTGTGAGGAAAGCGCTGCCTCCGCTGACCGCTATCTGGCAGACGGCTACCGCCTGATGGAGCTGCTGACCAAGGCCTAAATCTTACCGAAAGGATTCCTTTCCCATGAACCAAGAGCCACGTTTGCCCGAGGCGGAGGAGCCTCAAATGCCCTCGCCCGAGACGGAGGAAAAGCAAACAAAGCCGGCGCCGCTTTTGCGGCTCGCCTCCTCGCTCTTTGACGTTGTCGAGATGTTCTCTCTGGCCGTCCTTGTCGTGATCCTCATCTTCACCTTTGCCCTGCGCCTTTGCCGCGTGGACGGATCGTCTATGGAGAACACGCTTCACGAGGGGGAAAACCTTCTGATCTCGGATCTCTTTTATACCCCTCGGCAGAATGACGTCGTGGTCTTTCATCTGACCGAGCCCACCTCGCCGAAGAATCTGCAAAAGACGCTGGTCAAGCGCGTGATCGCCACCGAGGGACAAACCGTACGGATCGATTTCGGCACGGGGGAGATCTACATTGACGGCGTTCTGTACGATGATCCCTACCGCTGTCTCAAGACCGCCTCGGGACGCCCCACGGACGCCTATCTCAACACGGCGGATGCCGACTATCGCTTTACCGACAATCCGCACTTTGATGCCGAGACAAACGTTCTTACCGCGACCGTTCCCGAGGGACACGTCTTCGTGATGGGAGATAACCGCAACTGGTCGCGCGACAGCCGCGACTCCGACATCGGATTTGTGGATACCCGCTGCATTCTCGGCCGCGTGCTTCTGCGCCTTGATCCCTTTACCGTCTTTTCTGCCGAATGACGGCGACTTGACCTATTTCTATTCCGAAAGGACGTGATCTTATGCCCTCCGAGACCATTCAATGGTTCCCCGGACATATGGCCAAAACGCGCCGTATGATCACCGAAAATCTCAAGCACGTGGATCTGGTCATTGAGATCCTCGATGCACGCATTCCCTATAGCTCAAGAAACCCCGAGATCGCCCGACTGACCGAGGGCAAGCCTACTCTGCTTCTTTTGAATAAGGCTTCCCTGGCCGATCCCAAGCAGAACGCGATCTGGGTCAAGCAGTATACCAACGATCACACCGTTTGCCTTCTGACCGACTGCGTCACGGGCGAGGGCATGAATCAGCTCGCTCCCACCATCCGCAAGCTGTTGGCCGAAAAGATCCGCCGCTACGAGGAAAAGGGTATGATCGGCCGCCGCGTGCGTGCGATGGTGCTTGGTGTTCCCAACGTGGGCAAATCCTCGCTGATCAACCGGATCTGCGGCAACAAGAAGACCAAGGTCGAAAACCGCCCCGGCGTTACGCTGGACAAGCAATGGGTCTCCACCTCGGTCGGTGTGGATCTCTTGGATATGCCGGGCATTCTCTGGCCCAAGTTTGAGGAAAGACGGGTTGGAGAGAATCTTGCTCTGACCGGTGCGATCCGCGACGGCATTCTGGACCTGGAGAGCCTTGCGGTGATCCTGTGCAAAAGATTGCGCCGTCTCTACCCCGAAATGCTCTCCGCACGCTACAAGCTTGGCGACATAGGGGACTTGCGCGAGCTGTCGGACTACGATCTCTTTCTTGCCATCGGCAAAAAGAGAGGCTTTCTCATCAGCGGCGGCGAGATCAACACCGAGCGCACCGCCATTATGCTGATGGACGAGTTCCGTTCCTCCAAGATCGGACGCATCACCCTTGAGCGATACTCCAAGGAGGAGCTTCCCGATGCTTGAGTTTACCATTGAGAACGAGCTCCGCGCACAGGGCTTCACGGCCATCTGCGGCGTGGACGAGGCCGGGCGCGGACCGCTCTGCGGACCCGTGGTCGCCGCGGCCTGCATTCTTCCCGAGGGCTATATCCCCGAGGGCATCAACGACTCCAAAAAACTGACCGAAAAGAAGCGCGAAAAGCTTTTTGACATCATTTGCGAAAACGCCGTTGCCTATTGCATTGCCGAGGCAAGTGTCGAGGAGATCGATCGGCTGAATATACTGGAAGCAGATCTGCTGGCCATGCGCCGCGCTATTGAGGGACTTTCCCTCAAGGCAGACTACGCGCTGATCGACGGGAACATCGCACGCGATTTTCAGGTCCCCGCAAAGGCCGTCATTCACGGCGACGCCATCAGCCCGAGCATTGCGGCGGCCTCGATCCTGGCCAAGGTCACGCGTGACCGCCTCTGCCTGGAGCTTGACCGCGAATACCCGCAATACGGCATCGCCAAGCATAAGGGCTATGGCACGAAGATGCATATGGACGCCCTGCGTCAGTACGGGCCCTCTCCCATACATCGGAAGCAGTTTATCCGCTTCCTGGAGAAGGAATAATGCTGTTCCGCACCACAAAGGAGATCGGCGACTTTGGCGAGCGCTATGCGGCGCGCTATCTGCGCAGGCATGGCTACCGCATTTCGGGCCGAAATTACCGCCACGGCAAATACGAGATCTACGTGATCGCAGTGGGCTTTCGGGACATTCTTTTCGTTGAGGTCAAGACAAGGACCTACCGCCCCGAGGAGCTTGCGACCGCCCCGCCTCCGGGAGCTGCCGTGGACGAACGGAAGCAACGCTTTACCCGCGCGGCGGCACGGCAATATCTGCACGAGCATCCGAGTGGCAAGCGTCCGCGCATGGATGTGATCGAGGTCTATCTCGAAAAGGTCCCCGAGGGACAAAAGCCGCGCGTGCTTGCCCTGCACCACATCAAGGCGGCCTACTGATACGCCACGGAGGATTTATTTGATGCGCTATTCCCTGTTTGATCTGCACTGCGACACGGCCTACCGTATGCTGACCGAGCGTCAGCCCTTTGCCGTGAACGAGTTTGCCGTTTCTGCCGAAAAGGCCAAGAGGATCGAGACCTATGTTCAGGTCATGGCACTCTGGATCGACCACCGTGCAAGCGACGCCGAGGGCTGGAGCCTCTTTTGGCGGATGCTGGAAAACCTGCGCCGAGATCCTTCGCTTTCGGACGGAACCGCTTTCCTGCTCAAAGGTCTTCCGCCAAAGCCGTCGGAGATCTCCCTGCTTCTTGCCCTGGAGGACGCCCGCATTCTGGAAAACGATCTTTCCCGCGTGGATCTTCTTGCCGAGGCAGGCGTACGTATTCTCACGCCCATGTGGTCCGGGGAGACCTGCATGGGAGGTGCGCACGATACCCAAAGCGGTCTGACCGATTTTGGGCGGCTTGCTTTGCGCCGCGCTATGGAGCGTGATATGATCCCGGATATTTCGCACGCCTCAAGGCGGTCGGCCGAGGAGATTTTCGCCCTTGCCGCCGAGAGCGGCAGTCCCGTGATCGCATCGCATTCCAACGCTTATGCCGTTTGTCCGGTCACGAGAAACCTTTTGGACCGCGAGGTAGCCATGATCCTTGCCTCGGGCGGCGTGATCGGTCTGAATTTTTACGTTGGCTTTCTCAAGGAGGACGGCAAGGCGAACTGTGCCGATCTTCTTCCTCACATCGAGCATTTTCTCTCTCTTGGTGCCCAGCACTCGCTCTGCCTTGGCGGAGACATGGACGGCTGCGATCTTCCCCCCGATTTGCAAGGGGTCGATGCCATTCCCTACCTCGCCGACATCCTGCTCGCTCACAACTACCCGGAAGACCTTGTGCGCGCGATCCTCTTTGAGAATGCACGCGCCTTTGCCGAGCGGCATCTTTTTCCAAACGCCTGATCCGCAGGCAAAAGATCGATCAAAAAACCTTTATTCTGTTAAAACCCCTATTGAAAGAAGGATAAAACCATGTTGTTCAAAAGCACAAGAAGCACCGAAAAGGCCTCTGCCTCTGCCGCAGAGGTGATCAAGCAGGGTCTTGCAAGCGACGGCGGACTCTTCGTTCCCGAATCGATCCCGACGCTGAGTAAGGAGGAGATCCTTTCCCTTTGTAAGGAGTCCTACCCTGTTCGCGCTGCAAGGATCCTTTCCAAATTCCTCTCGGATTACACCTACGAGGAGCTTCTCGCCGATTGCGAGAAGGCCTACGCCGAGGACTCCTTCGTTGGCGGAGCCGCACCGCTCGTGCCCATTCACGGCCCCTTCTCGGCTCTTGAGCTCTGGCACGGTCCGACGGCCGCCTTTAAGGATATGGCTTTGCAGATCATGCCGAGACTGTTGTCCCGCGCGCTGGTCAAGACCGGCGAGACGCGCATAGCCCTCATTCTCGTTGCCACCTCGGGAGATACCGGAAAGGCGGCTCTTGAGGGCTACAAGGATATTGACGGCATCAAGATCATGGTCTTCTACCCCGTGGACGGAGTGAGCCGTGTGCAGAAGCTGCAGATGGCTACCCAGACCGGCTCCAACGTGAACGTTACCTCCATTCGCGGCAACTTTGACGATGCACAGAGCGGCGTGAAGGTCATCTTCGGAGATGCTGAGATGGAAGCGATCCTCAACGAAAAGGGCTACTTCTTCTCCAGTGCAAACTCCATCAACTGGGGACGTCTTGCTCCGCAGATCGTCTACTACGTTTCGGCCTACTGCGACCTGCTCGAAAAGGGCGTATGCAAGCTCGGCGAGACCTTTAACGTCTGCGTTCCCACCGGAAACTTCGGCAATATCTTTGCCGCATATCTGGCAAAGCAGATGGGACTTCCCATCGGACGCCTGATCTGCGCCTCCAACGCCAACAATATTCTGACCGACTTTTTGCGCACGGGTACTTACGATCGCAACCGCGATTTCTACCTGACCATGTCGCCCTCGATGGATATTCTCATTTCGAGCAACCTTGAGCGTCTGCTCTACTTCACCGTAGGCAGCGAAAAGACCGCGGCCTATATGGATTCGCTCAAGAAAACGGGAGCCTACACGGTCGATGCGGAGGCTCTGGCCGCCATTCAGGAGAATTTCTGCGGCTATTTTGCCGATGAGAAGGCGACCGCCGAGACCATTCGCCGCACCTACCGCGAGCACGGCTATCTTGCCGACACGCACACTGCCGTGGCGATCTCTGCCGCCGAGCAGTACGTTGCCGAGAGCGGTGACAACCGTCCGATGGTGATCGCGTCTACGGCAAGCCCCTACAAATTTGCCAACAACGTCTACCGCGCTGTGGCAGACAAGGAGCCCTCCTCGGATCTTGAGGCTCTGCACGAGCTTTCCGCTTATACCAATACCGAGATCCCCTATCCGCTTGCCGGCCTTGAGACGCGTACGGTACGCTTTGAGGAGGTCATTGACCGCGACGGCATGAAGGACGCGATCCTCTCCTTCCTGAATTGAACGAAAAAAAACGTTGCCAAGTCGGATCCGACTTGGCAACGCCCGAAGATACGAATGGCTTGACCTCGGCGGTCAATGCTCCTTCGGCTTGAAGGTGGCGCAGAGCGTTTCGCTGCTGGTATCGGCACTGCGAGGGCCAACGGCGATCTCGTTTGCGGTGCAATAGGTGTCGCAATCGTGATAGTAGCAGTTCTGCACGTTGCACTTGATTCCCTTAATGTGCTTGCACGTATGGCAGCAGTTTTCGTTCAGCTTCTTTTCTTCCATGATCTGTCTCCTTGCTTTTTCGGGGAGCAATCCCACAAATTTCGGAAAGGCGAGGCTTTCACAGAACTTAGTATCCCCCGCGCCCCTGCGTATTATACCAAACGAAAGGAGCTTGGAATATGTCACTTTACGTCATGGCCGATCTGCATCTCTCCTCGGACGGAAGCAAATCCATGGCTGTCTTTGGCTCCCGATGGGTCGATTATATGGAGAAGATCCGCAAGAACTGGTGTGCGGTGATCAACGAGGAGGATACGGTGATCATTCCGGGAGACATCTCCTGGGCACTCAAGCTTGAGGATACGCTTGAGGATTTTCGCTTTTTGGATTCCCTTCCCGGCAAAAAGCTGATCGGCAAGGGCAATCACGATTTCTGGTGGTCGACCGTCTCCAAGATGACTGCATTTCTTGAGCAAAACGGTCTCTCCTCCATTCGCTTCCTCTATAACAACGCTTATCGCATGGAGGATTGCATCGTTTGCGGAACGCGCGGCTGGTTTTTGGAGGAAAATCAGCAAAACACGGTTGGCGAGGTGGATTATTCCCGCATCGTGGACAGAGAGGTCATTCGTCTGCGCCTGAGCCTTGAGGAGGCAAAGCGTTTGCAGCCGGAAAGCGAGGAAAAGCCCTTGCCGATCCTGGTCTTCTTGCATTTTCCGCCCGTCTGGAACGGCTTCGTTTGCCGCGAGATCCTTGACGTCCTGCACGAGTTTGGCGTTAAGTCCTGCTATTTCGGGCACATTCACGGCGCCTACTACGCACCGCGCATGACCGAATTTGAGGGGATCGAGCTGATCCTGATCTCCGCAGACTTCCTGCAATTCTCGCCAATGCCGATCTATCCCGACTGAAATGCCCTTCTTGCCCTTTCTTTCTTAATTATTTTAAGAAAACCTATTGACAAAATCCGAAAAAAATTATAAAATATACTTTGTATGTAATTATTTCACCATAAATTGGAGGACTGAAAAAAATGAGCTTAATCAAATCCGAACTGACCGATAAGAGTGTATATACTCTGGAATTCTCGGTTGATCAGGAAACCTTTAACAAGGCAATCTCCAACGCTTACCGCAAGCAGGTTGGAAAGATCGCCGTTCCCGGCTTCCGCAAGGGTAAGGCTCCTCGCTCCGTCATCGAGAAGATGTACGGCAAGGGCTTTTTCTACGAGGATGCGATCAACGAGGTTCTTCCCGATGCATTCGATGCAGCACTCGCAGAGTCCGGTCTTGCTATGGTCGGTCAGCCCGAGTTTGACATCGTCTCCATCGACGATAACGGCGTTGTTCTTTCCGCAAAGGTTGCCGTCAAGCCCGAGGCAAAGATCGAGGGCTACCTTGGTCTGAGCGCCAAGAAGAAGGCTGTTCGCGTAACCAAGGACCAGATCGAGCAGGAGATCAACACCATTCGTGAGCGCAACGCTCGCGAGATCGAGGTCACCGATGCCGCATCCGAGATGGGCGATATCTGCACCATCGACTATGAGGGCTTCGTGGACGGCGTTCCCTTTGAGGGCGGCAAGGGCTCTGACTACCCCCTGAAGCTCGGCTCCGGCAACTTTATCCCCGGCTTTGAGGAGCAGGTTGCAGGACACAAGCTAGAGGAGGAGTTCGACGTTAACGTCACCTTCCCCGAGGAGTATCACGCCAAGGAGCTTGCCGGCAAGGCAGCCGTCTTTAAGACCGTGATCCACAAGATCAAGCACGTTGAGCTTCCCGAGCTGGATGACGATTTTGCCAAGGACGTTTCCGAATTTGATACGATGGATGAATACCGCGCCGACGTTAAGGCAAAAATCTCCAAGAGACTCAAGGAGGAGGCCGAGCGCCAGTTCGAGGAGGAGATCCTGGATCAGCTGATCGAAAAGCTGGAGGCTGATATTCCCGAGCAGATGTACGTGGCCGAGACCGAGAACTTCGTTCGCGACTACGACAACCGTCTGCGTATGCAGGGACTGGATCTGAAGACCTACTTCCAGTACACCGGCATGAACCTGGATTCTCTGCGCGAGCAGCTCCGCCCGCAGGCCGAGAAGCAGGTCAAGCTCAGACTGGCTCTGGAGACCATCGCAAAGCTTGAAGCGATCGAGGTGACCGAAGAGGACATCAACGCAGAGATCGAGTCGATTGCCAAGACCTACAGCATGGAGGTGGAGAAGGTCCGCGAGGTAATTCCCGTGGATTCCGTCGCCGAGGACATGAAGGTCAAGAAGGCCATGGATCTCGTTAAAGAAAAAGCGATTGCGAAGTAAAATTTACACACCTTGAACCGGAAGTAGCAATTGCCATTTCCGGTTCCACTTTATCATGAAACGAGGTATGAAGCATGTTTGATCCCCGAAATACCGCAAGGGACGCACTCGTCCCCATGGTCGTCGAGCAAACCAGCCGCGGAGAGCGCTCCTACGATATCTTCTCCCGTCTGCTCAACGATCGCATCGTCTTTCTCTCGGATGAGGTGAATGACGCTACCGCTTCCCTGGTCGTGGCCCAGATGCTCTTTTTGGAGGCACAGGATCCCGACAAGGACATCTCCTTCTATATCAACTCTCCCGGCGGCTCTGTCACGGCAGGCATGGCCATTTACGATACCATGCAGTTCATCAAGTGTGACGTTTCCACCATCTGCATCGGCATGGCGGCCAGCATGGGCGCATTTCTGCTTTCCTCCGGAACCAAGGGCAAGCGCTTGGCTCTCCCCCACAGCGAGATCATGATCCACCAGCCTCTGGGCGGCGCACGCGGCCAGGCAAGCGATATTCAGATCCAGGCCGAGCATATCCTGCGCACCAAGGCAACGCTGAACCGTATCCTCGCCGAGAACACGGGCAAGCCCCTGGACGTGATCGAGCGCGATACCGACCGCGACAACTATATGACGGCAGAGGATGCTCTGGCGTACGGGCTTGTTGACAAGATCCTGGCAAAGCGTCCCTGACCGAAAGAAAGGTACTCAAAGGCATATTCATGGCAAACAATTCTAACCAGAACGGAAAAAGCCTGCGTCACTGCTCCTTTTGCGGACGGAACGAGCATCAGGTCAATTTTCTGATCCCTTCCCCCACCAACGCCTATATCTGTGATTTTTGCGTTGAGGCCTGCAACGAGCTGATCCTGGAGACCGAGGAGCAGACCCGCAGAAGCAACGAGCCCCTCTCACTCTCAGAGCTTCCCCGCCCCGCGCAGATCAAGGCTTCCCTGGATGCGTACGTGATCGGGCAGGACGAGGCCAAGGTGGCGCTCTCGGTTGCCGTTTACAATCACTACAAGCGCATTCTTTCCCAGAAGACCGAGGCGCAGAAGGCCGCGAAGGGAAAAAAGAAGAAGGAGACCGATTCGGCTCCCGACGAGGACGACGTTGAGCTGCAAAAGAGCAACGTCCTACTCATCGGTCCGACCGGCGTGGGAAAGACCTATCTTGCCCAGACGCTGGCAAAGACGCTGAAGGTTCCCTTTGCGATCGCCGACGCGACCACGCTGACTGAGGCAGGATACGTCGGTGAGGACGTGGAGAACATTCTTCTCCGCTTGATCCAGGCGGCAGACTACGACGTGGAGCTTGCCGAGCGCGGCATCATTTATATCGACGAGATCGACAAGATCTCGCGCAAGAGCGAGAACCGCTCCATCACCCGCGATGTCTCGGGCGAGGGTGTTCAGCAGGCCCTGCTCAAGATCCTGGAGGGCACCGTGGCAAACGTTCCTCCCCAGGGCGGTCGCAAGCACCCCAACCAGGAGTTCATTCAGATCAACACCAAGAACATTCTCTTTATCTGTGGCGGCGCCTTTGACGGCCTTGACCGCATCATCGAGAAGCGCAAGGGTAACCAGGTGATCGGCTTTGGCGGTGAGATCAAGACCAAGACCGAGCGCAAGGATACCGGTATCTTCCGCGACGTTGTGCCGCACGATATCGTCAAGTTTGGTCTGATCCCCGAGCTTATCGGACGAATCCCCGTGATCGTTCCCCTTTCGGATCTGGACCGCGCAGCCCTCGTGCGCATTCTGACCGAGCCCAAGAATTCCTTGGTCAAGCAGTACGAAAAGCTCTTCCGCATGGACGGCGTTAAGCTGACCATTCCCGAGGACGCGCTCGAGACGGTTGCCGAGATGGCGATCGAGCGCAATACCGGTGCACGCGGTCTGCGCTCCATTCTGGAAAGCGCAATGACCGAGATCATGTACGAGGTTCCCTCCAGAGCCGACGTTGCCGAGGTGCTGATCACCCCGGAATGCCTGCGCAAGGAAGGCAAATGCAAGTATATTCTTCTCCGCGATACCGTTCCCGCACAGGAGGAAGCTCCCGCGCTGACGGACGGCACTGCGGCAGGATAACAACAAAAAAGAAGCGACTCAGACATATGCTTGAGCCGCTTCTTCTTTACTTAGGTCATGAGCCGCATCCGCAGCGTCCGCCCTTCTCATGAGGGGGAGGCGGCAGAGTGTGCGCGCAGAATTCACCGACGGGAAAAGGCATATCGCGGAAGATCTTGCAGGGATCGTCCTCTTCAACGGGACGGCACTCCTTCTCGGGAATGCAATACTCGGCGGCGTTGATCAGCAGCTGGGTGGGACGAACGATGCGCACCACCGAGAAAATGCCGAGGGATACGGTCAGATAGCGGCGACCGACGCCGGGGGTATCGTCAAACAGCACGGGCGACGAGAGCGAGGAGAGCACGCCATCGGGCAGATCTCCCTCGCAGCAGCAACAGCAGCACTTGCAATCGCTGATGCGCTCGGCAATACGGCACCCCAAAACAACGGGATCGACCACCTCAAGAATGGCCGTAGGAACCTTCTTCTCGGAGCAAACGGGATCCGGGCTGCAGCAGAAGCCGCCCTCGCCTCCGTGACTGCGGAAGACGCTTACCTGGCTTTCGCCGCCGTAGAGGATCACGCGCTTCTCAATGACGGCAATTCCCTCTACCTCCTGGGAATGCCCCACGCCAATGCAGGCCTCAAAGAGGAGCTTGATATAAAGGCGGATCGTGACGGCGTAAAAGCCGCGGTTAAACTGTATGGGGTCAATGCCGATGCAGGTCCAGACGATCTTGGCCTCCTTGGCGCGAATGCTGCTCGTGCGCTCGATGATCTCGTGCCCAAGATCGGAAAGGTATACGCGCACGTTCTCGTAGCAATCCCGATCCCGACAGGAATCCAATATCCGATTGGTCTCGATACAAACCGTGTCACGGCAGCCGCCCGGGCTCGGCGTGCAAGGAAATCTGTTTTCGTTCATAGCGGTGTCTCCTTTTTCCAAAGTTTCTCAGAGGGCTCTCCTCGCTAATATTCTATGCGCTTCCGCATTTTTTGACACCTTTTCCAAGCGCTTGTCGAAAAGCAGGAGGGACGCAAAAAAAGCACGGCATACCCAAAGCAGGTATGCTGTGCTTTTTAGACGGCTTAAAACCGCATGGTCAGCTGGTCGGTCTCCTGAATGTTATCCAGGGCGCCGTTCGTGCGGAGAATGTCGATCACGGCCTTGCTGAGCTTGGCGCGGATCTGCAGATCCTCCACCGAGAAGAAGGGCTCCTCCTCGCGGGCGCGAATGATGTTCTCTGCCGCGCTCTCTCCAAGTCCCGGGAGGGCGGAAAAGGGCATACGGATCGCGCCGTTTTCGGGCTGGAAAACGTAGGAATGCGACTTTTGCAGATCCACGGGCAGGAAGCGGATTCCGCGTGCCATGGCCTCGTTGATCAGCTGAAGCACGGTGACGCTGGCCTGCTCCTTGGGGGAGGCCTCCTTGCCGCGCTTTTGAATATCGCGCATCACGGCAACCACGTGTCCCTTTCCGCCTCGGACGATCTGTGCGTCAAAGCCGTTGGGGGCTACCGTGAACATGGTGCAGTAGAAGGCAACCGGCTGATGGACCTTGTACCACGCCAGGCGAATGGCCGACATGACGTAGGCCGCGGCGTGTGCCTTCGGGAACAGGTATTTGATCTTCTTACAGGAAAGAATATACCACTCGGGAACGCCGTGCTCGCGCATGGAGGCCTCCCATTCGGGGGTGAGTCCCTTTCCCTTTCGCACCGCCTCCATGATCTTGAAGGAGGTGGAGTTGTCAAGCCCGTAGCGGATCATATCCAGCATGATACCGTCACGGGTTCCGATCACGCGGGAAATATCGCAGGTCCCCTCGCGGATCAAATCCTGCGCGTTTCCAAGCCACACGTCGGTACCGTGCGTCAGACCCGAGATCTGCAGAAGGTCAGCAAAGTTTCGCGGCTTTGCGTCAAGCAATACCTGCTGGATAAAGGGGGTCCCCAGCTCGGGAAGTCCGTAGGTGCCGATGGTGCAGCCCTCAATGTCCTCGGGACGAATGCCAAGGGGTGCTGTGGACTCAAAGAGCTCGTAGACCGAGCGATCGTTCATGGCAACGTCCATGACCGAGGAATCGGTAAAGGTCTCCAGCCACTTATACTTGGTCGGAATATCGTGTCCCAGCTCGTCGAGCTTGAGAATGGTATCGTGGAGATAGGAAAACGCAAAGTGCGTGGTGATGATGGAGGAATTGGGGTCGTCGGCAGGATGCTGCACCGGGGTGAAGTCGTAAATGTCAAACTTCTGCGGCACGACGATAATGCCTCCGGGGTGCTGTCCCGTGGTCTTCTTGACACCCACGCAATTCATGACGAGGCGGTTCATCTCGGCTCTGGGAAGGCTGATCCCCTTTTGCTCCACGAACTTTGCCACGTAACCGTAGGCGGTCTTATCGGCAAGCGTTCCCAGTGTTCCCGCGCGGAACACGTGCCCCTCGCCAAAGAGCTCCTCGGTGTATTTATGTACGCGTCCCTGAACGTCACCCGAGAAGTTGAGGTCGATATCCGGGGATTTGTCGCCGTAGAAGCCAAGGAAGGTCTCAAACATGATGTCGTGACCGTCCGCCTTATACTTGGTTCCGCACTTGGGGCAGATCTTGTCGGGCAGGTCAAAGCCCGAGCCAACAGAGCCGTCGGTGAAGAACTCGTTGTGCTGGCAATTCGGATTCGGGCAGTAATAGTGCGGCGGCAGAGGGTTGACCTCGGAAATGCCCGCCATCGTGGCAACGAAGGAAGAGCCAACCGATCCGCGCGAGCCCACCAAATAGCCCTGCTCCTCGCTGTAATGCACCAGGCGCTGGGCGATGAGATAGAGCACGGCAAAGCCGTTTTTGATGATGGAGGTCAATTCCCTCTCCAGACGCGCCGAAACCAGCTCGGGAAGCGGATCGCCGTACTGTGCCTTGGCACGTGCCCAGCACATCTCCTGCAGCTCCTGCTCGGCCCCCTCCATCTCGGGGGTGTAGTTGCCCTTCGGAATGGGGCGCACGCGCTCGATGCTGTCGGCAATCAGATTGGTGTTGGTGACGACCACCTCATAGGCCTTCTCCTCACCGAGGTAGGCAAATTCCTCCAGCATTTCCTCGGTGGTGCGGTAGAACAGACCGATATCGCGGTCAAAATCCTTGAACTTTTGTCCTGCAAGGAGGATCTTGCGGTAAAGCTCGTCCTCACGGTTAAGGAAATGGGCGTCGCAGGTGGCACAAACGGGCTTGCCGTAGCGCTCACCAAGCTCCACCACGCGGCGGTTGAGATTGCGCAGTCCCTCCTCGTCCGCGATCTTGCCCTCGGCAATCAAAAAGCGGTTGTTGCAGGTGGGCTGGATCTCAAGGTAATCGTAAAAATTGACGATCTCTTCGATCTCGGATTCGGGACGGTTTTCCAGGATCGCGCGGATCAGCTCGCCCGATTCGCAGGCAGAGCCGATGATCAATCCCTCACGGTGCTTTTCCAGGACCGTTTTGGGAATGCGCGGAAAGCGCTTGAAATAATCCAGGTAGCTGTAGGAGATCAGCTTGTAGAGGTTCTTAAGTCCTACGGCGTTCTTGACCAGAATGATCTGGTGATAGGTGTTGAGCTTGAGGGGATCCGCCTTTTCGATCATCTCGCGGTGCAGATCCTGCAGGTCGCGCAGCTCCAGCTTCTGCATCGTCTCGATCATGCAGAAATAGATGCGCGCAAGCATCTCGGCATCGTCGCAGGCTCTGTGGTGATTAAAGTCACCCAGGTGATAATGCTCGGCCAGGGTATCCAGCTTGTGCTTGTTCAGCTCGGGATGAATGTGGCGCGAGAGTGCGACCGTATCCAGATAAGGATTGTCAAAGGGCAGATCCGAAAGCTTGGCGAAATGACGGATAAAGCCGATATCAAAATTGGCGTTGTGGGCAATGAGCAAGGGCTTGGGACGTCCTTCGGGAACGCGATCGTTACCGATAAAGGAGAAGAACGCCGTAAGCGCCTCCTTGACCTTGGGCGCCCCTTTGACCATCTCGTCGGTGATGCCGGTCAGCTCCACGATCTCCTCGGGGATCGGCGCCTCGGGGTCAACGAAGGTGTTGAAGCGATCGATCACCTCACCGTCGCGGATCAGCACGGCACCGATCTCGGTGATCTTGCAGTTTTGCACCGAAAGGCCGGTCGTCTCAATGTCAAAGACCACGCATTCCGCGGTAAATGAGGGATCGTAACGCCCTGTCACGGCGCTTGCCGTGTTGTTGACAAAATAGCCCTCCATACCGTAAATGACCTTAAAATCGGGGTTGTCTCCCGCAACCTTTTCCAGCGTCAGCATCGCATCGGGAAAGGCCTGAACGTTGCCGTGATCGGTGATGGCCACGGCAGGGTGTCCCCACTTGAGTGCCGTTTTGACGGCGACGTCGGGCGCGATCAGCGCATCCATCTGGGACATGGTGGTATGCAGATGCAGCTCCACGCGCTTTTTGGGGGCAAGATCGCGGCGAACGATGCGCGAGATCTTGGCAATATCGGTATAGAAGAAGGTAAAGTCCTGGTCGACCTGTCCCTTTCGCGTCATGCGCTTGGCGTATCCACGCATGGCGATCGCCGTTCCGTCCTTGACGACGGCGGCAAGCTCGTCCGCGGCCTCCTGATCCATCGAAAAGCTTCGGTGCTCGATGGAGTTACTGCCATCGAAGATCGAGAAGGAAACGTCAAACTTCCCTTCCGTGCGGGCGGCCTCCTTCTGGAAGCCGAAAACGCTGCCCACAACGGTCAGATTCTTTCGCGGCGAATCGATCTGCGAAATGGGCGTGGGACGGATCTCAAAGGGAGAGCCAATGCAGTATTCGGGGGCGGAAAGATCAAACCCGCATGCACCGATGCGGCAGATGCCCTGCTCGTCGATCTCGCAGGTAAATTCTCCGTCATAAATGGAGGCCGCACGCGGAAGCATCTCGCGCTCCTCGCCCGAGGGCTCCTTGTCAACGCCGATCGGGGGCGCCTCCATGGCGTGCTGGTATTCCTGCTCGGCGCGCGCCGCCTGGCGACCAAGCTCGCGCATCTGCTCCTCCATGGGATTGCGGAAATCGGAGGCGTCAAAGTCCTCCATACGGCGAATGATCACCTTGACCGTAACGCCGTATTCCTCCTCGAGGAGCTGCTCCATCAGCTGCGGAGTGCGCGCATCGTAGATCAGATTCACGCCGCTCTCCGAGAACGGAATATTAATGCGCAGCTCGCTTCCCTGCAAGCGGTAATCGCAATGGTTAAAAAAGCCGTTGGCCACGATCCCGCGGCGGTTGGTCTCTATGAGAAGATCGGGAATGCGTTCCTCGTCAAAGAGCGCGGAGGGATAGTGCGGACGAATGCGTACGGCGTTGAGCGAGTAAGCACGGCGGATCTCCTCCTCGATGCGATAGAGGGCCTTTTTGGGGATCACGTCGAGAAAATCGGCCTTGACCTCGATGATGCGCTTGTCCTTATCGGCACGCAGAGCGATGCTGTTGGGATCGGCAGAGGCTAAGATCTGCCCGTATTCTGCGCTTGGCTCGTAGCGATTGAAGATTTCCAAAAGATTCTTGCTCATGCGTTCATCTCTTTCCTTAAGAGTCGGATCTCGTGAAGCAGGCGTTCGATGACCTGCTCCTCGGGAATTTTCTCAATGATCTTACCGCGGCGGAACAAAACCGCCTCTCCGTTTCCGCCGGCGATGCCTACGTCGGCCTCACGTGCTTCGCCCGGGCCATTGACCGGGCAGCCCATGAGCGCAACCTTAACGGGAACGTTTTCCAGTCCTGCTCGGCTCACCGCCTCCTCAAATCTCTTGACCAGAGGAATGAGGTCGATCTTGGTGCGTGAGCAAGTCGGACAGCTGACGATATCCATTCCGCACTGCCCTTCAATCCCTACGGCACGCAGGATCTGCTTTGCCGCCTCGATCTCCTTTAGGGGATCGTCGGTGAGCGAGACGCGGATCGTGTCGCCGATGCCGTCACAAAGCAGAGAGCCAATGCCTACCGCGCTCTTGAGGAGCCCTCGGCTTCCTCCTCCCGCCTCGGTCACGCCGAGGTGCAAGGGATAGGGACAGGACTCGGCGAGAATGCGGTTGGCGCGGATCATCTCGGACACGGTGGAGGCCTTAATGGAGATCACGGTGTCCTCAAAATCGAATTTTTCCAGAAGGGACGCGTGGTAGAGCGCGCTTTCGCAAAGCGCCTCTGCCGAGGGAGCGCCGTGCTTTGCCAGGATATGACGCTCCAAGGAGCCGCTGTTGACCCCGATGCGGATCGGAATGTGCTTTCGGCGGCAGGCGTCACAAACCGCCTTTACGCGGTCGTCCTGCCCGATATTGCCGGGGTTGATGCGGATCTTGTCAAAGCCAAGCTCTGCACAGCGCAGAGCGATGCGGTAGTCGTAATGAATATCCGCCACGATGGGAATACGCACGCCTGCGTTTTTGATGGCCAGAATGGCCACGGCGGACTCGATGGTGGGAACCGAGATACGGACGATATCGCAGCCTGCGGCCTCCAAGCGCTTGACCTGCTCGAGGGTCGCGTCAACGTCCGCGGTATCGGTATTGGTCATGGATTGAATGGCGATGGGTGCGTTGCCGCCGATCAGGGTCTTGCCGACCTGCACCGCGCGGCAATTGCGTCGGATCTCGTTATACTTCATAGCGTTAAAATATCCTTAATCGTAATCAAAGCTGCAAGAGCAAGCAGGATCACAAGACCAACAAAGTTGATGACCCCCTCAAGCTCACGCTTCATGGGCTTTCTGCGAACCACCTCGATCGCATAGATCATCAGGTGTCCGCCGTCAAGCCCGGGGAAAGGCAAAAGGTTCATGACGCCCAGGTTGATGGAGATCACGACCACAAGATAAAGCACGTTCAGCATACTCTGCTGTGCCACGGTGGAAATGGTCTTGGTGATGCCGATCGGACCGGAAACGGCCTCTACGCCAAAGCGGTTGGTGAACAGGCCAAAGAGACTGTCATAGACCATCTTGACCGTGGAGCAGGAACGGAACCAGGTGTGCTTCAAGACCGTGAGAATGCCGAAATTCTCCTCGGAGTAGATGAGGAAATCCACGTTTCCGAAGGTTGCGCCGCTCTCGGTGTAATTCGGGAAGGTCACGCCTTCCAGCGTCATCTCCGCACCGTCGCGCACAACGGTCAGATCAACGGGACGGTAGCCCTGGTTCATGACCTCGTAGGCCAGCTCGTGGTAGGTGTGCACGCGTGTGCCGTTTACCTTTTTGACCACGTCCCCCTGCTTGAGTCCCGTCTTCTCGGAAACCGAGCCCGCAAAGATGGATTTCACAAGCTCCTCGTTAAGCGGAACGTCCTCCAGAAGAACGAAGGAGACGGACATTCCGTCCTCGCTCGTGCGCTGGACATAAATATCCGTAGGTGCGCCCTTTGCCTCGAGCGCCTTTTGATAGAGCTGATCGTAGGAGCGAATGCGAATGCCCTCCTCGCCTTCCTTGAAGGCGTAGAGGTAGTCCCCGGGCTCAAAGCCGAGCTGGGCCGTCTCTCCCGTGTAGTACACGTGGAAGCCTGCGATCTGCGTGGTGCCGACCGAGCCGGATCCCGAGATCAGCACGTAGGCGAACATCAGTAAAAAGCCGAGGATCACGTTCATCGCAGGGCCTGCAAGCGAGATCAGAATACGCTTCCACACGCTTTGGTTGCAGTAGGCGTGCTCGTCAAGCGCGGGAGAGGACGCGTCACTCTCTCCGTCACCGGTCTCCTCGCGAGAGACTTCCTCCTTCTCCGAGGGCTCCTCGATGGAGTTGATGAGAAGATCGTCCTGTTTGGGATCGGTCGTCTCGGGCGCTTCCACGTCCGGCTGCTTTCCCTGGGCAACCTCCATGCCGTCCTCGCCCAGCATGCTGACGAAGCCGCCGATGGGCAAGAGGCGCAAGGAATAGACCGTGCCGCTCTTGGCGGATTTCTTGGAGAGAATGCGCGGTCCCATACCGATCGCGAACTCCAGGACGGTCACGCCGCAACGGCGCGCCATCAGAAAATGGCCGAGCTCATGGATAAAGATCAACGCGCCAAAGATAAAAATGGCAAGCAAAATATACAAAACGTTCAAATTGGATTCCTCCGTGTGAAGATGCAAAGGGCTCAGCAGCCCGAGTTCAACATTTCGTTGGCGATCCGTCGCGCCTCTTGGTCATAGGCAAGGATCCCGTCCATGCTTGAGGTGTCCTTGGCCGCGTCAAGACGCTCGACCGTCTGCGTGACCAGATCGAATATGCCGACAAAGGAAAGCCTGTGCGCAAGGAAGGCTGCCACGGCAACCTCGTTTGCCGCGTTGAGCACGGCAGGAAGCGCGCCTCCTTTTGCAATCGCGCCAAGGGCGAGCTTTAGCAGCACAAAGGTCTCGGTGTCGGGACGGGAGAAGGTCAGCTTCCCTATCGCCGTAAGATCCAGCGGTGGGATCACTGCCTCGGTGCGTGCGGGATGCGTAAGGGCGTATTGTACGCAAAGGCGCATATCCGGTACAGACATCTGCGCGATCACGCTGTTATCACTATATTCTACGGCAGAATGCATTATGCTTTCCCGATGGACGAGCACCTCGATCTGCTGCGGCGAAACGCCAAAAAGATGCACGGCCTCGATCACCTCAAAGCCCTTGTTCATCAGCGTGGCGCTGTCTACCGTGATCTTTGCGCCCATGCTCCAGGTGGGATGCGCCAGTGCGCGCTCCACGGTGATCTCCTCGAGCTGATCGCGCTTCATGCCGTAAAAAGGACCGCCCGAGGCCGTCAGCAGAATGCGCTTGATGCTTTTTCGGTCTCCTGCCCGCAGGGCCTGGAAGATGGCGCTGTGCTCGCTGTCCACGGGAAGGATCTCAAGCCCCTGCTTGCGTGCAAGAGCCATAACGGCCTCTCCTGCGCAAACCAGAGACTCCTTATTGGCAAGGGCAAGACGCTTGTCTGCATGAAGGGTGGCTAAGGTGGGGGCAAGACCGGCCGAGCCGATGATGGAGTTGAGCACGGTCTCGCGCTCCTCTCCCTCGGTGGCCGAGAGCATCTCGCAGATGCCGTCAGTCCCGGCATAGACGCGAATGCCTGTGTCGGCAAGGCGGCCTTTGAGGTCCTTTGCCGCGCTTTCGTTCGCCATCGCACAGGCAGAAACGCCAAGCGCCCGTGCCTGCTGCTCGATTCGTGCGGCGTTTCGGTTGGCCGAAAGCGCACGGACAGAAATGCCCTGCCTTAAGGCCACGTCAAAGGCCTGCTCGCCAACCGATCCGGTTGAGCCGAGAATGGTCAAGGGCGAATAGGGACTCTTTCGTTCCATAGGCTCTCCTTAGAAAAATTCTGCGAAGCCGGTGATGACCAAAAGAACGGTCGAAACGGCGATGACCGAATCAAAGCGGTCGAGCATTCCTCCGTGCCCGGGGAAAAGCTTGCCGTAATCCTTGATGCCATAGGTTCTCTTGATCAAAGACATGCACAGATCTCCGATCTGCGAAACGATCGAGATCAACAGTCCCGCAACGGCAAAAACGGCCACGTTGGCGTCAAGCGAGGGCTCGATTCTTGAAACGATCCAGCCGTAAAGCATCATGGAAAGAATGCAGAACACGATGCCGCCAATGCTTCCCTCCACCGTTTTCTTGGGACTGACGTCGGGGATAAGCTTGTGCTTTCCTCCCCGTCCGAAAAGCATTCCGCAGAAATAGGCAAAGATATCCGTGATCCACGCGCCGATAAAGGCGATCAGATAGACGTATTCTCCGCCGTAAACGTGATCGTGAACGTAGAGGATCGCGTTAAAGCCGATCAGGATGTAAAGCACGGTCATAAAGCAGACGGAAAGGTCCGCCAGCTTGTATTTTCCGTGCGAAAAGAGCAGGATCGCAAAGAAGTAGAACAAAAGGAAAACGATCGCCGCAAAGGCAACCTTGACCAGCTCTGCCCGAGACAGCAAACGAATGCAGATCGGGAGAGCGAGTGCAAGCAGATAGAGCGGCACCGAGATCACCCACGCGCGATGCAGGCCGATGCAACGGAGCATCTCAAAGACCGCGATCAGCGAGACAAGGGAAAGCGCGATGGGAAGAACGGGATAATCCGCAAAAATAAGCACGGGAAGCAGGATCAATGTCGCGACCACTGCAGTTATGATTCGGGTTTTCATGTTTCCTCCGTTCAGACTCCGCCATAGCGGCGTTTTCTTGCGTAAAAGGCAGAGATTGCCTGATCCACGTCCTTCGGGGAAAAATCCGGCCAGAGGACGTCGGTAAAATAGTATTCTGCGTAAGCGGATTGCCAGAGCAGAAAATTGGACGTGCGCAGATCTCCGCCCGTGCGGACGATAAGATCGGGATCGTGACAGCCTGCCGTGTAGACCGAGCGGCAGATATCCTCCTCGGTGACCGAGGACTTCCCCTCCGCGATCAGGCGGTTGCAGGCCTGCACAAGCTCCTCGCGGCCGCCGTAATTGATGGCCACGTTGAGGAGAAAGGGCTTGTCGGCGGTGGCCTTGTCGATCCGCTCCATCTTCTCGCGCAGATCCGGCGAAAAAACCTCCAGATTGCCGATGAAGCGCAGATGGATCTGCTCCTCCTCCATGCCGCGTACGCATTCGTCGATATAGTGGCTCAACAGTCCCATAATGGTATCGACCTCGCTCTTGGGCCTTTTCCAGTTCTCGGTGGAAAAGGCGTAGACCGTCATGCATTTCAGCCCGATCGAGGCACAGTAGCGCCCGATCCTGCGGAAAGTCTCCGCCCCGTGGGAATGCCCGTACTCACGCGGCATACCGCGCTCGGTTGCCCATCTGCCGTTGCCGTCCATGATAAAGGCGATATGGCGAAGACGCTCGTCGACCGTCTGTGGCGCCCCAGTCTTGCGTTTGCGGAATAACACGTGCGGACCTCCCTTCTTCTAAGAGTTCGGCGGGTTTTTGTCAAACCCGCCGCTGTGTGTATGCATCTGTCATGCGCTCAAGCGATCAGAGCTGCATGATCTCCTTGTCCTTTCTCTGCGTGATGCCGTCGATCAGCTTGATATACTGATCGGTCAGATCCTGGACCGACTTTTCGCTGGACTTTTGCTCGTCCTCGGTCATCTCGCCGTCCTTCTTCTGCTTCTTGATGGCATCGTTGGCATCTCTGCGGATGTTGCGAATGGCCACGCGAGCCTCCTCGCCCATCTTCTGGATCTGCTTGGCCAGCTCCTTGCGGTGCTCCTGCGTCAGAGGCGGGAAAACCAGACGGATCACGGAGCCGTCATCCATGGGCGTAATGCCAATGTCAGAGGCAAGAAGAGCCTTGACCATGGCCTTGAGGGTGGTGCGGTCATAGGGAGAAATGGTAAGGGTCTTGGGATCGGTGACCGAAACCGACGCCATGTCCACAAGCTTAGTGGGCGCACCGTAATACTCAAAGGTGACCTTGGAAACGATCGCCGTATTGGCCTGGCTTGCGCGAATGGTGGAAAGGTTGCTCTCGTAATTGCTTACGGTCTTTTGCATCTTTTCCTCAGTGGGCTTGGTGTTGAATTTCATGGTTTGTTACCTGTCTGCCGGGAGGCAGACCCCTTTCTATGTAAGTTTGAAGTGATACGCTTTAGTTGTGGATTGCGGTTCCGACGGGCTCGCCCATCACGGCGCGATAGATGTTCTCGGGATCGGCAAGGCCAAAGGCGTAGCCGTTGATGCCGTTATCCATGCAGAAGATGGTGGAGGACATATCCATGGCACGCAGATCCTCGGCGATGATCTGGCGATAGGTGACCTCGCTGTAACGGACCGCGTTGGGATCCTTCTTGGGATCCGCGCTGTAGATCGCATCGATGTTCTTTGCCATCAGGAGGCAATCCGCGTGGATCTCTGCGGCGCGGAGGGCACCGGCAGTATCGGTGGAGAAGAAGGGAGAGCCCGTTCCGCCGCCGATGATGACCACCTTTCCCTCCTCCAGGGCTGCGATCGCATCGCGCGCGGTGTAGGGATCGGCAAAGGCCTTCATGGGGGTTGCCGTCATCACAACGGTGGGAATAGCATGACGAAGGAAAACGTCCTGCAGGGCCAAGGAATTGATCACGGTTGCCAGCATGCCCATCTGATCGGCACGGCACTGCTCCATTCCGGATGCCTGGCGGCCTCTCCAGATGTTTCCTGCGCCCACGATCACGGCCATCTGCACACCCGCCTCGGTGCAGCGCTTGATCTGCTCGGCAACCTTGGCGATAAAATCAAAATTCAGAATTTCCTCCCCCGAATTGGCCAACGCCTCCCCGGAGAGCTTGAGTAAAACGCGTCTGTACTTTGGTGAAATCATAATCCATCTTCTCCTGCGTGTTATTCAATTTATTTCCTTTCTATTTTACTACAAAAAGCGCTTTTTGTAAACACCTTTTTTGTAAATTATAGAAAGAAATTCTATTTTTTCTTTGGGGGCTTTACTTTTGCGCGCTTTTCGTGTATAATGAAACGGAAGACGCAAGAAAAGGAGCCAAGTACATGAGCAATCCCAATCCCACCCCCTGCGAATCCTGCGTGTTTTACGTCTACGACGAGGATTACGACGCCTACGTTTGCGGCGTGAATCTGGACGAGGACGAGATGGTCAGCTTCCTTACGGGAACGCGAAAGGCCTGCCCGTATTACCGCTATTATGACGAATACAAGAGCGTAAATAAGCAGATCTGAGGCAAAAGGAAGGAAAAATAATTTTTTTCAACTTTTTTTCAAAAAAGGCTTGCTTTTTGGAAAAAGGTATGGTATAATACATAGCGTTGCGGAGGCATAGCTCAGTTGGTTAGAGTGCATGCTTGACATGCATGAGGTCGCTGGTTCGAACCCAGCTGTCTCCACCAGAAAAAAGCACACATTTGTCTACTAGACAATGTGTGCTTTTTTCAACGAAATTTGCCCTTGCGGGCAAGTGAAATAGCTTCGCTGTGAAATATTTGCTCCGCAAATGTGAAATATTCGCTGACGCGAATGTGGGCAAATTTCATTTC
>JAFWAA010000044.1 GCA_017507905.1 Clostridia bacterium | reverse complement strand
TGGTAGGGGTATGCCGCTTTCATCGGGGGTATCTCATAAATGCTAACCAAAGAGTTTTGGGCAGCTCCAAAGGGGACAAATTTACGGCGATAATATTCGTAGCCCTCGTGTTCGTTTTTATGGCTTTGTGGGATATTGTCGATTGATTCGTGTTTGATCTCACTCATAGATAGATTTCTCCTTACACCAATTTCTTTTTGGCAAACTGTTTTACAACAAGCTGTATCGTATCTTCCACAAAGTTTGCGTACTCGTCCTTCGACATAGTAATAAACTTATTTATGGACTTGTCGGGGTCGGGCAAATAACCCATCACACCGATCTTGCGAACGATACAGCCTTTGGGGAGGTAATCAATATAATCGGGGAAAGATTTCAACGGAAGAATCTCTGTGAGATAACCGGAGCTTGGATGACCGTTCAGATACTTGGCTTCCATTGCGTAGATCTCACGCATCCGATCTTTCTTGGGCATAAGCCTCTTTACTGAATCCCACGTTTCATCCATACCGGCACCGGTAACGCTTAATTCTTCATCAGCCTTAATACGCATCCAAACTGCTCTTACACGATCTTCGTCTCGGATCATAGCTTGAAACGCTGCATCGGTAATCAGATGGGCGTAGTAACCGAGCAGAAACGCATATTCTTCTGCAGATTTGATTTTATCTTTACGCTTCAAGATGTACTCGTCGCAGAAAGCATCACAATCCGTGGCTTTCTTTCGCTCACCCTGCATCCAATGCGTTACTTCTCTGGACGGCGTAAAGGCTGTCCAATCTTCATTTTCTACGTTGCAATCCGGTGCGATATTACCAACGCAGAAACCATGTCTATCTAAATTCGGAATACGTTCAAGAACGCCATCCGCAATCATTAAGTGTGTAATCCATGTAGCCATATACTCAACCCAAAGCAATCTTTCCGCTGATAATGTCTGCAATCACTTCGACCAAAAAGGTATGCTCCCTTTCAAGAACTCTTGCAGCCAATATCTCCGGTGTATCGTTCTCCAATACCGGCACTGTAGTTTGAGCGCCGATCTCGCCGATCATCCAAAGCAACTTGTTCTGTCCCACAGCGGGGCAGATCGGCTCCCATTTGTCCTTGTATTTTTCCTGTAAAGCGGTTTGCATGTCCTGCATTTCGCTTATGGTGAAGTGTTCCATCTCGTTTCGGTCTCCTTAAAGCCTGCGCCACCGCGTCAAGGCAGAGCGTCAGGGCGTATTCGTAGACGTTGCTGTGGAAATATTCTCTTATCTCGTCTGCTTTCTGTGCAAAAACGTCAGACCAAAATGTTGTATGTTCATGATCTTTCGTCCTGGATAAAATGCTTGACGGTGTTCGTAGGATTTTTCAGCTCCGTGCGGAAAAATTCGGGATACATCTTGACGTCCTCGTCGAGCGAGACCCAAGAAAGATGCTCCCGACTGTCGTCCTCCGCGAAGCTTTCGCTAACGGGAGCGAAATCGCGCGGCACCTTCATGTAGAAGTAAAACGAGATCTCATAGATCAGCTTGCCGCGATTGGAGGGGACGTTGCCGTAGAAGTAGTTTTCGTGAACGAAGCCAAGACGGTCGATTTCCATCTTTACGCCTGTTTCTTCAAAAACCTCACGGACAACGGCTTCCTCCGCCGTTTCGCCGAATTTGATCCTTCCGCCGACCGAATAGAGGTAGTCGGCTCTTTCGTTGCCCACCATCAAAAGCTTTCCGTCCTTCATGATGATGGCACCGACGCGGATATTCAACAAACCTTCGTCGCAGGCGACGCACATATCCTTGTTCATCTTACGGTCTCCTTTTCAAAAGCAAAACGGATTTTTCACGTTCTCCGCGCCAAAGGTTTTTAGTGCCATGCGGTACATCGCTTTTGCGTGAATGCGGTCGTGCCAGAGAAAACGGCGAAGGACCTTGCGAAGCGACCAAAGCTCGCCGTAGCTGCCCTCAAAGACCGCATTTTGCAGAAAATCGGGCGTTTGCTCCAGCCCATCAAAACCGCGCTTGCGGCAATCGAGAATGCTGCCGCGATTGTCGGCCTCCACCCCGATCTCCGCAAAGTAATAGGCGTTCACGCTTTTCGTGTGCGCGTACATCTCCTCGGCCGAGCGGGGCACCTGTCCATAAAAGGTCTTGCGCGGAGGCGACTCGACGGCCTTCTTGTCGGGAATTGACGCATAGAGAGCAAGAAAATCCTTTGCCGAGCGCAGGGCAAGCGCCTTTAAGTGCTCGTATTCCGCACGCGTAAGCGGTGCTTTTTCGCTTTCAAACAGCGCGTCGGAGTCGGCGTCCCTGACGGCAAGGTCGGAGGCTTTTTCGCCAACGAGCAGGATCTCCATGCCCTCAGCAGGTGGGGCGCCTGCCCAACGGCGGTAGGAGGCGATCTCGTCGGGCATCTTGCGCAGGGCCTCCGCAAGGCTCGCTCCGCGGGAATACGCCCCAATATCCTCCGTCGCATAGAGCAGCGTGTCCTCGCCGTTATGCTCCCAAAAGCAGTTGATCGTCATTCTTTTGCCTCCTTTATGCGTGTTTTGGTCATACTTTTGTGTAAAAAGAAAGCGATTTGCGTGCTTTCCTCATGTGTTCGTCTTATTTCAGTCCAAGATAGATGAGCAGGACCGTGACGTCGGCAGGGCTGACGCCGCTGATGCGCGAGGCCTGCCCAACGGTGCGCGGACGGATCGCCGAGAGCTTTTGCGCGGCCTCCAGGCGAAGTCCGCGAATGCTTGCATAGTCGATGTCGGCGGGGAGCAGCTTTTCCTCCAGGTGGCGGCGGCGCGCGACCTCGGAGAGCTGACGGTTGGCGTATCCCGCGTATTTGATGTCAATGCCCACGGTGGCGCTCACCGCGCGGGGGAGCTTTGGGCGGTTCGGGTCGATCTCGGCAAGGGCCTCGTAGGTCACCGCAGGGCGGCGCAGAATGTCGCCAAGCGACGCGCCCGACTTCAGGGGCGTTTCCCCCACGCTCTCCAAAAAGCCGTTTGCCTCGGCAGGAGAGAGGTACGTGTGCTCCAGTCGCTCCTTTTCGGCCTCCACGGCCGCCTTCTTTTGCAGAAAACGCGCGTACCGTTCCTCGCTGACAAGACCGATCTCGTATCCGAGCGGCGTCAGACGCTCCTCGGCGTTGTCCTGGCGGAGGAGCAGACGGTATTCCGAGCGCGAGGTCATCATGCGGTAGGGCTCGTTCGTCCCTTTGGTCACCAGATCGTCGATCAGCGTGCCGATGTAGCTTCCCGAACGGGGAAGAAGCACGGGGGAAAGTCCCTTGACGCGGCGCGCGGCGTTGATGCCCGCAACAAGTCCCTGCGCGGCGGCCTCCTCGTAGCCCGAGGTGCCGTTGAACTGTCCTGCGCCGAATAAGCCGCCGACGTCCTTAAATTCGAGCGAGGCGTCCATTTGCAGAGGGTCTGCGCAATCGTATTCGATGGCGTAGGCGTAGCGCATGATCTCGGCGTTGGCAAAGCCGTCCAGCGAGCGCAGCATGCGCAGCTGAACGTCGGTGGGCAGGGAGGTGGAAAAGCCTTGGATATACATTTCCTCGGTGTCCCGTCCCATCGGCTCAACGAAGAGCTGGTGACGCTCCTTGTCGGCAAAGCGGACAAGCTTATCCTCAATGGAAGGGCAATAACGCGGCCCCGTGCCGTGGATCTTGCCCGAGTAGAGCGCCGAACGGGTGATGTTTTCGCGAATGATGCGGTGGGTCTCGGCGTTGGTATACACGATGTGGCAGGGGAGGTGCGTAAACTGCGCAAACATCTCCTCGCCGTGGTCGGCAGAATAGGGAAGGGGAGCCTCCTCGCCGGGCTGCTCCTCCAGGCAGGAAAAGTCGATGGTGGAGCGCTTTACCCGCGCAGGGGTGCCGGTCTTGAAGCGGACGAGGCGGACGCCTGCCTCCCGCAGAGACGCGGAAAGCCCCTTGGCGGGCAGAAAATTATCGGGCCCCGCCTCGTAAACGACGTCGCCCGTAAAGATGGCGCTTTCGAGATAGGTTCCCGTGGCCACCACGGCGCATTCGCAGGTCCAGACCTCGCCAAGACGGGTGCGCAGAGCGCGCACGCAGCGGCGGCCGTCCTCGCCGACCTCGGTATCGAGGGCCACGATCTCGGACTGCACGAGACGCAAATTGAGCGTACGCTCAAGCGTCTGCTTCATCAGCGCCTGGTACTGCTTGCGGTCGGCCTGAATGCGCTTGCTCTGCACGGCGGCACCCTTGCCCGTGTTGAGGGTACGGGATTGCAGGGTCACCAGATCCGCCGCGCGGCCCATTTCGCCGCCCAGGGCGTCGATCTCGTAAACGAGATGCCCCTTGGCGGTTCCGCCGATGGAGGGATTGCAGGGCAGGTTGGCGATGGCCTCGAAGGACATGGTAAAGAGGACGGTGTCCACGCCCAGTCTTGCCGAAGCGAGCGCGGCCTCAATTCCTGCGTGTCCTGCGCCGATCACGGCGACCTTAGTGGATAAACTCATGGAACTTCTCCTTGCGATACTAAAAAATCATGCGCGTTTTGTTCATGCTTTTGCGGAACAACGCGCGGAATATTCATGTTGATTTGTGGGACGCGAGGTTATTCGAGGGGACTTTTGAAAAAGTCCCCTCGAGCTCCCCCAAAACTCCCCAAACAAAAGGGATTGCTACCCACGGAAGGAAGTGCGAACATAGCGCTTCCTTTTTTCGTGCGGCGAAGGGGAGTTTTCGCGCACCCGTACTGCAATACAGATTTTGGTCTCTGCCTCGCTCGCTTATAGACTTCTTCGAAGCCTCGCCCTACGGGGTGTTTGCGAATAGTGGGGGAGGAGTAATTTTGTGGGGCGCGGTTTTTTTGGGGGGCGCGATTTGTTCGAGGGGACTTTTGAAAAAGTCCCCTCGAGCTCCCCCAAAACTCC
>JAFWAA010000043.1 GCA_017507905.1 Clostridia bacterium | reverse complement strand
TATAGAACTCACGCTTTGCCATCAGAGGGGTCTTGGTCAGCAGGTAGCCTCTCTTCTGCTCCTCATCCTCGACCCATCTCTGGAGCAGCTGAATGACGCGTGCGCCCTTGGGAAGAAGAACGGGCAGGCCCTGTCCGATGGTATCGACCGTGGTAAAGAGCTCCAGCTCGCGTCCCAGCTTGTTGTGGTCGCGCTTGAGTGCCTCCTCCTGCTGTGCCACGTAGGCGTTCAGCTCATCCTTGGTCGGGAACGCGATGCCGTAGATTCTCTGGAGCATCTTGTTCTTCTGGTCACCCTTCCAATACGCGCCCGTGCATTGCGTCAGCTTGAAGGCCTTGATCGCGCCCGTGCTGAACAGGTGCGGACCTGCGCAAAGGTCGGTGAACTCGCCCTGACGGTAGAAGCTGATGACCTCGCCCTCGGGCAGCTCCTCAATGAGCTGGACCTTGTAGGGCTCGTCCTTCTCCTGCATCAGCGCGATCGCCTCCTCGCGGGGAAGCTCGAATCTCTCGATCTTGAGGTTCTCCTTGACGATCTTCTTCATCTCGCTCTCCAGCGCCTTGAGCGCGTCGGCGGTAAAGGGAGTCTCGGAGTCAAAATCATAGTAAAAGCCGTTGTCGATGGCAGGGCCGATGGTCAGCTTGGTTGCGGGATACAGACGCTTGACCGCCTGCGCCAAGACGTGTGCCGCGCTGTGACGGAAAAGCTTTTTGCCTGCGGGGTCTGCAAAGGTCAGAAGACGCACCTCGTCGCCCTCCTTGAGCACCTGCGTAAGAGCCACCGTCTCGCCTGCGATCTCGGCACCGATCACCTCGCGGGTGATCAGACCAAGCTCACGCGCCGCCTCGTAAACGGTCGTGCCTGCCGCCGTGGCAAGAATGTTGCTTTCGTTGATCTTCACTTGAATCTGGTTTTCCATGGTTCGATCTCTCCTTTTATAAGTTCGATAGGATTAAATGGACTAAAGAAACGGCATACCGCAAAGGTTCGCCGATAAAAAAACACCCCGCAGGCAAGGACCTTGCCTGTTCGGGGTGTGGATATCATTCCGCACGGTTCCACCCGGACGTTTCACTCTTTTTCGGATGATTCGGTTAAACAGCAAGGCGGTACCCTGCCATCCTGCATCAAGGGCCTTTCAGCGAGCCATCTTGTGGCACGGTCCTCTCTCTGTGGGTGCGGTGCTGACAGAACGTGTTCTTGCCGCGCGGCGGACTCAGTCCGCTCTCTTTTTCAGATTGTACTCGGAGCGGGGGTTGACGATCTCGCGCCAATCCAGATCTCCGCGGTCAAGCGCCGTAACGATGACCTCTGCCGTTGCGATGTTGGTGGCAACGGGCACGTTATACAGGTCGCAAAGGCGCAGAAGCTCTGCCTCTCCGCTATCCGGACCTGCATCCGGACGAGTGTCCTTGAAGTAGAGCAGAACGTCGATCTCGTTAAAGGCGATGCGCGACGCGATCTGCTGCTTGCCTCCCTGCTCTCCCGAGAGCAGCTTTTCGATCTCAAGACCGGTGGCCTCGGCAATATACTTTGCGGTGATGCTGGTCGCGCAAAGGTTATGCTTGCTGAGAATTCCGCAATAAGCAATGCAGAACTGGGTCATCAATTCCTTTTTCAGATCGTGCGCAATAATGGCAATCTCCATTGGTATACTCCCTTCGCTTCGTTCGGTTTCTCTCCGCAATAGGAAAAGCGGGCAAAGCCTCGGATCCCTATTTTCGTCTATTATAGCACAAAGACCGATAAATTGTCAATAGAATATGACGAAGTTTTTTCAAAAAACGGGCTTTTGCCGATCCCTTGACGCCTGCGGCGGAAAAGCCGCCGTGAGCGCGCGGATCACTCGTATCTTGCGCGGATACCGCCGATATACTTCGGACGGGTCCTTGCCGCCAGAAGGCGTGCCTCCCCGACCGAGGGAACAGACAAACGCACCGGCACGGCGACCTCACGCAAATGCATACCGATCAGCGTGCCGCCAATATCAAGACCTGCGTGCGCGCGAACATGCTCGACCGCCACGGGGTCCGAGAATTCCCTCCACGCCGCAGTGGCAAAGGAGCCGCCTGCCTTGGGCTGCGGAACAACGCAAACCGGCTCAAGGCCAAAGGCCTCGGCCGCTCGGCGCTCCAGGATCAGCGCACGGTTGAGATGCTCACAGCACTGGGCCGCGAGATAAATTCCCTTCTCTGCAAGGATCGGTGCGATCGCCGCAAAAACGGCGTCTGCCGCCTCGGTGCTGGAGGCGTGCCCAATGCTTCCCCCAACGATCTCCGAGGAGGAGCAGCCAACCACCAAAAGTTCCCCTTGGCGAAGGCCTGCCACCTCGATCAGCTCGCGCACGGCCGCCTCGGCCTGCGCCCGAATATGCTTCATCATAAAAACGTCCTCCGTTTTCTCCGCGTCCCTCAGATGCGGTCGCTTCCGTCCTCGGGGATCACGCGCTTGACCGCCTCGATCGCGCACTCGATCATATCGTCGGTGGGCTCAAAGACGGTGATGTGCTGCAGCCAGACTCCGGGCATGGAGATCAGGCGCGTAAAGAAATTGTCGTGCTTGCCCGCCAGCTTGATCAGCTCGTAGCCAAGTCCCATAACGATGGGAAGGAGCAAAAAGCGGACCAGCGTGCGCCAGAGCGTGGGCAGAGTTCTGCCTGCCAAGGCGATCGAGATCGGGTCGATAAAGAAGGAGACGAAGATGCTCACCAGAAGCATCAGAATGAGGAAGGAGGTTCCGCAACGGGGATGGAAGCGGCGTTGCTTGCGCACGTTCTCGACCGTCAGCTCCAGTCCTGCTTCATAGCAGAAGATGGTCTTATGCTCGGCACCGTGATACATAAAGGTGCGGCGAATATCCTTCATCAGGGAGATGAGCGCCATGTAGGAGACGAGGATCAGGATCTTGAAGACGCCCTCAAAGGCAGACTTGATCAGCGAATTGAGTGCGGCACTGTCGGTGGTCAGCACGCCAAAGGAGGCGATCCAGGAATAGAGCGCCGTGGGTGCCATGATGAACAGGAAAACGGCCAGCGCAACGGCAATGACCACGGCCGTAACCATCATGGCCGTCATGGTCCATGCAGGAAGCTTTTTCTCCTCCTCGGTCTTTTCCTCGGTCTTTTCCTCGGCCTTTTCCTCGGTTGCCTCTGCGCACGCATCGACAGACGCTTCCTCGGCGGGAGCGGCCTTCTTTTTCTTCTTTTCCTTCTTCGGGTCCTCCTCGATGAGGTCCTCAAGGCCCGAGAGCTCGGCCGAGCGCATCAGGCACTTATAGCCAAGGCTCATCGAGTCAAAAAAGCCGAATACGCCGCGAATGACCGGCCAACGGCAGAATGCGGGGCGCTTGGAGGTGTTGATCTTTACCTCCTCGAGAACGATCTCGCCCTCGGTATTGCGAACGGCCATGGCGGCGCGCTTCGGGCCACGCATCATGATGCCCTCCATCAGCGCCTGTCCTCCGATGGAGGTCTTAATGGCGCAAAGATTGCGGTTTTGTTCCTTCAAAATCAGATCCTACCCTTCCCCGCGGACGATCCGCGGACGATCGTTAACGATAAAAATACAGTTTTACATTGTAGCACCAATATATGAACCCCGTATGAACGGCAGACAAAAATCAGCAGCTCGCGGCTCGCGGATAGCAAAGGAAGGCCTTCGCGCCCATGCCGCGCAGAGCCTCAAGCGTTGCGGCGGCGGTCTGCTCGTCGGAAAACAGACCGAACACCGACGGACCGCTCCCGCTCATCATGGCGGCGCAAGCACCTCCGTCAATCATCGCCCGACGCAGAGCAAGAGCCCCCGGACGCTGCGGAAGAACGGCCTCCTCAAAGACGTTGTAGAGCGCCCCCGTCCGTGCAATATCCTCGCCCTTCTCCAGTGCGGAAAGCAGACGGGAAAGACGCCCGTCCTCCTCTCTCGCCTCGGCAAAATTCCCATACCGTCGGTCAAGCTCCGCATAGGCCCACGGGGTGGAGACCCCCTCGCCAAGGCAGGCCACGAGCAAGGGGCGGGAGACCATCGACGGGATCTGTGCAAGCTCCTCGCCGATCCCGCCGACCTCGGCGCATCCGCCGCGAATGCAAAAGGGGACGTCGGCACCAAGTCCTGCCCCGAGTGTCAAGAGCTCCTCGGTGGAAAGAGGCGAGCCGAGCAGAGCGTTAAGGCCGCGCAGAACGGCCGCCGCATCCGCACTTCCTCCGGCAAGGCCTGCCGCTACGGGAATGTGCTTTTCCAGACGGATCTCCACCGCTCCGCTTCGCCCCGTATGGGCAAGCAAGCGCTCGGCCGCCCGAAAGGCCAGATTGCGGCAATCGGTGGGAAGGCTTGGATCCCCCGATGCCTGCATACGGATCAAGGTATGCGCCGAGGGGTAAAAATCCAGCGAGATCAGGTCACAGAGCGACACCGTTTGCATCACGCTTTGAATGCGGTGATAGCCGTCCTCTCTCCGCGAAAGCACGTTCAGATAGAGATTGATCTTGGCGTTGGCACGCTCAAGTCGCATACGGGATCCCCCCTTCGGTTTGGTTTTCCGTACCATTGTACCACACCCCGCGGGAAAATGCAAGTTTTCTTTGTAAAGAAAGTAAAATTATTCAAAACGCTATTGACGAACGCGCAGAAATACGATAAAATAATATAAATAAGCATAAGACGCACGCGGGCGCGCAAAAAAAAACGATCGCCGACGCGCGCGAAGATGATACACAATCGCCAACGAAAGGAAAACCGATGGACGGCAACAAGACAATCAGCAAAAAGAATAAGATCGCGTTTCTGGTCTATATCGTCGCGATCCTCGCGATCCTCTGCGCGGCAAACGCGTCCGCGATCAACGACTTTCTCAAGGGGATCCTGCATATTTTCCGCCCCGTGCTCAACGGACTGGTCATCGCCTATCTGTGCAATCCGATCTTCCGCTTCTTCGAAAGACGCGTCCTGAGCTTCGTGCGCGCCCCGAGACTGCGCCGCGTGCTTTCCCTGCTCCTCGCCTATCTCACCCTCGCCGTAGCCGTGGCACTCGTCCTTCTGCTGATCGTTCCGCAGCTCGTGGACAGCGTCATTCAGCTGGCTACGCAATTCGATACCTACGTTTCCGCCGCGATCCGCCAGTTCAACAGCGTCGTTGACGCCATCAACCGCTTCGTCACGGATCTGACCGGCAGCAAGCACTTCCTCTCCTACATTGACGAGGCCCTGCTGAACCAAAAGGTCTCCGCCTTCCTCGGTGAGGGCAACGATAACCTGATGGACTACCTGCAAAGCATCGATTTCGGAAGCCTGATCGCCACCGTCAGCGACGCCTTTTCCATCGTGACCGACTTCATCTTCGGCATCTTCGTTTCGATCTACCTGCTCAGCTCCAAGGAAAAGCGCTCCGCACAGATCAAAAAGCTCCGCCACGCTATGCTCGGCGAGCGCGCAAATGCGTATCTGCTCCGCCTGGTGAGCATCGCCAAGGATTCCTTTGCGGGATTCCTGCGCGGAAAGGCACTGGCCTCGCTGATCGTCGGCCTGCTCTTTTACACGGTCGCTTCCCTCTTTAACCTTCCGTACGCCATTCTGATCTCGGCGATCATGACCGTAATGAACATGATCCCCATCATCGGACCGATCATCGGTGCGATCCCCTCGCTCTTTATCCTTCTCTTGACCGCACCCGACAAGATGCTGCTCTTTGTGCTTCTTGTCATTCTGTTCCAGCAGCTTGACATCAACGTCATCAGCCCCAAGATCCTGGGAAGCAACCTTGGCATCAGCCCCCTTTGCGTGATGATCGCCATCACCGTGATGGGCTCGCTCTGGGGTCTTACCGGAATGCTGCTCGGCGTGCCCCTCTTTGCCACCGTTCTCGACTTTACCGAGCGCATCGTGATGGAGCGTCTGCAGAACCGCGGACTCCCCTCAGGGCTTGGCAACTACTACGCGCCCGGCTCGGTCATGGGTCCCTCGGAGCAGCTTCAAAGCCGCTCCAGCCGCCTGCTTTCGGCCTATGAGAAAAGAATGCTGGGTCTGCGCAAGAAGGAGCTGGACCAAAAAGCGCCGACCTATACCCGCGGCGAGCGCTTCCTGTTGCGCGTGAACAAGCTGCTCACCCGCATCGGCTTCCGCCTGCCCGAATCCCCCGAGACCTATCTGCAATTCAGCGCGGAGCTTGCCGCATCCAAGGCGGCAAAGCGATCCGAGGCGGAGTTCTGCCGTCGGCACGACTGTGCCTGCACCGAAAGCGATCCTGCGCCCGAGACGCCCGACGCCGATCGGAAAGACGCCTGACGAAAGGAGATCCTCATGGAACAACAGCAAAAAAAGAATTATTGGTTTCCGATCTCCATCGCCGTCGGAGCGGCCTTCATGCTTCTGCTTCTGATCCTCTACAAGGAGTCGCTCAACGTCTTCATCGGCGCTCTGCTGGATCTTCTCCGCCCCGTGCTCATCGGTCTGATCCTTGCCTACTTTGCCAATTCCATCTTCCGCTTCTTTGAGCGAAAGGTGTTTCTTAAGGTCAAGCCCTCCTCGGTGCGCCGCGTGCTCTCCCTGCTTCTCTCCTACGCCGTGATCTGCCTGATCCTGGTCGTCCTGCTCCTGTTGATCCTTCCCCAGCTCTTTGAGAGCATCGGCGGCTTTTTGAACAACTATAACGAGCACCTGGAGACCTCAGTGGACGCGCTGAACGCACTGATCTTCCGCATCAACACCCTGCTGCCCGACCGCGCGGACGGAACGGCCTACGTTCCCTATCTGAAGCTGGACGAGATCCTGAAGTGGCTCGAGAGCTTCGTGGCCTCGCTGGACCTGAGCATGGAGGATCTTGCCGCCTACTTTACCCCAGAGGCCTTCGGCTCGCTGATCACGGTTGCCAGCGGTCTGGTCAGCCTCGTGGCCGACATCGTGCTGGGCATCTTCATTTCCATTTACCTGCTCAACCGCAAGGAAAAGTTCTACGCGCAGATCCTGCGTTTTCGCCGCGCCTTCTTTTCCGACTCCGTTAACCGCGTCCTTACCCGCATCATCTCCACGGCGGACCGCTCCTTCGGCTCCTTCATCAAGGGCAAGCTGGTGGACTCCTCCATCGTCGGTCTGCTCGTCTATATCGCCCTGAGCCTTTTGCAGGTGCCCAACGCCCTGCTGATCGCCGTGATCGTGGGCATTACCGACATCGTTCCCATCATCGGTCCCTTCGTTGGCGTGATCCCCTCGGGCGTGATCATTCTTCTGACCGAGCCCTCAAAGCTCATTCCCTTCCTGCTCTGCATTCTCGTGATCCAGCAGATCGACGGCAACATCATCGCCCCCAAGATCCTGGGCGAGAACACGGGCGTCAGCTCGCTGTGCGTGATGATCGCCATCACCGTGATGGGCGCGATCTGGGGACTTGCCGGCATGGTGATCGGCGTGCCCCTCTTTGCCGCCGTGGGCGAGCTCTTCAGCTCCTATCTGGATAAGCGTCTGGAAAAGAAGGGTATGCCTGCCGAAACGGCGTATTACTCCGGAGACCTCCCCATGGAGGACACGGCCAAGCGCGAGCCCCTGCTCTCCCGTCTGCAGCGCAGGATTCTGCGTCTGCGCCGACAGAAGGAGGACGGCGGACGCGGAGATCTGACCGACCGCGAGCGGGATCAGCTCGAGATCTATGCCGCCGCCAAGCGTCACCATATCTTTGCCGAGGACTACGAGGGCAACTTTGCACACTTTGCCGCCGAGCGCGCCTCGGCCAAGGAGGCAAATCGGGAGCCTGCCAAGCAGGACGCTCCCTCCTCCCCCGAGCAATCCGAATGACGCATGATCCAAAAGACCGAAGGAGACCTGCTCTGCCATGGATGAATTTCTGACCTATTCTCCCGAGCGCGTGATCGATCTGAACCTTCGGGAGTCTGCCCAACGCTTTCTCCGCGTTTGCCGCCAGGAGCATCTGCACCTGCGCGACCTCGCCGAGGAGGTGGCAAAAACGCCGCTTGATCCGCAGGAGCTTCTCGCCTCCCTACCCGACCGCACCCCCGATCCCTTCCTTGAGGAGAGCGAGGGCGACGGTAAAGCCGTCAAAGGCATTCAAGCCCTCCACGCCGCGGCGCTGAAGGTGCTCTTTGCCACCGAGCTTTGCCGCGCGCTGGAGCAGAGGATCCCGCTTTCCCCCGCCCTTTTCTTCGGTGAGCCGAGCGAGCTGAGCGAGAGCGCAGCAGGGCTTGTGCTCTACCAGAAAAGCTCCTTTGCAGACGAAGCCTACCTTGGCTTTGCCAAGCACGTCGAGGGACTGCACGCGCAGTATGCGTCAAGCTTTTCGCGTGCCTGCGAGGACGTGTATAACGGGCTTTGCGAATATTGCATTCTCCCCGTATTCAACACCTCCGAGGGGCCTCTCGGAAGCTTTTACCGCCTGATCGACCGCTACGATCTGAAGATCGTGGCTACCTGTACGGCAAGAGCCGCAGAGGGCTCTCCCGAGACCACCTTTGCCCTGCTTCGGCGCGAGCTCCTTCCCAACGAGCCGCTTCTGGCCAAGCACGAGAGCCGCTATCTGGCCTTTACTCTGGAGGGGAGCGATCCCGTGGCCGCCCGTCTTCTTGCCGCGGCGGAGCTTTGCGGGCTTTCTCCGGAGGCCGTGGACACCACCCTGCCAAGCGAGGCGGGCGAGAGCATCTCCCTGCGCTACACCCTCTCGGTGGCGAACGGAGACCTCAGCTCCTTCCTCCTCTATCTCGCCATGGATGCCCCGCACTATCGCCCTCTGGGGCTTTACGCACATCTTGAGCACGAGACCTGATTTTTTACAAAACGGGAAAGCAAAAGGGGCAAGCTTCTGGCAATAATCGAAAAAAGGCAAGAATCGAAAAAAGGCAATAATCGAAAAAAAGCAATAACCGCAAAAAGCAACAATCGAAAAAACAGCAATCTGCAAGCAGATACATAAAAGGAGACCGAATATGCATACCTTTACCTACACCACGCGGGGCGTTTGCTCCCGTTCGATCGACATTTCCATCGAGGACGGCGTGATCCAAAACGTCACCTATCACGGCGGCTGCTCGGGCAACACGCAGGGCGTTGCCGCGCTGGCACGCGGTCTGACCGTTGAGGAGGCCATCGAGCGCCTCTCGGGCATTCGTTGCGGAATGAAGAGCACCTCCTGCCCCGATCAGCTGGCAACCGCACTTCGCGAATATCAGAGCACGCTCTGACACATCCTATTTCCGTCCGCACGGCGGAAAGATCCATCTCAATATCACTTTGCAACGTTCAACGGAGGACCCTATGCAAGACTATCAGAAGCACTACCAAGCCTGGCTGACATCAAACGCCCTTTCGGACGCCGAAAAGGCCGAGTTGCGCGCCATCGCCGACGACGAGAAGGAGATCGAGCTGCGCTTTACCTCCGGGCTTTCCTTTGGCACGGCCGGTCTGCGCGGCGTGATGAAGACCGGACGAAACGCCATGAACCGCCACACCGTTGCCCATGCAACCCAGGGGCTGGCCAATTTGATCCTGAAGGAGGGACGCGCCGAGGACGGCGTGGCGATCGCCTACGACTCGCGCATCAACTCTCCACTTTTTGCCGAGACCTCTGCCTGCGTGCTGGCCGCCAACGGCATTCGCGTCTACCTCTTTGACGCGCTCCGCCCGACACCCGAGCTTTCCTTTGCTCTGCGCGAGCTTGGCTGCGTGGCAGGCATCAACATCACGGCCTCGCACAACCCCAAGGAATACAACGGCTACAAGGCCTACTGGGAGGACGGCGCACAGCTTCCCCCCGAGCACGCCGACACGGTTTCGGCCGAGATCGACAAGCTGGATATCTTCCGCGACGTCAAGCAGATCCCTCTTGCCAAGGCCCTCGAAAACGGCACGGTGCGCATGATCGGCGCCGAGATCGATGAAAAATACCTGGAAAACGTGCAGGCGCAGGCGGTCAACCCGCAGGCGATCGCGGCCGTGGCCGATACGCTTTCCATCGTCTACACGCCTCTGCACGGCACGGGACACAAGCTGGTTCCCGAGATCATCCGCCGCGCAGGTCTGAAGCACCTTTACACGGTAGACGAGCAGATGGTCATCGACGGCAGCTTCCCCACCGTCAAAAAGCCCAATCCCGAGTATCCCGACGTCTTTGCCCTCGGCATTGCCCTGGCAGACCGCGTCGGCTCCGACCTGATCGTGGCCACCGACCCCGACGCAGACCGCGTGGGCGTGATGACCCGTACGCCGGACGGCTCCTTTACCACCATCACGGGCAACCAGATGGGCGCGCTCCTGATCGACTATATCATCACCGCTTACCGCGAGACCGATACCATGCCCGAGAACCCCTACGCCGTCAAGAGCATCGTCAGCTCCGAGCTGGTCGAGAAGATCTGCCAGGCAGGCGGCGTCAGAATGCACAACGTGCTGACCGGGTTCAAGTTCATCGGCGAGGTCATCAAGAATTACGAGAAGACGGGCAACGGATCCTTCCTCTTTGGCTTTGAGGAGAGCTACGGCTATCTCAAGGGCACCTACGCGCGCGACAAGGACGCCGTGGTCACCTCCATGCTCATCTGCGAGATGACCGCCTTCTACAAGGCGCGCGGCATGACGCTCTGCGACGCCCGTGAGGCACTCTGGAAAAAGTACGGCTTCTGCTACGAATCCAACGTGGAGATCTATCTGGAGGGCCTGGACGGTGCCGCACGCATGAAGGCGCTGATGTCGGCACTGCGGGAAAATCCCCCGGCGGACTTTGGCGGCGTCAAGGTCAGCCAGATCCGCGACTATCTCTTGGGAACGATCCTGGAGAAGGGATCCACCACGCCCACGGGACTTCCCTCCTCCAACGTCCTCTATTACCGCCTCGAGAACGGCGACGTGATCGTGGCACGTCCCTCGGGCACCGAGCCGAAGATCAAGTTCTACTATCTCCTGCAGGCCGAGGACGAGCGCGACGCCAAGGCAAAGCTCTCCCGCTACGCCGAAACGCTTAACGCACGCGTCTGAATGCGGAATAAAACAGGACGGTCTCAACCCACCGGTTGAGACCGTCTCTTTTTTCTGTTTTCCATTTACAGCGATTCGTAAAGTGCCGTTACCCGATCGCTCATGCCCTTGGCCGTATAGCAGGAAAGATAGCGCGCCAGCGCCGCCGCACGGAGACGCTCCTCGGTTTTCGGGTCGCGGGCGATCTGCGCAAGCGCGTCGGCCAACGCCTCGGCGTCCCCTACGGGAAACAGCAGGCCTGCGCGTCCGCCGTCCAGCATGGCCACGTTGCCACCGTAGTCACTCGCCACCGTGGGGAGAGAGGCGCTCATGCCCTCCGAAAGGGCAAGGCAGGAGGTCTCCGTTCCCTCCGAGCAGTTCACGTTCACCCGCAGAGCGCGATAAAAGGGTGCCATGTCCGCAAGAAATCCCAAAAAGCGCACCCGATCCGCAATTCCCTCCTTCTCCGCAAGGCGGATTAGTGATGGACGCATCGGCCCCTCTCCCGCAAGGAGAAAGACGAAGGAACGGTCGGGCATTCGCTTGCAGAGCAAGCGCGCCGCGCGCAGAAGGACGGCGTGTCCCTTGCAGGGCACGAGCCTTGCGGCAAGACCTACGGTAAAGGCGTCCTCGGGGATCGCAAAGGTGCGGCGAAAATCCGCAAGCTCCTCACAAGAAACCTCTCTGACCGCATCCGAGCCGTTGAGAATGACCGTGATCCGCTCACGTGGGATCCCCAGGCGAACGAGATCCTCGGCCGCCGCCTCTGCCGTGGCGATCACGCGGTCCGAAAGCCGCCTGTTCCACGCGCCGCCAAGGCGGCGAAGCGCAAAGCTCCTCCAGACCCCCTCCAAGGGGAAGCAACAATGCCGCGTATGCACGACGGGCAGACCGCATCGCTTTCCCGCCACGCGTGCCGCCAGTGCGGCGTTGGCGTGAACGCCGCCAAAGCTCTCCCGTCGCAGAATGCCCTCGATCTCCCATACCGAAAGAGGAGAAAGCCTGTCGCAGGGATGCTTCAGCTCACGCACGGGGATCTGCAGGGCAGAAAGACGCTCCCCGAGCGCGCTTCCGCGCGGAATGGCCACCACGCTCTCAATGCGTGAGCGGTCCATGTGCCGCAAAAGATTGCAAAGCAGTACCCCCGCTCCGCCAATGTTCCGATCGCTGATCACGTGCAGAATCTTCATTCCCTTTTCCTCCTGCCTTTTGGGAATAGTATGTGCAGGATCGGGGAAAAATCCTCACGTCCTCAGCGATTCCAGAACCAACCAAGATCCCCGAGCGGATCGTAGCCGAAGCGGATCATCAAAACATTGCGCAGAACGCCGTAGAGGAGAAGGATCGCCAAAAGGAGGATCCAAAGCCACGTGGGGATCGGGTAGAGCGTCCGCTCACCGCGCCGCAGGCGAAAAAGAGCGCGCAGATCCAAGCAGAGGAGCGCGATCACCGCGGGCAGAACGAGCAGATTTGCGCGAAGCGACTCGACAAGATGAAGGGAGAGCAGCGCGCTGAGCGCACGCGTTCCTCCGCAGAAGGGACAGTACAAAAAGAGAAAATCGTGCAAGAAGCACTCGGGAAGCTCCTTGGGAAAAAGCCCCGTGAGAAAGCGATAGAGCGGAAAGAGCAGGAGCAGAGCGAGCACACCGATATGTACCCAAAGAAACAGCCGCTTGGCACGTTGGTTCATTCCTCTTCCCTCCTTTTTTCCGTTTTCCCCTTCATTGTACCACAAAAATCCGCGCTTGAACAGTTTTTTTCGAAAAAAAGATTGCTATTGAAGCAAAAATGTGTTATACTTTAGATGATCCTTACGTAAGGAGGTTCAACATGAATCCCCAGGAAGATTACATCCCCGCCGCGGCAGAAGCCCCTTCTCCCACCCGTTTGTCGGGAGACGCAAAGGAATCGCCTCGGGCATACGCCTACGCCGCGCTGGCGCTCGGCGTGCTTTCCCTGTTCTGCTGCTGTTGCTATTATGCGGCAGGCGCGGTTGCCGTTTTGTCCATCGTCTTTGCCTGCCTTGCCAAAAAGCGCAACGGCGGCAAGCTCCCCGTTCCCGCTCTCGTCGGACTGATCCTTGCCATTCTCGGCCTCCTGCTCTTTTTGTGCATGATCGGGCTGGAGATCTATCTGTCCTCCCTCCCCACCGAGGAGCTGGAGCGTCTGTTGCATTCCTATTTTGACGCCATCGGCATGGATCCGAGCGAGCTTCCGCTCCCCGAGACCACCCCCTGACCCTTGACCGTCTGCCCCGCACATCCCTGTGTGGGGCTCTTTTTCCGCAGAAGAAACCATCATGAAAAAAGGAGACTTAACCGTGAACGATCTGTTTGGACGCAAAAATTGGATCATCCTCATTCTCTTTGGCCTTGTGGGACAGCTTGCCTGGTCGGTGGAGAATATGTACTTCAACCTCTTCGTCTTTGAGACCATTGCACCGGATCTGGACGCCGTCACTCTGATGGTCCAGCTCTCGGGCATCGTGGCCACCGCGGTCACTCTGCTTGCGGGCACGCTCTCGGATAAGCTGGGCAACCGCCGCAGCTTTATCTCGATCGGCTATATCGTCTGGGGCTTTACCGTCATTCTGTTCGCTTTCCTGAAGACCGAGACGATCAGGATGATCCTCGGCACGGATACCGCCACCGCCATTTCGGTCACGCTCGGCGTGGTGATCGCGGCAGACTGCCTGATGACCCTCTTTGGCTCGACCGCAAACGACGCCGCCTTCAACGCCTGGGTCACCGACAATACCCGTCCCGCCTTCCGCGGAAAGGTCGAGGGCGTGCTTGCCATTCTCCCTCTGGTGGCAATGCTGATCGTGGCAGGCGGCTTTGGCATTCTCGTCTCGCTCATCGGCTATTCGGGGCTCTTCCTTTCGCTTGGTACCGTGATCGTCTTGTGCGGCGTGGGCGGACTCTTCCTGATCCGCGACAGCGGAGAGCTTGTGCGAAGCGGACGCCTGCGTGACGTCTCCTACGGCTTCCGCCCCTCGGTCATCAAGAGCAACGCGCCCCTTTATCTGACGCTGATCATCATGGGCGTCTACGGCGTGGCCTGCCAGATCTTTATGCCCTACCTCATTATCTATATGAAGACCTATCTCGGTTTCTCCGTGATCGAATACAGCATCGTCTTTGGTCTGGCCATCATTCTCGGTGCGCTGATCAACCTGCTGCTGGGCGGCGTGACCGACCGCAAAAGCAAGGTGCACCTGCTCTATCCCGCCGTTGCCGTGCTCGCGCTTGGCCTCTTTGGAATGTACCTTGCCCGCGCAAAGGATCACCTCACCACGCTGATCCTTTTCGGCATTGCAGGATTTGTGATGATCACGGGATATATTCTCGTTTCCGCTCTTTCGGGCGCGCTCGTGCGCAACTACACCCCCTCGGGAGAGGCAGGAAAGCTGCAGGGCATCCGCATGATCTTTGGCGTGCTGATCCCGATGCTGGCCGGTCCCGCCATCGGAAACGCCATCAACCGCGCCGCCAACATTCCCCTGCCCGACCAGGGAAGCGCGGATACCATGACCACGCAATTCATTCCTGCACCCGAGATCTTCCTGGCCGGTGCGATCACCTGCCTTCTGATCCTCGTCTGCATTCCCCTGCTCTCCCGCGCGGTCAGAAAACAGACCAAAGCGTCTACGGAGGAGTGACCTATGGAACAGAAAAAAAGCAAGATCCAGCGTCTTTCCACGCAAAAAAAGCGCGATCCGAGGGACAGCGCCTCCTTTGCGCGCCTCAAAACGCCTTATGACGTGGGAAGGATCCCGCACCGCGAGCATCCGCATCCCCAGCGAATGCGCAAGGATTGGCTCTGCCTCAACGGCGAATGGGAGCTGACCAAGCAATCCCCCGAGGGAAAAGCCCTCTTTTCGGGCAAGATCCTCGTCCCCTTCTCCCCCGAAACGATCAACGGAGGACTTGAAGCAGGCTTTCGCCTGGAGGCAGGCGAGCGTTTGCTCTACCGCCGCAGCTTTACGGTAGACAAGCGGCTTCTGCGCGGCGTTACGCATCTGCACTTCGGCGCGGTGGACAGCGAATGCGAGGTAAGCGTGAACGGAGTCCCCGTTGGCACGCACCGCGGCGACTTTACCGCCTTTACTCTGGACGTCAGCGCCGTCCTTCGGGAGGGCGAAAACGAGATCTGCGTGCTCTGCCGCGACGAGGCCACGCGCAACGAGGATCCCTTTGGCAAGCAGAGCGATCTGCGCGGCGGCATTTGGTACACGCCGCAGAGCGGCATCTGGCAGACCGTTTGGCTGGAGAGTATGCCGCGCGAGCATATCCGCAACCTTTTGATCACCACCGACGCCGAGAAAAAGACGGTCACCCTCAAGGCCGACTGCTTCGGCAGAGCCGTGACGGCACGGGTGCTGGACGGTGAGCGCGAGATCCTCTCGGGCAGCTTCACCTCCGAATTGACCCTCGCCTACGATTTTGCCCTCTGGTCGCCCGACAACCCAAAGCTCTACGATCTCGTCCTCACCTCCGAAACGGGAGACGAGCTGCGCTCCTACTTCGGCGTCCGCTCCTTCTCCAAGGGGTACGACGAGCACGGAAAAATGCGCCTCTTGCTCAACGGCAAGCCCTTCTTCTTCAACGGTCTGCTCGACCAGGGCTATTGGTCGGACGGTATGCTGACCTATCCCTCGGACAAGGCCGCCGAGGAGGAGATCCGCCTGCTCCGCGAGATGGGCTTCAATACCCTGCGCAAGCACATCAAGCTTGAGCCGATGCGCTGGTACTACCATTGTGACAGGCTGGGCATGCTCGTCTGGCAGGATTTCGTCAACGGCGGAGGCAGCTACAAATTCACGCATATTGCGGCCTTTCCCTTCCTCGGCATCCAACATCGGGATAGCGACTACCGCTATTTTGCCCGCGAGGACGCCGATGCGCGCGCACACTTCATCAAGACCGCCGAGGAGACCGTGCGGCAGCTGCAAAACTGCGTCTGCATTGCCCTCTGGGTTCCCTTCAACGAGGGCTGGGGGCAGTTTGACTCGGCCGAGATGACCGAGCGCGTGCGTGCGTGGGATCCGACGAGACTGATCGACTCGGTCAGCGGCTGGCACGACCAGGGCGTGGGAAAAACCGAAATGCGCAGCCTGCACACCTACTACACGCCCTTGACCGTCCCGAAGGACCCCCGTCCCGTGGTGCTGAGCGAATTCGGCGGCTACTCCATGAAGGTGGAGGGACACGTCTTCGACCGCGAAAACGCCTTTGGCTACAAGGTCTTCCCCAATCAGGAAAGGCTTTGCGACGCCCTGGAAAAGCTCTATCTCAAAAAGCTTCTCCCCTTGATCCGCAAGGGACTTTGCGGCTGCATTTACACGCAGGTCTCGGACGTGGAGGAGGAGATCAACGGACTTGTGACCTATGACCGACAGGTCATCAAGGTTCCCGTCGCCTTCATGCGGCGCATCAACGATCGCCTGCTTGAGGAGGCAAACAACCGATAATCGCGAGGAGCGCCCACGAAAAGGTGGACGCTCCCCTCTTTTTTGCTCGGCAATTGTAAAAAAATAAGATTTTTCCCAAAACCTCTTGAAAAGTTCGGTATAATATGTTAGATTATATTATATACTATATTTATGCACGCTTTGGAGGACCTATGAAAACTTTTCGCACCCTTCTCGCCTGGATCCGAGGCGGCTGTGTTTATTTTACCGTCATCTCTCTTTTGATGATCCTCTTGAACCTTGCTCTCGGAGGAGCAGACGCGGCAACCCGTGGCATTTCCCCCACGGCATTTCTGCTCTTTTTCCCCTGCGGACTCGGCATCTCGGCAGGCGGACTTTTGCTGAAGGCAAAGCGCATTCCCGCCCCTGCGCGCGGACTTTTGCATTTTGCTTGCACGCTGCTCTCCGTCCTGTTCTTCGTCTGGTTCCCCGCAAATCCCACCGCTCGCCCCTCTACCGCTCTGATCATGCTCGTGGCCTTCTCGATCCTCTACTGGATCCTGTTCCTGCTCGTGCACGTGATCAAGAAGCGCATTCGTTCTCTCCTTGAGGAGGACTGATCCCGAAAGGAACGCATCATGAAGCGCAATCCGCAAAATCCCTTTGCCTACCTGCTCCTTGCGATCGCTCTGCTTGCGATCGTTGCCCTGCTCTGCGCAGGCGTTCTGCTGATCGCCACGCTGGTAACCTCTCCCGACACGCCCGCAGAAGCGCCCCCGACGGAGACCGAGCCGGATCTTCCCAGCTCGCTGACCCCCGAGGAGGTAACGCTTGACGAAACGCCCGACGCGGGCATGGCCTATATCGACCAAATGATCTTCTTTGGGGAATCCACCACCTCGCACCTGCGCTCCCGCGGCGTGCTGACCGGCGGACGGGATACCCGGCAGGTCTGGGACGATGCCTCCTCCGGCACAAAGACGCTTTCCTCCAAGCTCCTCTCCGAGACGATCGACTACCCGAAGACGGGAGAAAAGCTGACCATCGCCGAGGCCGTGGAGCGTGAAAAGCCTGCGTATATCGTCCTCTCCTTCGGGCTGAACAACATCTCCGGCTTCATCGCCAACAAGTCGCTCTACGTCAACAACTATTCCCGCCTCATCCGCGCCATTCAGACGGCAAGCCCCGATACGCGCATCATTCTGCAATCGGTCTACCCCGTGACGCTGGACTGCTCCGCGTGGAAGGAAAACGGCGCCACCGTGAGTGAATACACCCGCACGCTGAACTCCTGGCTCCCCGAGATCGCCGCCTCCTTTGAGAACGTCCGCTTTGTGGACACTGCGTCCGTCCTGACCGACGACGAGGGCTGCCTGATCTCCTCCTACGATTTCAACGGAGACGGCATTCACCTGAACACCTCTGCCTACGAGCAGATCCTGCTTTACCTGCGCACACACGCGTGGCAATAACCGAAAGAAAGGAATTTCTCTCTCATGAAGACCCGTATTCTGACCCTCTCTCTCGCTTTGACGCTGCTTCTTGCGCTCGCGCTTTCCGCCTGCGCAGCTCCAAGCTATAAAAACGATCTGCCCACCGCCACGCTCGGCTCTGCGGCCGTTGCCGCGATCGGCAATCCCGAGGACTATTCCACGGCCGAGGAGGGCTACCTGGACGATTATTTCACTACCCCCTCCTACGTCACCGCCTATACCCTCTGCTTTGCCACCGACGGAAACAATCTGGACGAGATCGGCATCTATCAGGTGACCGACGGGAATGCCAACGCGATGAAGACCGTCCTTGAGGACTATCTTGAAGATTCGCTGGCACGGAATAAAGACTGGTACGAGTCCTATATTCCCAAGGAGATCCCCAAGCTCCGTGATGCGGAGGTCAAGGTCTTTGGAAATTACGTCATTTACGCGATCTGCAGCAAGGAGGACCGCGCCGCGGTCTTCTCCGCCGTTGCCGATCTGCTCAAGCAAAATTAAACCGCACGGAAAGGAAACGTCATGCGAGACATCAACGAAAACACTGTATCTGCCGAAAATCAGCTTCCCCGCGACGCCTCTACCTTCTACATGGGCGCCGAGGATGCGCCGAAGCGTCTTCTGATCCTTGGAAACTCCATCACGCGGCACGGCCCGAACGCGGGCATTGGCTGGAATAGAGACTGGGGCATGGCCGCGAGCGATATCGATCACGATTACGTTCATCTTCTGCAATCCTACCTCAACGAGGACGGCAAAAAAGTGCTGACCATGGTGCGCCAGTCTGCCGCCTGGGAGCGCAATCACACCGAGGATACGCACCTGGAGGATTTCCTTGCGGCGCATGCGTTTGCCGCCGATCTGATCCTCTTCCGCCTTGGCGAAAACGTCCCCAAGACCGCGGATATGGAGCTGTTTGCTTCCCGTCTGCGCGAATTTCTGACCTACCTCAATCCAAAGCATTCGCCCATCATCTTCACCTCCACCGTTTGGGAGAGTGAAACACGCAATACCGTGATCCGTGAGCTGGCTCGGGAGTGGGATATGCCCTTTATCGAGCTGACCGAGATCGGACGCCGCGATGACCTGATGGCCATTGGCCTGTTTGAGCACAAGGGTGTGGCCATGCATCCGGGAGACGCCGGAATGCGCTACATCGCCGACGCCGTATATCCCGAGATCAAGGCCCGTCTCTGATGCCGCCTTGTCAAACAGAAAAGCCTCGCACGCTTGGCGTGATACTCTTATCGGAGTATCACGCCAGTTCTATTCGCCTGCGGCGAGTTCTATTGCGTTGCAGTGATATTCGGCTTACGCCGAGTGATATTCGCTTCGCGAGTTTTTAAGGCGAATAGAATATCACTGTGAGGCGTAGCCGAACAATATCACTGCCCGCAAGGGCAATATCACTCTTTGCGAAAGCAAAGAATATCACTCATAGACAGCAGAAAAAGAGAGAGCCTTACGGAATTTTGCTTCCGTATGACTCTCCCTTCTGTTTTATCGCCAGTTTCGCATTTATTTTACAAATGCATCGGGCTGCGCCTATACCCCTATCTTATTTCTCCGCTTTGACCGCGACTTTCCTGCAGCGAAAAACGAGGAGCCCCTCCGTGCGGAGGGGCTCCCATTGTATTGCATCAGAAAATATCGTCTACCGTGTCGTCCACAGTCGTGTCCACGAAGGGCTCGTCGGTGGTGTCGGGCTCGGTCTCGGGATCGGTCTCGGGATCGGTCGCAGGATCGGTCACAGGATCGGTC
>JAFWAA010000042.1 GCA_017507905.1 Clostridia bacterium | reverse complement strand
TGATGCCGTATTTCTTCAGTGCGGCGAGGATCTTCGCCTCGCGTCTCTCATAACCTTCAAATTTTGCCATGATACATTCCCTCCTTTAATTACTCTTTACGGGGGTCAATGTACTTTGCAGCATCATTGAATCTACCGTAGGTTCCCTTGGCCTTCTCGTATGCCTCGTTCGGCTCCATGCCCTTCTTGATGAAGTCGGTCATCTTGCCCAGAGAGACAAACTCGTAGCCGATCACTTCGTTGTTCTCGTCTAGAGCCATGCGCGTGCAGTAGCCCTCGGTCATCTCGAGGTAGCGAACGCCCTTGGCCTTGGTGCCGTACATCGTGCCGACCATGGATCTCTCACCCTTGCCCAGGTCCTCCATGCCGGCGCCGATCACGAGACCGCCCTCGGAGAAGGCAGACTGGCTGCGTCCGTAAACGATCTGCAGGAAGAGCTCGCGCATTGCGGTGTTGATGGCATCGCAAACGAGGTCGGTGTTGAGTGCCTCAAGCAGGGTCTTGCCGGGCAGGATCTCTGCAGCCATAGCGGCAGAGTGGGTCATGCCGGAGCATCCGATGGTCTCAACGAGGGCCTCCTCGATGATGCCGTTCTTCACGTTCAGCGAGAGCTTGCAGGCGCCCTGCTGAGGTGCGCACCAGCCCACACCGTGGGTGTATGCGGAAATGTCGGTGATCTGCTTTGCCTGGATCCACTTGCCCTCCTCGGGAATGGGAGCCGGGCCGTGGTCGCAGCCCTTTTTCACAACGCACTGGTTCTGAACCTCAGTGCTCATTGCGTAAGGGCAGTTGCTTACGTTGCTCATGATTGTATCTCCTTTGTATAATGTTTTGACAAATTTACTGCAAGGCATTCTTCAAGAGGGGAAGAATGGCTTTTGCATAGTGCTCGCCGATAAAGGCGGCACCGTTTTCGTTGGGGTGAACGCCGTCGGCGGAATAGTAGCAGGGCTCGGGCTGTGTCTGCATCGCCTCGGCAAAAAGCTCGTCAAGCGGGATATAGAGGTCGGCATACTCGTCGGCGAGACGCTTGATGATGGGCAGGAGCTCGTCAAGTCCCGGGCGAAGGTGCTGATTTTTTTCGCAATCGAGCAGGAAGGGCTGCAGCATGACGATCTTGGCGTTCGTCTGCGTCTTGATCCGCTCCAGGATCGCGCGGTAGTTGGCCTCGGTCTGCTCCGGGGTGGTCTCGATGCGCGAGGAGCCGAAGCGGTGCCATACGTCGTTGATGCCGATGAGGATCGAGATGACGTCGGGCGCAAGCTCGATGGCGTCGGGATAGAGGCGGTCAAAGAGCTGATCCGTGCGGTTGCCGCTGATGCCGAGGTTGATCATCTCGATCTCGGCGTCGGGAAGGGCCTCTCGGATCCCACGGGCCGCAAAGTGGGGATACCCCTTGCCCATGTCGTGGAAATTCCGCTTGTCGCGTCCCGCATCGGTGACGCTGTCGCCCTGAAAGAGAAGTTTAAGCATAAAGCGTCTCCTTTCGGATAAGAGGAAAGGGAAGATTACTTTACGATCTCGCCGTAGACCTCGCCAAAGGCGCCTGCAGCGTTGCACTCGTCGGTGTCGATGTGCATAGCAAGAGCGTAGGTGGGATGTACGCGGCAGACCACGTCGTCGAAGATGAGTGCGCGGTCGGTGTCAAGCTTTACCTTGACGACCTGCTTATCCTCAACGCCGAAGACCTCAGCGTCAGCAGGGGTCATGTGGATATGTCTCTTGGCGATGATGGTGCCCTCGTTGATCTCGATCTCGCCTGCAGGGCCGACCAGCTTCAGTCCGGGCGTGCCGGCAACGTCGCCGCTCTCGCGAACGGGAACGCTCTTCAGACCGAGAACGCGTGCATCGGAGTAGGAGAGTTCAACCTGGTTTGCCTTTCTCGTAGGACCGAGAACGCTGACGGCGAGGGTCTTGCCGTTGGGGCCGACCAGCGTGATCTTCTCGTTTGCGGTAGCAAACTGACCGGGCTGGCTCAGCATCTTCTTTACGGTCAGCTCAGCACCCTGTCCGTAGAGGGCCTCCACGGCCTCGTTGGTCAGGTGAATGTGTCTGGCAGACGTTTCGACTAAAATCTTGTTTTCCATGAGTAAAAACCTTTCCTTCGTTGAATAATTTCCGGGTTTCGTTTCGCGGGGAGCCATAAATCCCCATTCTTATTCATTATAACACACTTTTTTCAAAATGTAAAGACACTTTTTTCATAATTCTGCGCACATAGCAGTGCTTTTCCTTGTTCATAATACTAAGGAAGTAACGCTGTTTTCGGAAGGAGAGGTGGGATTTTCCGCATGGAGGAAAAAGAGGTAAGGCAGGGCATCGCGCGGGAGAGCGGCGAGCGGATCGCGTGCATTCCCATTATCGGGCAGATCGAGGGGCATTATCTCTTGCCCGAGGGGCAAAAGGCGACCAAATACGAGCAGATCATTCCGCTGCTCGTCTCGCTTGAGCAGGACGCGGAGGTGGACGGCGTTTTGCTGATCCTCAACACCATGGGAGGGGACGTGGAGGCAGGCCTTGCTCTGGCCGAGATGATCGCCTCCATGCGCAAGCCGACCGTCTCCCTGGTGCTTGGGGGTGGGCATTCCATCGGCGTGCCCCTGGCCACGGCGGCAAAGCACTCGCTCATCGTGCCAAGCGCCACCATGACGGTGCATCCCGTGCGCATCAGCGGTATGGTGGTGGGGGTGCCGCAGTCCTTCCGCTATATGCAGGAGATGCAAAAGCGGATCGTGCAATTCATTTGCGATCATTCCCGTGCGCGCCCCGAAAAGGTGCAGGAGCTGATGATGCGGCCGGATCAGCTTGCCACCGATTGCGGCTCGATCCTGGAGGGCAGGGAGGCGGTGGCCTGCGGCATCATCGACGAGGTGGGCGGGCTTTCGCGTGCGCTTGAGATCCTGCGCAAAAGCAGACGCGACGCCCATGACGGACGGAAAAACAAGAATAAGAATTGTTCTTATTCTAAAAATAAGCCAATTTCCGACGGATTTCGGCGGGATTTTGGCGGAAAAGATGAAAAAAGCTATTGAATATTATAGAATACTATGCTATAATATCCTCGTGTGCTTTCCCGAGGCCAAGCGGCACTCAATATCAAGGGGAAGGCAAAACCGTGTATGGAGGCCGGCGTCCGCTGCCGGCAGAGCCGGGGTCGCATTCGCTCATGCGGCCGCGTGCCCTGCTGTGCAGGCGTGCTTACGCGGCAGGCTCCGCACGGTAAGGAGGAGCTTTTGAAGAATACCATGAAACTGCGTTCGGGCGCAACCATCCCGCAGATCACCCCTGCCGAGGCAGAGCGAAAGAGCTATCTGACGCGCGGCATCCTCAATCGGATGCACCTGATGCCCGCAGGGGATCCGATTGCCTATGACGAGAACGCCGACGGGAGCATTACATACTTCTTTGATCCCGGCCGCGTGGTCGAGGCACCGCCCGAGCTTTGGTACGCCCCCGCACAGACGACGGGCGAGACCATGACCCTGGAGAACGGACGCCAGATCGCCCGTATGAGCACCAAGAGAGCCGCCGCCTGCGGCTATTACACCAAGGAGCGTCTCTCCCAGATGAACTACGACGTCATCGAGGAGCCCGTGGCCTACACGCTCCGCAACGACAAGACCACCATCTACTTCTACGATAAGAAGACCGCCGTCCGCCGCCCCTTGATGTGTGTGGAGTGCGGAAAGGACGTTCGCTATCGCCGCAAGCTCTGTAGGGCTTGCTTTGAGGCCGATCTTGCCGTACGCCGTGCGGAGGGCGACGCTCACCGCGCAGAGGCTTATCACATGAAGCGCGATCGCGTGCTCTTTTTTGACCTGGAGCTGACCGGGGTATACAACCACGACGAGATCCTCTCGGTCTCCATCGTGGACGGCACGGGACGCATCATTATGGACACGCTGGTCAAGCCCGTGCACAAGAAGAAGTGGAAGCGCACCGAGAAGATCCACGGCATCACGCCCGAGATGGTGCAGGATGCGCCGCATCTTTCGGACCTTGTCCCCCGCATCAAGGAGATCTTTGAGAACGCGGATATTCTGATCGCCTACGGCATCTCCACCGATTACAGCCACATCAAGGAGATCTACGACACCGAGGAGGAGCGCGAGGCGCTCCACAGGAAGGCACGCTGTGCCGCAAACGAGTTCGTCCGCTTCCAGTCCGAGCATTATCCCGACCTGGTCCACGCATCGCTCAGCGACGCCATGGAGCGTCTGGAGATCGCGTGGGACGGCGTGGCGCATACCTCGATCGCCGATACCATTGGCTGCGCAAAGGTCTGGGAAAAGCTTTTCCCCAACTATTACGAGGATTGAGAGGGAGGCCCTATGGATCGTTTTTTTGGATTGGATAAGGTCACGGCGCACGATGAGAACGCCGCCCTTCTGACCACGGTGCACGATCCCGTGGAGCTGGGACTCGTGCAGAGCATCATGGAGGGGGAGGGGATCCCCTGCGCCTTCCGTGAGCGCGGAAGCGGAAGCACGGTCAAGGTGATCGCAGGATATTCGATGGTCGGCACCGACGTATTCGTCCCCAAGGCAAGGCTCAAGGAGGCGGAGGAGCTTCTGGACGCCTATCGCAACGGCGAGATCGTGGAGGATGACGCCGTCATCCCCGCGGATGAGGTGTGAGATGAAGGAGATCCTGCTTTGTAAGTACGGCGAGATCGTCTTAAAGGGCGCAAACCGCCGCTATTTTGAGGACACGCTTTGCAAAACGCTTCGGTTCAGAGCAAAGCATTTCGGCAATTTTGAGATCACGCGCTCCCAGAGCACGCTGGTCATTACTCCACAGGACGAGTACGCCGACATCGACGGAATGTTTGAAACGGCGTCCAAGGTATTCGGCATCGTGGGCATCAGCCGCTGTGCCGTTTGTGAAAAGGATATGGACGCCATCCGCAAAACGGCTCTGGAGTATCTTCCCGCGTTCCTGCGCGGAAAGGCTACCTTTAAGGTGGAGGCCAAGCGCTCGGACAAGCGCTTTCCGCTCAACTCCATGGAGATCGCACGCGAGGTAGGCGGCTATCTGCTTTCCGCCATTCCCACGCTCCGCGTGGACGTGCATCATCCCGAGATCGTCGTGCACGTGGAGATCCGCGAATACGGTGCGTATATTCACGCAGGCCAGTTCAAGGGTGCGGGCGGAATGCCCGTGGGCACCAACGGCAAGGCCATGCTTCTGCTTTCGGGCGGCATTGATTCCCCCGTGGCGGGCTACATGATCGCCAAGCGCGGCGTTCAGCTGGAGGGCGTTCACTTTGAATCCTTCCCCTACACCAGCGAGCGTGCAAGAGAGAAGGTCTTTACGCTGGCGCGCGAGGTCGCGCAGTATGCGGGCAGCTTTGATCTGCACGTGGTCTCGCTGACGCATATCCAGGAGGAGCTGGTCAAGAACTGCGAGGAGGAATACTTCACGCTTCTGCTTCGCCGTTACATGATGGCGATCGCCGACCGTCTGGCGCACAAGCGGGGATGCGGAGGCCTGATCACGGGCGAAAGCCTTGGACAGGTGGCCTCGCAGACCATGCAGGCCATCGGCGTGACCGATCCCATGACCTCGCTTCCCGTGTTCCGTCCCTGCATTGGCCTTGATAAGGAGGAGATCGTGCAGATCGCGCGTAAGATCGGCACGTTTGAGACCTCCATTCAGCCCTTTGAGGATTGCTGCACCGTCTTCACGCCCAAGCATCCGCGCACGCGCCCCGAGCTTTCGAAGGTGATCGAGCAGCAGGAGCGCCTGGATTTTGAAGCGCTCGTGCAGGAGGCGATCGACGGCGCCTACATTGAGCGTATTCGCACCGAATTTTGATGACGTCGGAGGAGTTTACCGATATGGAACAGAAATATTATCACATGACCATTGCGGGCTGTGAGCGCGATCTGCCGCTTTGCCCGCTCAACGATGAGCTGATGATCGCGGGATTCGTGATCTTCGGCGATCCCGAGATCACCACCGCCTGCGCCAAGGAGCTTCTTTCGCGCGCACCCGAGTACGATTACATCCTGACCGCCGAGGCAAAGGGCATTCCGCTGGCGCACGAGATGGCGCGCCTTGCGGGCAATCAGCGCTACATTCTCGCACGGAAGGCGCCAAAGCTTTATATGACGGGCGTTACCGAAGTGACCGTCCGCTCCATCACCACCGCCAAGGAGCAAAAGCTGTATCTGGACACAGCGGATGCCGAGCGGATGCGCGGAAAGCGCATTCTGATCGTGGATGACGTGGTCTCGCTTGGCGATTCGCTTCACGCACTCGAGCAGCTGGTCCTGCACGCGGGCGGCGAGATCTGCGGCAGAATGACCGTCCTCGCCGAGGGCAACGCAAAGAATCGCGAAGATCTGATCTACCTTGAGCCCCTGCCGCTCTTTGACAAGAACGGCAACGCGCTCTGAACGTAAGGAAAGGAGCTACATACCATGGCTGAATTTTTGAATCAAAACGACAGACGTACCCACTATTGCGGTACGGTCACCGAGCAGGATATCGGCAAAGAGGTCTGCGTAATGGGCTGGGCCCAGCGCCAGAGAGACCTCGGCGCGCTCATCTTTATCGATCTGCGCGACCGCACGGGCATCGTGCAGCTTGCCTTTGACGACACCACCGACCGCGCCATCTTCGAAAAAGCCTTTGGCATTCGCTCGGAGTACGTTCTCTGCGCGCACGGCACCGTCCGTCCCCGCGGCGAGGGCGCGATCAACCCGAACCTTCCCACGGGCAAGGTCGAGATCTTCGTCACCGAGCTGAAGATCCTTTCTGCGGCGCAGACGCCTCCCTTTGAGATCAACGACGCCAAGAAGACCAAGGACGAGATCGCACTCAAGCACCGCTATCTCGACCTGCGCCGTCCCTCCCTGCAGCGCAACATCAAGATGCGCCATGATATTGCAAGGGTGGCGCGTGAGTATTACTACGAGAACGGATTTTACGAGATCGAAACGCCCATGATGATCAAGTCCACCCCCGAGGGAGCGCGTGACTATCTCATTCCCAGCCGCATTCACAAGGGAAGCTTCTATGCGCTTCCGCAGTCGCCCCAGATGTATAAGCAGCTGCTGATGCTCTCGGGCTACGATCGCTATATCCAGCTGGCGCGCTGCTTCCGCGACGAGGACCTTCGCGCCGACCGTCAGCCCGAGTTTACCCAGATCGACCTGGAGATGTCCTTTGCTACGCAGGAGGACATCATGCAGATGAACGAGGGCTTCATCAAGCGCGTGTTCAAGGAGGTTCTGAACGTGGACGTTCCCACGCCTCTGCCGCGCATGACCTTTGCCGATGCGATGAGCCGCTACGGCTCGGACAAGCCCGACACCCGCTTTGGCATGGAGCTGCAGGATCTGTCCGACGTGGTCAAGGGCTGCGGCTTCCCGGTCTTCACCTCCGCCATCGAGGCAGGCGGCTCGGTGCGCTGCATCGTGGCCAAGAACGCCGCACAGACGCTGACGCGTAAGGAGATCGACAAGCTGACCGAGCACGCCCGCGGCATCGGTGCCAAGGGACTGGCCTATATCCGTTGGGTGGACGAGACGCCCACCTGCTCCTTTGCCAAGTTTATGACGCCCGAGGAGCTTGACGCCATTCTCGCCGCAGGCGGCATGGAGAAGGGCGACGTCATGCTCATCGTGGCCGATAAGAACAAGGTGACTTTGCCCGTGCTTGGCGCTCTGCGCTCGATCCTCGGCAAGAAGCTCGACCTCATTCCCGAGGGCGCGTTCAACTTCCTGTGGGTCGTGGAGTTCCCCTTCTTCGAGTGGAACGAGGAGACCGAGCATTGGGATGCGATGCACCACCCCTTCACGATGCCTCTGCAGGAGTGCCTGCCGTATCTGGAGAGCGATCCCGGACGCGTGCGCGCAGAGTGCTACGACATGGTGCTCAACGGCACCGAGCTGCTTTCGGGCTCGATCCGCATCACCGACTGGCAGCTGCAGGAAAAGATGTTCAAGGCCTTGGGACTTACTCCCGAGGATATCGAGGCAAAATTCGGCTTCCTCGTGGAGGCCTACAAGTACGGTGCACCTCCGCACGGCGGCTCCGGTATGGGGCTTGACCGCTTGGCGATGGTCATGTCGGGCGCGGATTCTCTGCGTGACGTGGTGGCCTTCCCGAAGGTGCAGAACGCAAGCGAGTTGATGTCCCAGTGTCCCACGCCCGTGGCGGCAAAGGATCTGGCCGAGCTTGGGATTGCGGTCACGGTCGAGGAGAGCACCGAAGCATAATACGGAAAACGGATGGGGAACGGAGACGCGCACGCGCCTGCCTTCCCCTTGCCGTTTTTTCCGGACGGACGCCAAAACAGACGTCCGTCCTGCAAAAAAAAGGGAGGTACGTATGCCCGAATTGTTATCCCCTGCGGGGAATTTTGAAAAGCTGAAGGCGGCCATTCTCTACGGTGCTGACGCGGTCTATTGCGCAGGACAGATGTTCGGTATGCGCTCGGCGGCGGATAATTTTACGGTGGAGGAGCTTTACGAGGCGGTGGAATACGTCCACGCGCGCGGAAAAAAGCTTTACTTGACCGTCAATACCATGCCGCGCGTGCAGGAATATCCGTTGCTTCGTCAATTTTTGCAGGACGTCAAGGGGGCGGGGATCGACGCGATGATCGTGGCCGACCTTGGCGTGATGTCCACGGTGCGTGAGATCCTGCCCGAGATGGAGATCCACATCTCCACGCAGACCAGCATCGTCAGTCCTGCCTCGGCACGCGCCTGGGCGGCGATGGGAGCCAAGCGTCTGGTGCTGGCGCGCGAGCTGACGCTGGAGGAGATCCGCGCCATTCGTGCGGCCCTGCCCGAGGAGATCGAGCTTGAGGTCTTTATTCACGGCTCCATGTGCGTCTCTTACAGCGGCCGTTGCCTTCTGGCGAACGCCATGAACGGACGGGACGGAAACCGCGGGACCTGCTCCCAGCCCTGTCGGTGGAACTATTCCATCGTGGAGGAAAAGCGCCCCGATATGCCCTTTGATCTGATCGAGCAGGAGAACGTGGGCACCTTTATTATGTCCTCCAAGGATATGTGCATGATCGAGCATATCCCCGAGCTGATGGAGAGCGGCATCGCCTCCTTCAAGATCGAGGGACGCATGAAGAGCGCCTACTATACCGCCGTGGTGACCAACGCCTACCGCTTGGCGATGGACGCCTACGAAACAGCGCCTGCGTCCTATCAATTTGATCCTGCGTGGCGCGAGGAGCTGGAGAGCGTTTCGCACCGCGAGTACGGCACGGGCTTTTATTTTGACGATCCCATGCAAAATCCGCAGCTGGTCAGCGAGTGCGGTTATATCCGTGAGAAGGCATATTTCTCAACGGCTACGGAATATGATGAAACCGAAGCCCTCGCGCTTCAGCACGCGGGTATCGCGATGGAAAACGAGGAGGGAAGGCTTTACCGCTTCATTCAGCGCAACAAGCTTTGCGCGGGAGAGTGCGCCGAGCTGATCTCGCCCGGAAGGATCGGGCGCGGATTTATGGCGCGCGAGCTTTACTTGCCCGACGGTTCTCCTCTCTCGTCCACGCCGCACCCCTCGATGATCTACTGGTGCCGCTTGCCCTTTGCGGCAAAGCCGGGTGACATTTTGCGCGCCTCCTCCGGAAAAGGGCTGGAAAAGCGCGCCAAGGACCGCTTGAAAGGAGATTGCCCTGCATGATGCTTCTGGAATGGCTCAAGGCTATGCTTTACGGCATCGTTGAGGGCGTTACCGAATGGCTTCCCGTCAGCTCCACGGGACATCTGATCCTGCTAGAGGACCTTCTCCCTTTCCGCTTCACCTCGGATCCGGTTCTGCTTGCGGAGTTTGGCGAGATGTTCGAGGTGGTGATCCAGCTTGGCGCGATCCTTGCGGTGGTGATCCTGTTTTTTGGCAGGCTTTGGCCCTTCTTTCGCAGCAAAAGCCGAGAGGAAAGGGCTACGACGTGGTCGCTTTGGCTTAAGGTGATCGTGGCCAGCGTTCCCGCGGCCTTCGTGGGCATCGTGATCGACAAGCTTCTCGAAAGGCTGACCTCGCGTGACATTGACGGCTGGCTATACAACTCCCTCGTCGTGGCGGCGGCGCTTATCGTCTACGGTGTGGCATTTATCCTGGTGGAGCGCTTCAACCGCGACAGGACGCCCCGTGTGGAGCGCGTGGAGCAGATCGATTATAAGACGGCGCTTTGCATCGGCGTGTTTCAGGCGCTCTCCATCGTTCCCGGGACCTCGCGCTCGGGCTCGACGATCTTGGGCTCGATGCTGCTCGGGCTTTCCCGAACGGCGGGAGCGGAGTTCTCCTTCTTCATGGCGATCCCCGCCATGCTCGGCGCGAGCGCGATCAAGGCCTTTGGCTTTGCCGAGTACGTTGCAAAGAGCGGCGTCACGGTTCCGCTTGACGCCTGGATCGTTTTAGCCGTGGGGTGTCTTGTTTCCTTCGCCGTTTCTCTCGTTGCCATTCGCTTTTTGATGGATTTCGTCAAGAAGCACAGCTTTGCCCCCTTTGGGGTGTACCGCATTGTGCTGGGCGCGCTCGTCCTGCTGCTTTGGATCGTGAGGTGACGGCATGACGGAACGCTTACGGATCCCCTATCCCGTGATCGTGGAGGGACGCTACGACAAGCTGCGCCTGGAGCAGGTGATCGAGGCACAGATCCTCACCACCGACGGCTTCGGGATCTTCAACAAGACCGAAAAAACCAGGCTTTTCCGCGCATTGGCGCAAAAAACGCCCCTGATCCTTCTGACCGACAGTGACGGTGCGGGCAAGCTGATCCGCTCCTATCTGACCTCCTCGATCCCCACGGATCGCCTGATCCAGCTCTACGTGCCCCGCATAGCGGGAAAGGAACGAAGAAAGGCGCACCCCTCGGCCGAGGGCGTGCTTGGCGTGGAGGGCATGGAGTGGGAGCTTTTGCTTCGTCTGTTTACCCCGTACGCCGATGCGGAGGCGGTCTCTCGACGAGGGGCGGAAAATCCGCTCTCCAAAACCGATCTTTACGTGGACGGACTGACCGGGCAGGAAAACAGCGCCGCGCGGCGGGATGCTCTGGCCGAAAGGCTCGGACTTCCCGCAGGAATGACGCCGAACGCGCTTCTTGCCGCCCTTCGCCTGCTTTGCACCTATCGGGAATACTGCCTGCTCGTTGGGCGGGAGGAGATCCCGGACTGAAAAAAAGAGCTTCCTTGCTTGGCGTGATACTCCAAGCGGAGTATCACGCCAGTTCTATTCGCCTACGGCGAGTTGTATTGCTACGCAGTGATATTCGGCTTACGCCGAGTGGTATTCGCTTCGCGAGTTCCCGGGCGAATAGAATATCACTGAAGCCGCAAGGCTTCAATATCACTCTGTTGCAAAGCAACAAGAATATCACTCTTTGCGAAAGCAAAGAATATCACTAAAAAAGCAGAAAAAAAGAGAGAGCTTCACGGAATTTTGTAGCCGCGTTACTCTCTCTTCTGTTTTTATTGCAAGTTTCGCATTTGTTTAACAAATGCACAGGGCTATGCCCATACCCCTTATAAAATTTCTCCGATAAGGACATCACCCATTCGCCAAGGAGGCTCTTTTTCGTGCGCAGTTCTATTCCTGCCCGCGTTTTCATAAGATGGAGCACAAGAAACCTAAGGAAGGCGGGATTTGATCGATGATGAAACGGAAATGGTTGCGGCGAACGGTGCCGATGCTGGCGTGCTGTCTTTTGTTGGCGACGGTGCTGATCCCTCCTGCCGAGGCGCAGACGTCGACGGGGGATCTTCTCTCCTACGGCTTGCAGGTGCTTGCGGCAGAAACGGATATGGCCATGTCGGCGCCCGTGGGCAACGAGATCCTCTTTTCGGCGGACGCCTTTGCGCGTGCGCTCAACCTCTCAAGCGTAAAAACGGTTACGGTCCGCACGCTCCCCTCGGCGGCGGAGGGAGAGCTTTTGCTAGGCTCCTCGCGCATCGCGGCAGGGCAAACGCTTACGGCGGAGAGCCTTTCCTCCATGAGCTTTTCGGCGGCGGACGATCACGTGCGGCAGGCCTCCTTTACCTTCACGGCCAACGGCTCGAGCCTGCCCATGGTCTGCAATCTCTATCTGCTCACCGAGGAGAACTACGCCCCCACGGTAAGCCTTGCCTCCTCGCTCTCCCTGCAGCTGAATACGCATCTCGGGCTTTGCGCCTACGGCACGCTTTCGGCGTATGACCCGGACGGCGATCCGCTTACCTACGAGATCGTCTCCTATCCCAAAAACGGAGCGGTGCGCATGACCGATTCCCGTCTTGGCACCTACGTTTACACGCCCGAGTCGGGATACCTCGGCAGCGATTCCTTTTCCTATATTGCAAGAGACCGCTACGGCAATTCGAGTGCCGCGGCCCGCGTGGAGCTTCGCGTCACGGCCTCGGGCACGTCGGTGACCTACGCGGATATGCAGGATTCAAGGTCCTACAACGCCGCCCTGACGGTGACCGAGAAGGGCATCATGAGTGGCGTGCAGGTGGGGAATCGGTATTACTTCTATCCCGATTCCGAGGTCAGCCGTCTTGAGCTCTTGGTCATGGCGATGCACGCCTCGGGGATCTCCACGCTGCCCGATGCCGAGGTGACCGTCTTCGCAGATGATGCCGACATTCCCGCAAGCATGAAGGGATACGTGCAGGCGGCCTACCGCTTGGGCTACGTCAGCGGCAGCACGGTGGAGGGAGAACTTTGCTTTTTGCCCAACGAGAGCATCAGCTGTGCCGAGGCGGCGGTGATCCTCGGGAAGATCCTGGGGCTTGAGGGGGCAGGCGTTACGCCCACCTTTGCCGATCTTGCCGAGATCCCCGTCTGGGCGCGGGATGCGATCTACGCTCTGCACGCCGAGGGGATCCTCTTGGGCGAGGGAGGCGAGCTTTCTCCGCTCTCCGCGCTGACGCGTGCCCGTGCCGCCGAGATCTTAGCGGCCGTTGCGCTTTACTGTGAATAAGGGCTTTGCGCAAGAAGGGCATACCGTGCGGTAAAGCCCCTCACCCAAAAAACACGCCCTGCGTGTGCCGTTTGGCACGCGCAGGGCGTGTTTGATTTACAGATGCGATCAGCCGGTAACGACCTCTACCTCGACCTCTCCCGAGAGCAGAGGCAGGATGCTTCCCTCAAGGGGCTTTCCGTTGACCAGAATGCTCTTGACGTTGGCACCGCCGTTGCGGTAGTGGATGCGGTAAACGCAGCCGCGGAACTCCTTGGTGACCGAGCAGGTCTTCCAGGAGGGGGGCAGGCAGGGATCAATGCGCAGACCCTCCATCTCGGGCTTCAGGCCGAAGACGTAGTTGATCAGCGCGCGCTGAACCTGCTGTCCGGTTGCGGTACGCCAGCTCTGACCTGCCGTGCCGTAGCGCGGTCCGGTCTCGATCTGGAAGTAGGAGTTGCAAAGGATGTAGGGCTCGGCTCTGCCGGCCACGACGGGATTGCGGAAGGGAAGAATGGTGATCAGATCCTCCTCCACCTTTTCGGGACGCTTGAGCAGGGCGTCGGTGATGAGCTTCCAGGCAATGGCGTGCAGATAGACACCGCCGTTTTCCTGAACGCCCGCAGGCTTGGTGGTGATGACGCCGATGCGGTCGTTGGGCGTGACGTAGGAGGGGTACATGATGCGCGTGCCGAGGGGCGTGGAGAGCTTTTCCTCCACCGACTGCATCGCGATCAGCTCGCGACCGTCCACGCCGATGCCCGAGATCACGGCCCAAAGCTGGGGAATGAGGAACATCGCGCCCTCCTCGCACAGGTGCGAGCCAAGCTTGTCGCCGTCGTCGTTGTAAGCGTCGATATAGTATTCGCCGTCCCAGCCGTGCCGGTTGATGAGATCGCGCATTTCGGCATAGCGGCGAAGAGCCTCGTCGTGGTCCTCTTGTCTTCCGTGAATGAGGGCAAGCTCGGCAAGTGCGCGGCAGGCGTGACACCAGGCAATGCTCAGCCAAACGCTGACGCCCTTGCCCTCAAGACCGGCCGTGTTCATGCAGTCGTTCCAGTCACCGCCCCAGATGCGGATCAGGTCGTGCATTCCGCGGAAATGATAGAGGAAATCCACCGCACGGTAAGCGTGATCGTAGAGCGTGCCCACGCTTCCGTCGTTGAAGGGGACCTCGAGATCCAGAAGCTCCTTTTTGCCAAGCTCCTTGACCACGGCAAGCACGGCCATGGAGATCCATACGGCGTTATCCGAGAAGTCCATGTCTTCCATCTTGCCGTTGGCCACGCGTCGGGGAGCGTAGCCGCTCGGGTACTGGAAGGAAAGAATGCGTGTCAGTCGCTCCAGAGCCTTCTCGGGGCAGATGGAGGCCATGCACTCGGAATCCTGCGTGATGTCGCGGTATCCCGTGCTGCGCACGCGCGCCCAGAAGGAGCCGAGGTGGGTCTGGTGCTTGAGCCAGGGGAAGAGGTGGTTGAGCTCTTTGTCCGGCGTGTTGATGCTGACGTTGCCCGTCTCGCGGACGAAGGTGTCCAGCACCGCCTGCTTTTCGGCCTCAACGGCCTTTGGCGTGGCGTATTTTTGACGCAGGGCGATGGCCTCCTCGCGGGAGAAGGCAAAGCCGCAGATCAGGATCACGGTATGCTCCTCACCGGGAGCGAGGGTTACGTTCTTTTGCAGGGCGTAGGCCAGCTTTTCGCAGTTTCCGATCTGCGAGGTGCAGTGTCCGCGCTCGGCGATCACGGGGTGCGCAAAGGAGCCGTAGGGGCCGATGATGGAGTTGTAGGTGCAGTCAAAGCCGTCGGCGGGCTCGGCCATCATCATCATGCCGAGAAGGGTGCGCTTCTCGCCGTCAAAGGTCTTCTTTCGGGTCTTGACCACGGCGTTGAGCTCCTCGTCAAAGCAGGAGGTATCGTGGTTATAGCCCTGGCGCGTGTAGGGACCGTCTAAGGTGCTTCCGAAGAAGAACAGCGAGGTAAGCTTTCGCGTGCGGTCGGAATTGTTCTTCAGCTTGAGCGTCCAGATCTCGCAGGGCTCCTTTCGGGGCACGAAGATGCAGAATTCGGAGGCGATGCCGTCCTGCTCGGTATAGACGGTGGTCTCACCGCGGCGATGCACGCAGCGGTAGGAATCGCGCTTTTCCTTGACGGGCAGACCACACAGTCCAACGCTTTTGCCGTCCTCCACGAGGAACACACCGCGATCCTCGACCATGGACTGGCGCACGGAAAGTCTGTCCTGCACAAAGCCGTTGCCCGCACCCGTCTGTGAGGTGAAGGTGACGTAGCGCTCGTTCCAGAGATAGTTGTACCAGTTGCGGGGAATATCGGGGTTGGTGATGATAAAATCACTCGTTGCTTCATCAAAGTGTCCGTATTGTCTGTAAGCCATGATATACTCCTTTGTCTTTGCCGTTTGACTCGTTCATCTCTCATTTTACCATATTGTTCCTTCTTTGTAAAGGGATTTGCCAAATTTTTTGTTTGCAGCAGGGGATATGTCGGCCTGTGCAAGCAAAAAAAGCGGACCGCACCGCTTGGGTGCGGTCCGCTTTGCGGATCAAAATTACTTTCTGAGGTTTGCCTCAAGGGTTGCCAGCTCGTCGTAGAGCTCTGCGGGAACGCGGTCGCCGATCTGCTTGTAGAAGGACTTGATGTTCTCCACGTCCTCAAGCCAGCTTGCGTTGTCGATGGTGAGCAGCTCGCGGATGGTGTCCACGGTCACGCCGTCCAGACCCTCGATGTTGATGTCCTCAGCCTTGGGAACAAAGCCGATGGGCGTCTCCACGGCCTCGACCTCGCCTGCGCAGCGTGCGAGGATCCACATCAGGACTCTCATGTTGTCGCCAAAGCCCGGCCAGATGAAGTGACCCTCGTCATCGGTGCGGAACCAGTTGACGTGGAAGATCTTGGGCGCGTTGGGGATCTTCTTGCCCATATCGAGCCAGTGACGGAAGTAGTCACCCATGTTGTAGCCGACGAACGGACGCATCGCCATCGGGTCACGGCGGACAACACCGACTGCACCGGATGCAGCTGCGGTGGTTTCGGATGCCATGATGGAGCCGACGAACGTACCGTGCTGCCAGTTGCGGGATTCGTAAACCAGCGGA
>JAFWAA010000001.1 GCA_017507905.1 Clostridia bacterium | reverse complement strand
CTTGATCTCGTCATCGGTCAGGGGCGCGGGCTGCTCGGTAAAGTATTTCTGCCAGTTGCCGTCTGCGCACACGTCCTCCTCATTGCGGTTGATATAACCGTCGATGACGTTGTCGCGGGTGGGGCGGGCCAGGGTGGGCAGGAAGGGCAGATTCAGCACCTTCTCGTGCTGGCGCAGGAACCAGGTGTCTGCCTTGGAGCCTGCAAGTCTGGTGCAGTGGATACGGGACTGCTGACCCGCGCCCACGCCGATGGCCTGACCGTCAACGGCATAGCACACCGAGTTGGACTGGGTATATTTGAGGGTGATGAGCGAAACGATCAGATCGCGCTTTGCCTCGCTCGGGAGCTCCTTGTTCTCGGTGACGAGATTGGAGAGGAGGGCCTCGTTGATCTCAAAGTTGTTTCTTCCCTGCTCAAAGGTGATGCCGAAGACCTGCTTGGTCTCCTGCAGCTCGGGAACGTAGTCGGGGTCGATCTGCACGATGTTGTAGTTCCCTTTTCTCTTGGACTTCAGGATCTCCAGAGCCTCGGGCTCATATCCCGGGGCGATGACGCCGTCCGACACCTCGCGCTGGATCAGCTTTGCGGTGGTGACGTCACAAACCTCGGAGAGGGCGATCCAGTCGCCGAAGGAGCACATACGGTCGGTGCCTCTTGCTCTTGCAAAAGCGCAAGCCAAGGGAGACTCGTCCAGTCCCTCGATATCGTCCACGAAGCAGGCCTTCTTCAGCTTCTCGGGAAGCGGAATGCCAACGGCCGCCGAGGTGGGGCTGACGTGCTTGAAGGAGGTTGCCGCAGGCATACCGAGAGCGGCCTTCAGCTCCTTGACCAGCTGCCAGGAGTTAAAGGCATCCAGGAAGTTGATGTATCCCGGACGTCCGGAGAGAATGGTGATGGGAAGCTCGCTTCCGTCTCTCATGTAGATCTTGGAGGGCTTTTGGTTGGGGTTACAGCCGTATTTCAATTCAAATTCTTTCATGTCTCTGCTCCTCAAATATTTTTGTTGACGATTCGCGTCTCGGTCGCGCCGCTTGCGATGTCGATGTAGCGGACAAACAGGGAGACCTTGTTGTCCTTGTTCAGATTCGTCCAGATCAGGTCGGTCAGCGCGTCAATATCCACGTCGGGAAGCTCCAGGGTCTTGGGCTCACCCTCAAACGAGGGCAGCGGATTGCCGTCGCCGTTGTAGGTGTGAATGAACTTCGCTCTGCCCGCGACGGGATTGGAATACGCGTAGGTAAATCTCTCGCAGGAGCTGTCGTCGCCCTCTGCGCTCTTGAGAATGGACATGGCAAAGTTCATGCCGTCATTCTCGCGGCGGATGATGCCCGAAATTCTGGGGGTAAAGTTGGGCTTGTCGTCCTCAAACTCACGGGTGCGCAGTGCCTGCTCAAAGGTCATCTGCCGATCCATCAGCTCGTAGATCGTGTCGGTCTGGTCCCCGTTGGTCACGATGGTCTTGTTGCCCAGCACTCTTACGGGATAGTAGATGATCAGGTGCGGATCGATCATCTTGGATTCGTCAAAGGCCTTGGTGCGCATAGCCTCGCCCTCTGCCACGAAGACGCGGTTGCGGCTGTTGACGCTTCTGCCCATGATGAAATAGGCGGTAACGGCCTTTTTGCCGTCGGCACTCTTGCCGATGATGATGCCTCTGCCGTGGTAGGCCAGAGAATTCAGTTCGCTTTGAATGGTGGATACCTTCATGATTTTTCTCCTTTAATCAACACTTTATGACCTTCGACCGAAATTTTTCCGTCGCAAAACAGCTTGACTGCCTCGGGAAGGATCTTCCACTCGGCCTCCTCCATGATCCGCCTTTGCAGGATCTCGGGGGTGTCGTCGGCCTTGACCTCCACCGCCTTTTGCAGAACGATGGGGCCTGCGTCACACTCGGGGGTGACGATATGCACGGTGGCGCCCGAGATGCGAACGCCCTTCTCCAGCGCCGCCTCGTGGACGCGGAGACCGTAATATCCCTTTCCGCAGAAGGAAGGGATCAGCGCAGGATGCACGTTCAGGATCCGATTGGGGAATCTCTCATACACCTGCTCGTCAATGATGGTCAAAAATCCTGCCAGGACCACAAGGTCGATCCCGACCTCCTCCATGGCATCTGCCAGCGCCTTGGAATACACCGCGATGCTGTCGTAATCCTTGCGCGCAAGCACGCGCGCCTCGATCCCATGATTGGCCGCACGCTCAAGCGCGTAGACACCTGGCTTGGAGGCGATCACCAGCGTGATCCTTCCGTTTCCCAGCTCTCCTCTGCCCTGCGCGTCGATCAAGGCCTGCAAATTCGTTCCGCCGCCCGAGACCAGAACGGCGATCCTCGTCTCACGTCCGCTCATCAGACCAGCACCACGCCGTCGTCGCCCTTGATGATCTCACCGATCACGTACGCGTCCTCTCCGTTGGCCTTCAGGATCTCGATGGCGGCATCTGCCTCGCTTGCGGGCACCACAACGCTCATGCCGACGCCCATGTTGTAGGTGTTGTACATATCGCGCTCGGGAATATTGCCCGTCTTGGCGATCAGCTCGAAGATGGGAAGCACCTTGACGGCCGACTTGGTGATCCTTGCGGTCAATCCCTTGGGAATGGATCTCGGAATGTTCTCGTAAAAGCCGCCGCCCGTGATGTGGCTGATGCCCTTGACGTCTACCTTTTCGAGCAGCGCGAGAATGCTCTTGACGTAAATTCTGGTTGGCGTGAGCAGCGTCTCGGCGATCGTTTTGCCGCCAAGCGCCTCACAGGGAACGTAAAGCTCGGGATTGTTGTTGTCAATGTCAAACACCTTGCGCACGAGCGAGAAGCCGTTGGAATGCACGCCGCTGGAGGCAAGCGCGATCACCACGTCACCCTCCTGCATACGGGTGTTGTCCAGGATCTTCTTTTTGTCCACGATGCCCACGGCAAAGCCCGCGAGATCGTAGTCCTCGACCGGCATAAGACCGGGATGCTCCGCCGTCTCCCCGCCGATGAGTGCCGCACCGGACTGCACGCAGCCCTCGGCAACGCCGCTGACGATGGCCGCGATCTTCTCGGGGATATTCTTGCCGCAGGCAATATAATCCAGGAAGAACAGAGGCTTTGCGCCGCAGCAGATAATGTCGTTTACGCACATGGCCACGGCGTCAATGCCGATGGTATCGTGCTGATCCAGAAGAATGGCCATCTTGACCTTGGTGCCGCAGCCGTCGGTTCCCGAAACGAGGACCGGCTCCTCCATGCCCGCAAGGGAAAGACCAAAGCAGCCGCCAAAGCCGCCAACGTCGTCCAGGCACCCCTCGTTCTTGGTGCGGGCGATGTGCTTCTTCATCAGCTCAACTGCCTTATATCCTGCGGTAATATCCACGCCTGCGGCGGCGTAGCTTTCGGATTTTGAATTCTGGTGCATTGGTGATTCCTCCAGTTGTTTGTTTGAAAAAGTGGATCGGAGCGGCTTATTCCTTGCCGTTCCAGCAATAGGTGCAAAGCTTGCAGGGGTCAACGCCGATGGCGCTCAGGATCCCCTCAAGGGATTGGAATTCCAGCGAGGAGAAATGGAACTTCTCGCAGATCGCGGCGCGAAGCTTTTTGCCGCGCTCGGTGCTCGAATCGCAGTATTCCTCCAGGTGGCGCGAGCCCTCCTCGCCCTCCAGCTCGTCGATCACGCGGCGGGCAAGCAGCTCCATCTCGCTGTTGGAGCGAGAGAAATTCAGGTATTTGCAGCTGTACATGATGGGCGGACATCCCGAGCGCATATGCACGGCGCGCGCGCCGTTCTCGTACAGGAACTCCACCGTCTCCTTAAGCTGTGTTCCGCGGACGATGGAATCGTCCACAAAGAGCAGGTTCTTTCCCTCGATCAGCTCCTTGATCGGGATCTGCTTCATCTTTGCCACCTTCTCGCGCTCGACCTGCCTCTGCGGCGTAAAGCTGCGCGCCCAGGTGGGGGTATATTTGATATACGGACGGGCAAAGGGAATGTGGCTTGCGTTGGCATAGCCAATGGCAAGCGGCGTTCCCGAATCGGGGAGACCGCTGACGTAATCCACCGCCTCGGCAGCCCCTTCCCTCCGATCGTTCTCTGCCATGATCGCGCCGTCGCGGTTACGCATGGTCTCCACGTTGACGCCCTCATAGGTCGATGCCGGGTAACCGTAATACGTCCAGAGGAAGGCGCACATCCGCATCTTCTCGCCCGGCTCCTTGAGGCGGACGAGGCCGCGGTCGAGCGAAAGCTCCACGATCTCTCCGGGGCCAAGCTCACGCGTGACGGTGTAGCCCAGCTTCTGGCATGCGAAGGATTCGAAGGAAACGCAAAGGTCCTCTCCTCTCTCTCCCACGGCCACGGGCGTTCGGCCAAGAAGATCGCGCGCCGCGATCAGACTGCCGTCGCTCTTCAGGATCAGGATCGAGGCAGAGCCGTCGATCGACTGCTGCGCAAAGCGGATCCCCTCGGAAAAGCTATCCTTTTGCGAGATAAGAGCTGCAAGCAGCTCCAGAGAGTTGACCCGTCCTCCGGTCATTGCGGAATAGTAGCTGCCGTTCTGCTCCAGATATTGCTCGATCAGCAGCTTGGCATTGTTGATCACGCCTACCATGGCGATGGCAAAGGTGCCGAGCCTTGTGCGGATCAGAAGGGGCTGCGGGTCGGCATCGCTGATGCAGCCGATGGCCGAGGTTCCCCTCATCTCCTCAAAGACGTGCTCAAACTTGGTGCGAAAGGGCGAGTTTTGAATGTTGTGAATGTCGCGCTGCAGGCCGATCTCGCGGTCGTATGCGGCCATTCCGCCGCGGCTGGTGCCCAGGTGCGAATGATAATCCGTCCCGAAGAAGACGTCAGAGATCGCGTCCTGCCGACAAACGGCTCCAAAAAAGCCTCCCATGAAAAACCTCCAGGTTGATGATTGATATACGGAATATACACGCGGACGGCCGCTCGCCAAAGCGAAGCGGCCGCACCCGCGGCTACGGTTTCTGTTTTCGCAGAGCTTATGCGAAGAAGAGCTTGGAGAGCGTCATCGGGTCGATATACTCGCCGTTCTTGTAAACGCGCATATTGCCGGATGCGATCTCGTCGATGAGCATGACCTTGCCCTCGGCGTCATAACCGAACTCAAACTTAATATCGTACAGCACAAGGCCCTTCTCCTTAAGATCGTCTGCCACGATCCGAGTGATCTTCTGGGTCATCAGCTTGATGTCGTCATACTGCTCGGCCGTCATCACGCCAAGATCCACAAGGCCGTCCTTGGTGACCAGCGGATCGCCCTTCGCGTCATTCTTGAAGGTGGTCTCAACGTATGCGGGCAGGTCTGCGCCCTCCTCGACGTAATCGGAATAGCGGCGGTAGAAGCTGCCGACCGCCTTGTGACGGCAGATGACCTCAAGGCCCTTGCCGAATACCTTTGCAGGAAGGACCTCCATGGTGGTGTTTGCAAGATCTGCGCTGACGTAGTGCGTCTTGATGCCTGCTGCGTTCACCTTCTCAAAGAAGTAGATGGACATACGCAGGTTAACGTCGCCAACGCCCTCAATGGTGAGGCCGACGGCGTTCTCGCCCGGATCAAAGACACCGTCCTTGCCGGTGCAATCATCCTTGAACTTGAGCAGGTAGTTTCCGTTCTCCAGAGCAAATACATCCTTGGTCTTTCCGGTGTACACGAGGTTTTTCATGAGTGTTTCTCCTTTTTATGGTTTGATTTTGCTTTAACGATTGAATTTCGCCTCGATCTCGGCATTCTTTGCCAAGACCTTTGCTTCACCCGCGCGGCGGGCATCATCCAGCTTTCTTGCCAGGTCTGCATCCTCAATGGCCAGCATCTGGACAGAAAGAAGGGCGGCATTCGCTGCGCCGTCAATGGCGACCGTGGCCACAGGCATTCCCGTGGGCATCTGCACCGTTGACAGCAAGGCGTCCATGCCGTCCAGATTCTTCGATTTGACAGGGATCCCGATCACGGGGAGGGTGGTGCTTGCCGCAATGGCGCCCGCAAGGTGCGCAGCCATGCCGGCAGCGGCGATGATCGCGCCAAAGCCGTTCTGGCGCGCAGAGGAGGAGAACTCCTTGGCTTGCGTGGGAGTTCTGTGTGCGGAAAAGACGTGCACCTCGTAAGGCACACCGTATTCGGACAGCGTATGGATCGCCTTCTCAACGACGGGCAGATCGCTGTCGCTTCCCATGATAACCGCAACCTTTTTCATGCTTGATCTCCTAACCTTTCCTGAATGCTTTAATGAAAAAACAAATAAGGCAGTCCTACCCTATGGAGAGAGAACTGCCCAGACGGTCGGCATATTATTTTCTGTTCCCGTGTGGTGCTCCACGTTCCGTCAGTTGCAGAAAACCTTTGCTTAATTTATATTATACTAAAATTTTTATACGTTGTCAATCACACAATCATACAAATTTTCACATTTTCTTCTGTTAAATCTCACGAAAATGCAAAAAGAGCGGATAGCCGAAGAATCTCAGATCGGATAGGATTGCCAGCCCGAGGGGGTAAGACAGGTCATACTGCCGATACCGGCCGCCCGTGCCAGATGGATCGCCTCGCTCCGTCCGAAGAGCAGCGTTTCCTTGCTGTGCGAATCCGAGCCAAAGATAACGCGCCCGCCCTTCTCCGCAATGCGGCGGAGCAAAATGGGGGCGGGATAGGGCGTTCTCCGATACCCGCGCGAAACGGCTCCCGTGTTGATCTCGATGATCATATCCTGCTCAAGAAGCGCGTCCAGGGCGTCAAGCGCCACGCGCAGATAGCGCGGATCGGTCTCGTCGAATACGGGATCCCTTTCGTTGAACTTGGTGATCAGATCAAGGTGTGCGATCACGTCGCACCTGGTCCTCTCGGGAAGCTGTACGACGTTTTCGTAATAGGCACGCGCAAGCGCGACTGGATCTCCCGCAAAATGCTCGCGGATCAGGCTCTGCAGGATCCGTGCGCTAAGGTCGATCGGATAAAGCTTTCCGTCAAGGCGCAGATAATGCACGCCGCCGATGACGTAATCGTAGCCTCCCCGATCGATGGGGCTGTAATAATCCCGTTCAATTCCGCAAAGAACGCGGATACGGTCGCCGTAGAGCGTGCGCAAGCGCTCGATCTCGGCGCGGTATTCCTCGGTCCTCTCGGGGGACATACAGCATTCCTCGTCTCCCACGACGTAGGCGTGTCCCGAAAAGCCCAGCGTATCCAATCCGCGGGCGATCGCCTCACGCAGGATCTCCTCGGGGGAGTCCTTGCCGTCACAGAAGCAGGTATGCGTATGCAGATTTCCTATGGGAAGCATCTTATCCTCCTCCCTTCTCCGTTGTCAAAGGACGGCCGTCAATCCTCCGCCGGGGAGGACTCCTTCGGCTCGTCTACCGCTTGTCCGAGCTCACGGGCAAGGACGCCGCGGGTATAGCTTGCCAGCTCGTCCGGCGTCATGGATTGCACGGTTGCGGCATCCAGCACCTCAAGCACCTCAAGCTCGGTCCTGACAAGACGTGGCGAGAGGATCTTTTTGGTGATATTCTCGGTTCCGCGCGTCACGAGGATCGCGATGGGGGCGTTTGCGCGCTGTGCCAGAACGAACGCGCCCTTCTTGAAGCGAAGGAGCTTGCCCGTGCGGCTGCGCGTTCCCTCGGGATAGATGCCCACGTCCACGCCGTACTGCTTCATCTTGTCTCCCGCCGTGCCCAGCGTGCGCATGGCGCGCAGAGCGTTGTCGCGGTCGATGGAAAGAAAGCACGCACCGCGAATAAAGGCACCGACGATGGGAATGCGGAAATTCGATTCCTTGGAGATATAGACCAGATTGCGGGAGCGCACAGTCCCGAGAAGGATCATGGGGTCAAAATCCGAAACATGGTTGCTGACGATCACGCAGGGCTCGTCGGGCAGCTTTTCCTGCCCGATCCAGCGCACGCGGATCCCCAGAAGCGAAAGCAGCCAATCCAGGCCAAAGCGGATCGTTTTGCTGCAGAACGGAATGGGCTTTTCGGGCGTTTTTTTCGGCAGAAACAGCGCGGAGACCACCAGAAACAGCGCCCAGAGGAGCGTAAGCCCCACGTAAAGGCCCAGCCAGATCGGCAGGATCCACCAGGGGGAAAGCCCGTCGGAAAGCAGATAGGTCGCGCCGCAGCCGACCGTGGACAGGATCAGAAAAATAACGTTGAGCAAGGTTGTGTGCCTCCTCCTTTTTCGATATGCTTATTGTACCACAGAAAGCCCCGAATGTCAAGGCAAAATCGCGCGAAAAAGCGCTTTTGCCGAGCGGCTCGGCGTCTCCCTCGCCGCAAGTGAAAAAAATCTCCTTTTTTCTCCTCTGCTCTTGACCAACGGCTTTTTTTGTGATAGAATGATACGGTATAGGCATCCCTGTTGGGAGCCGAAGGATCCCGGAAAGGAAAATGAATCATGACAAGCTTGAAAACCATGCTTTTGGGAAAATCCGATTGCCCCTGCGGAAGGGTCCACACCTGCGACGTTCGCTTTGTGGAGATCGGAGATAACGCGCTCGAAAAGCTCCCCGAGGTATGCGCGGAATTTTCGCGTATCCTCCTGGTTGCGGACGGCAACACCTATCCGCTCTGCGGAGATCGGGTAAAGACGCTTTTGGGAGAGAAGATTGCCGCCGAGCAGATCTTCGGGCAGGAGATCGTCGTGCCCGACGAGCAGGCCATCGCCGCGATCGAGGCAAAGATGCCGAAGGACACCGATCTTCTCCTTGGCATCGGCTCCGGCGTGATCAACGACCTGTGTAAGCACGTTTCCTTTACGCACGGCATTCGCTACGCCATCATCGCGACCGCTCCCTCGATGGACGGCTACGCCTCGGTGGGCGCGGCTTTGATCCTGGAGCAGATGAAGGTCACCTTAAACGCCCGCGTTCCCTACGCGATCCTGGCCGAGAGCGCCATCGTGCGCACCGCGCCTCTGGATATGATCCGCTCGGGCTACGGCGATATCGTGGGAAAATACTCCTGCCTCAACGACTGGAGGCTTGCTCAGCTTTTGCGCGGCGAATACTTCTGCGATTTCGTGTTCAATTCGGTCATGGAGTCGGTCAAGGCGGTCGAGGATAAGGCCGAAGCGCTCCTTGCGCGCGACCCCGAGGCCATTCGCATTCTGATGGAGGCGCTGGTCAACGTTGGCGTGATGATGAGCTACGTGGGCAACTCCCGCCCCGCATCGGGAAGCGAGCATCACCTCTCGCACTACTTTGAGATCACGGGCCTTCTCAATCACCACGAATATTATCTCCACGGCATCGACGTGCTCTACTCGGCCGCGCTGACCGCACGTCTGCGCGAGGCGCTTCTCTCGCAGAAGCCCCCCTTCGCCCCCTATGCCGAGGACCGCGATGCGTGGGAAAAGGAGATCCGCCGCGTCTACACCACGGCCGCCGACGGCATCATCGCCCTGCAGGATAAGGTCGGTCTCTACGCCGACATCGACGTCAAGCAGCTGGAAAAGGCTTGGCAAGAGGTCTGCGCGATCCTTCAGGAGGCCCCCGGATATGAGCAGATGCTCTCCTACGTCACGGCCATCGGTCTTGACATCAACGAATGCAAGGCCTTTTACGGCAAGGAGATCCTCTCCGACGCCGTTCGCTACGCAAAGGATCTTAAGGATCGCTACACCGTGCTTTGGATCGCTTACGCCCTTGGCGTAGGCTACTGCGAATAATCAACGGAGGAACCGTATGCAATTTCAGAATCCCCCCTTCTCGATCCTAGAGGAGAAAAAGCTGTATATTTTTGATATGGACGGGACCATTTACCTTGGCAACCGCGTCTTCCCCTTTGCGATCCGCTTCATTAAAAACCTCCGCAAGGCAGGCAAGCGCGTGCTCTTCTTTACCAACAACGCCTCCCGCTCCCCCGAGGTGTATCTGGACAAGCTGACCCGCCTCGGCTTTGAGCCCACCGCGGACGAGATCATGACCGCGGGCGACGTGACGGCTGAATTTCTGATCCGCCACAGAGCGGGAAAAAGCGTCTATCTCGTCGGCACGGAGGATCTTTGCAACAACTTCCGCAAAAGAGGCATTCCTCTCCTGAACGGTAACGAGGAAAAGGCCGACATCGTGGTGACCAGCTTTGATACCTCGCTGACCTATCAGAAGCTGGACGACGCCTGCCGCCTGATCCGCGAGGGGGCGGAGTATCTCTCCACGCATCCCGACTTCAACTGCCCCACCGAAAACGGCTTTATGCCCGACAGCGGTGCGATCGCCGCTCTCGTGACCGCCTCCACGGGCAAGGTGCCGACCTACTTTGGCAAGCCCTACCGCGAGACGATCGAAATGATCTGTGAGGCAACCGGAATGCAACCCGCCGAGATGTGCATCTTCGGCGACCGCCTGTACACCGATATTGCCGTTGGAAAGCGGCACGGCGTGACCGCCGTTCTCGTCCTCTCGGGCGAGACCCAGCCCGCCGACGTGGAGGCCGCCACCGACGCCGACAAGCCGGATTTCGTCTTCGACTCGCTCGACGACGTTGACCGAATGATGTTCTGAACCTAAGCAAAACGGGCGGGAAGGTCTTTTTGGACCTTCCCGCCCGTTTTTTTGGTGTTCTCAATACTCGATATCCTCCAAGAATCCCCGATCGATCAAGGAGTGCAGACGAAAAACCTCGCCAGAAACAAAAGCGCTGCTCTTCTGGCTTTCCTGCCAGTGGTCACGGATCTGCGCATAGACAGAGCCACCGTACCCCAATATCCGAAGATGATGGGGCAGAAGATGCTTTGCCAGAACCACACTGCGGGTCAAATGCCCGGGTGAGGTGACCACGTATACGGTTTGAATATTCGCATAATGAAAACGGCGATAGAGCTGCAAGGAGCAATAGATCATATTTTCCATCGTGGTACGGGCCTCATTTTCCGGGAGGATCACCTCTTCCGGAATGCCCATCCCCAAAAGAACCTCGCGCATACCGTCCGCCTCACTGCGCAGGCTTCCGTTATATTCCCAGCAAACACCTCCCGTTGGCATGATGTACTTCACCTTTCCCGCAAAATACAGCTCTGCAGCCGCGCTGCAGCGCTCCTGCCAGCAGGAAGGGTCAGATCCCAGCAGAAGAGCGACCTCTCCTGCTTCCTCTCCCTCGGAGGGGACGGAAAAAACGATACGGGTCTTTTGCTCGTTGGTCAACGCCGAAAGAGCCTCCCGATCAGTCTGTGAAAGCTTCATACCTCCTCCTTCTGCCCTGTGGGCAATCTTAGCTTGCAAATTTCCGACACCGCTTTTCCAATGCAGGATACGGTATCCGAAGCGGTCATACTGATTGCATTTCCCTTCTGCTCGGCAAGCTCGCCTGCACGTCCTGCAAGGTAAGCGCCTGCGGCAACCGTCAAGGGGCTTGCCTCGGCGTAGCCAAGCAGACCTGCGAGAATGCCCGAAAGCACGTCTCCGCTTCCCGCCGTGGCCATGCCTGCACAGCCGCGGTTGACGAGATAGGTCTTCTCTCCGTCCGTCACCACCGTGCAAGGGCCCTTGAGCAAAAGGATCACTCCATGCGCGCGGGCAAACTCCTCCGCACAGCGGATCGGATCCCGGAGGATCTGCTCCACGGGAATGCCGCACAGCCGCTCCATTTCCTTGGGATGCGGCGTCAGGATCACGCGGCAGGAGGTCTCCCGAAGCAAGGAAGAAAGCTCCATTTCGGAAAGCGTGTTGAGTCCGTCGGCGTCGATCACCAAGGAAAGCGCGTGCTTTTGCAGAATATAGCGCAGGATCTCGCGATTGTGGGGGCTTCTTCCCCACCCCATGACAATGGCAAGGGCGCGTTGTCCGACAAGGGCACGGTCAAGTATCTCGGGGGAAAGAAGGGCTTGGCCGTCCTCCTCGAGAAGGAGCGCCAGCGTGCTCTCCAGGAGGTAAGGCGACACGCTTGCCGCAAGCGAGCGCGGCAGGATCAGTTTGGCCACGCCGCACCCTGCGCGCAGCGCCGAGGCGGAAAGATTGGCCAGCTTGACCGCTCCCGCATATTCGGGGCATCCGCCAAGAATGGAGACGTAGCCGTAGCTTCCCTTATGCGAATTTTGCTTCCGCTCGGCAAACACGGGCAAAAGATCCTCGGCCTCGAGCAAAAAGCGCTCCCTTCCCCGAATGGGAATGCCGATATCCACGTTGCAAAGCGAGCCGATCACGTCCTTGGCATCTCCCAGGAAATGACCGCTCTTATAGGTGCCCACCGAGACCGTAAGCGTGGAACGGACGCAAAGCTCTGCATGTCCGCTGTCCCCGTCAAGACCGCTGTTGATGTCGGCCGAGATCACGGGGCGCCCGCTTTGGTTGATGCGTGCGACCGCGGCGGCATAGCGCGGGGAAAGCTCCCCCCGAAAGCCCGTTCCGAGAAGGCAATCCACGATCTCCGCATAGGACGAGAGATCGGTCTCTCCGTCAAAGGGCAGGATCTCGATCCCGCGACGCTTGCATTCCGTATAGTAAAAAAGACCGTCCTCCGAAAAGCGCTCCTCCACAAGAAGGATCGCACACGGAACGGCCGCCTGCTGCAAAAGCAGGGCCAGGACGTAGCCGTCCCCTGCATTATTCCCGCTCCCGCAGACGATCGCCGTTTTTCCCTTGAAGGGATAGGCGCGAAGGATCCCCTCGCCTGCGCGGTACATCAGCGCACGACCTGCAACGCCGCCGCGGATCGCGGCGGCGTCACTCTCGCGCATCGTCTTTACGTCAACGACTGTCTGCACGGTGCTCTCCTCTCCTCAAAGGCGGAAGCCCGCAGGCAAAAGCTCGGCAAGAGTCCATTTCTTCAGCTCCTTGCCGTCGGCCACGAGGATCTCAAAATCATCCTCGCAGAACTCGCGCATCACCTGACGGCACACGCCGCAGGGGGTAAAGAAGCTCTCGGGCTCCTCTCCGCGTTTTCCGCCGACGATAGCGATACGCGAAAAGGTATGCACCCCCTCGGAGATCGCCTTGAAGAAGGCGGTGCGCTCCGCACAGCAGGTGGGCGAATAGGAGGCGTTCTCCACGTTGCAGCCAAGGAAAACGCGTCCATCCTCGGAAAGGAGCGCCGCTCCCACCGCATATCCCGAATAGGGGGAATAGGAGGACTTGCGCGCCTTGAAGGCAAGGTCCATCAGCTCTTGATCCGTCATGCGTTCGTCATCTCCTTTGCAAAGGATCTTCCCTCGGTGGCAAGCGATACGCCGAGAAGCTCGGCAACCGTTGCCGCAAGGTCGGCAAAGCTGCTCCGCACGCCGAGAGAGACGGGGGCGATCCCCTTTCCTACGGCCAGAAGCGGAACGTACTCTCTGGTATGGTCGGTGCTGACGTCACCCGGGTCGCAGCCGTGATCCGCCGTGATGAACAGCACGTCCTCCTCCCGCATCTTGCCGAGGAAGGAAGGCAGCCACGCATCAAAGGCCGTCAGTGCGGCGGCATAGCCGTCTACGTCGTTGCGGTGGCCGTAAAGCATATCAAAATCCACGAGATTGGCAAAACAAAGGCCGGTAAAATCACGCTCGACCGCATCGGTCAGGCGCTCCATGCCCTCGGCGTTGCCGTGCGTAACGAAATGCTCGGAAAAGCCTTTTCCGGCAAAGATATCAAAGATCTTTCCAATGGCGATCGAATCCATGCCCGCGCGAAAAACTGCCTCGGGGAGGGTTACGGCGGGAGGCTCGAGGGAAAAATCGCGGCGGTTTGCCGTGCGCTTGAAGTCGGCGGCACACGTGCCCACGAAGGGGCGCGCGATCACGCGGCCGACGGCGTGCTTTCCCGTAAGGATCGCTCTTGCCTTGCGGCAGACGTCGTAAAGCTCCTCGGGGGGGAGTAAGGCCTCGTTGGCGGCGATCTGAAAGACGCTGTCCGCCGAGGTGTAAACGATCAGGTCACCCGTGCGCAGATGCTCCTCGCCAAAATCGCGAATGACGTCGGTTCCCGAATACGGAAGATTGCAAAGCACTCCGCGCCCGGTCGCCTCCGAAAAGGCGTCCAGAACCTCCCTCGGAAATCCGTTGGGATAGGTGGGCATCGGCTCGGGGGAAATGCATCCCGCGATCTCCCAGTGCCCGATGGTGGTGTCCTTGCCCATGGATCGCTCGGTCATCTTGGCCACGGCGGCTCTCGGCGCATCGGTCTCTCCAAGGAAGGAAAGCCCCGGGATATTGCCGATGCCGAGTGAGCGAAGCGTGGGAATCGAAAGACGCTCCGACCCGGAAAGGCTGCGCAGGGTGTGCGCTCCGGCGTCCCCGAAGGCAGCGGCATCGGGAGCTTCACCCGCTCCCACGCTGTCCAGGACGATCAAAAATACGCGTTTCATGCTTGTTTACCGTTCCTTTTCTTAAAGCTTCGGCTCTTTTTCCATGCGGACGGCCACCTCAAGGGCGACCTCCATCATATTGCGGAAGCCGCACTGCCGCTCCTCGCTGCTCAGCTTCTCTCCCGTGAGCAGATGATCCGAGACCGTGCAGATCGCGAGTGCGCGCTTTCCTGCCTTTGCCGCGTTGATATAGAGTGCGGCGGCCTCCATCTCCACGGCGAGTGCTCCCATCTCGCCCCAACGGGCGTTGACCGAAAAATCGTCGTTGTAGAATACGTCGCTGGAATAGATGTTGCCCACGTGGTGTGCAAGCTTCATCTCCTCGCAAACGTCTGCCGCCGTGCGCAGGAGGCGATAGTCGGCTAGAGGTGCAAGGTTTCCAACGAGGCGGAACTGCCGGGCAAAGCAGGAATCGGTGGAGGCACCCATGCCGATGACCAGCTCGCGCATATGCACGTCCTCGCGGAGCGCGCCTGCGCTTCCGATGCGGAGAATGTTGTCCACACCGAAGAAGTTGAACAGCTCATAGCTGTAAATGCCGATGGAGGGCATGCCCATGCCGCTGGCCATGACCGAGACCTTCGTGCCCTTCCAGGTTCCCGTATATCCGTTGATGCCGCGCACCGAGTTGACCAGGCGCGGATTTTCAAGATAGGTCTCTGCGATAAATTTTGCACGCAGGGGGTCACCGGGCATCAGCACGGTTCTGCCAAAGTCCTCGGGGGTCGCGTTGATGTGTGCGGTTGGATAAGCCTTCTCTGCCATATCAGTATCCTCCGTTTGCATTTTCCTGTCCCTTGGCGAGCTTGACGATGGAGCTTGTCCCCAGTCTTGACGCGCCGAGAGCGATATAGTTTTCGGCATCGGCCAGCGAGCGGATACCGCCTGCGGCCTTGATCTTGACGTGCGGTGCGGAATAGCGCGCGAAGATCGCAATATCCTCGGGCGTTGCTCCCGCCTTGGAAAATCCCGTGGAGGTCTTGATATAGTCTGCCCCGGAGGCGTTGACCACCTCGCACATACGGATCTTCTCCTCCTCGGTCAGAAGGCAGGTCTCGATGATGACCTTCAGGATCTTGCCGCGGCAAGCCTCGCGAATGCACTTGATCTCCTCAAGGACGGCGTCGTATCTGCCCTCCTTGACCCAGCCGATGTTGATGACCATGTCGATCTCATCGGCACCGTTCTGCACGGCGTCGCGGGTCTCAAAGACCTTGACGGCGGTGGTGCTGTAGCCGTTGGGGAAGCCAATCACGGTGCAGATCGGAATGCGTCCGGCCGAAAATTCCGCCGCCTGCGCCACGAAGGACGCGGGAATGCAGACGGACGCCGTGCCGTAGCGAATGCCGTCCTCGCAAATTGCCTTGATCTCCTCCCAGGTCGCGCTCTGGGAAAGCAGGGTGTGATCCACGCGGGAAAGAATCGTTTTCAGTTCCATATAAGCAAGCCTTCCTTTCGGGTATTTTACCCATTCATTCCTTGTTTACCCTTATTATATCACACTTCCCCTGCCCCGTCAAGGAAATTACCAAAAATTTGGGGGTTCCATTTTGGGAAAAGAGCGCTATAATGTATATAAGAGCGCATTGCCGAATTCTTCTCTTTCCACCGAAAGGAGTGACTGTTTTTATGGAACTGATCCGCATCAGTGATCACAAGCTGAAGATCATGCTGACGCCGACGGATATGTGTCACTTTGAGTTGAACGCCGAAAGCCTTGGCGAGGACGGGCAACGGATGCACCACGCCTTCCGCCACCTCATGGAGGAGGTGCGCAAGCAGACCGACTTTGCAGGAGACGACCGTCAGATCGCCGTGCAATATTTTCCCTCACGCGAGGGCGGATGCGAGATGTTCATCAGCTATTCTCCGCTCCCCGAGGGCGCCGAATGCTTCGCCGCGCAGGACAAGGGGACGGAAAAGCGATCCCTGCTTCCGCATCCCGTACGGCAAAGCACGTCCTTCCGCCGCGACTGTGCCTACCGCTTTTCCAGTCTGCGCGACCTGCTTCGGGTCTGCCGAAGACTGCTTTTGCAGGGCTATGACGGCGAAAGCCGAGCCTTTTGCGACGAGGAGGGACGGTATTATCTGTTCGTCTCCTTCCTCTCCGCAACTCCCTTTTCCCTCCCTGAAAAATGGGATTTTCTCGCGGAATACGGCAGCGTGGAGAACGCCTCACACCTGCTGATCTACATCGCGGAGCACGGAAGGCTGCTCTGCCAGAGCGAGGCGGTCCGAGTGCTCGGTGCTCTGGCCTGACGCCTCTTGCATAGCCTGCGTTTTGCGGCAAAAAAAGGAGAGAATCGGTCCGCCCTCCGCTTACGGAGGCCGCGTCCCCTTCTCTCCCTTTTCTTTTGCTTACGTACGTCGGCAAAGCCGCTGGGCGGCGTCGGCAAGCGCATCGATCTGCGCCTCGGTCGTGCAATAGCCCACGCTGACTCTGACCGTCCCCGTGGCATCGGTCCCCAGCGTGCGGTGACCGAGCGCCGAGCAATGAAAGCCTGCGCGAACGCAAAAGCCCATGCGATTGAGGGCAAGGCCGACCTCCTCCGCGCTTCGCCCCGCGATCCCGAAGGAAAGCACCGAGCCTTGGTATTGCGGCGCGTAGAGCGTGACCTCGGGCAGATAGGAAAGCCGACGGGCAAGATGCGCGATCAGACGGCACTCGTGCGCGTGAATGGCGTCGATCCCCATGCGTCTGACCTCACCGATCCCCGCAAGAAGCCCTGCGATCGCAGGCGTGGGGAGCGTGCCCGCCTCGTACCTCTCGGGCATCTCCGCGGGCATCTCCTCCTCGAGCGAATGGTAGCCGCTCCCGCCCTCGATGAGCGTCTCGGCCTCCACGCCCTCGCCAAGCAGGAAAAAGCCGCTCCCCTGCGGTCCGAGAAGCCCCTTGTGCCCAGGGGCGCAGAGTGCGTCGATCTTCATCTCCTCCACGTCGATGGGCAGATGCCCGAGCGACTGTGCCGCATCCACCACGAACAGAATTCCGCGCTTGCGGCAGAACTCGCCGAGGACCTCCAGAGGAAGCGAGGCCGAGCAGACGTTCGAAGCGTGCGCGCAGATGAGCATTCGCGTATTCGGGCGGACCAGGCGCGCAAGCCTTGCCGTGATGCGTGCAGGGCTTCTTCCCTCCTCAAGCAGCATCGTGGGAAAAACGGTATAGGTGATCCTGCCCTCCCGCGCAAGCCTTGCGACGGGACGAAGGACGGCGTTATGCTCCATATCCGAGATCAGGACGTGATCCCCCGTGCGCAAAAGTCCCTTGACGACCGTGTTGATGGCCGACGTGGCGTTCAACGTAAAAGCAAGCCGCTCGGGATGTCGGGAGCCTACCAGCTCGGCGACAGCGCGTCGGCAGGCATACACCTTTTCGGCGGCCGCCAGGGAGAGCGAATGCGAGCCTCGCCCGGGGTTGCCGCCGTAAAAGCGCATACAGCGCGTCATTTCCGAAAGCACCTCCCGCGGCTTTGGGAAGGAGGTCGCCGCGTGGTCAAGATAGATCAAAGCATTTCCCTCCCATCAGAAGCGGCGAAGCCCTGCCTCCCGCAAAATACGTCTGACCTGCCCCTCCTGCAAGCAGGAGAAGGTGAGCGCGTAGCCACATCCCTCCCGCCGCTCACGCACGCCGTCCGCTCCCACGATCTCGCTGCGGATCGCCGAGGCGGAAAGCAGGCTTTGCGCCCGCATCGCATCGGTCAGCGTGCCGACGGTAAGTCGGCATTCCTGCCGTTGATTCATCCGATTCCGCATGGTCACACCTCCCTTCAATGGCAGAATATGCCGATCGGCGTCGTACAGTGACGGAGAACGCCCGATTTTTTCGTTCCTCTGCATACTTTCCCCCTCGCCCGGACGATACTGCTTTCATCACCAAAAATCACAAGCGAAAGGAAGCAGCAGCTATGAACAAACCGCAAATCACCCGTTGCTCTGCCAAGGAGATCCTCGATTCCCGCGGAAACCCCACCCTTGAAGCCACCGTTTTTCTTGCCGACGGCACCGTTGGCGTGGCCAGCGTCCCCTCGGGGGCCTCGACCGGCGTTTACGAGGCCGCGGAAAAGCGGGACGGCGACCGACGGCGCTACGGCGGCCGCGGCGTGCGTGAGGCCGTGATGGGCGTTGGACGCATCATCTCCCCCGCCATCTCGGGAATCTGTGCCTCGGAGCAGGCCGAGCTTGACCGCATTCTCTGCGATCTCGACAGCACCGAAAACAAGAGCCGCCTCGGCGCAAACGCGATCCTCGCCGTCTCGCTCGCCTCGGCTCGCGCGGCGGCAAATTGGTACCGTATGCCCCTCTACCGCTACCTCGGCGGCATCTCCGCGGAGCGTATGCCCATTCCCATGATGAACATTCTCAACGGCGGCGCGCACGCGCAGAACAACGTGGAGATCCAGGAATTTATGATCGTTCCCGTGGGAGCGGACTCCTTCTCGGAGGCACTCCGCATGGGAAGCGAGATCTACCACACGCTCGGCCGCATTCTGGCCGCCGAGGGGCATCCCTCGGGCGTGGGCGACGAGGGAGGCTATGCCCCGAACCTCAAGGACGACGAGGAGGCGCTTGAGCTGATCTGCCGCGCCATTGAGGAAAGCGGCTATGACACCGGGCGCGTTCGCATCTCGCTGGACTGCGCGGCAAGCGAATGGTTCACCGAGGAGGGGGGCTACCGTATGCCCAAGCGAGGAGCGACCTTCAGCCGTCAGGGGCTGATCGAATACTGGTGCGGACTGGCAAAGAAATATCCCCTTTTCTCAATCGAGGACGGCCTGGATCAACGGGATTTTGAGGGCTGGAGCGAGCTGATGAAGCGTCTTGGAAAGGATCTGCTCCTCGTGGGAGACGATCTTTTTGCCACCAACACACGGCGTCTGCGCGAGGGCATTCGCCACGGCTCGGCAAACGCCATTCTCGTCAAGCCCAACCAGATCGGCACGCTGAGCGAAACGATGCAGGTCATTCGCGAGGCCTCCGAGGCAGGATACGCCTATATTCCCTCACACCGCAGCGGCGACACCGAGGACACCACGCTCGCCGACCTTGCGGTGGCCACCTCCGCGCCCCTGATCAAATCGGGGGCGCCCTGCCGCAGTGAGCGCGTGGCCAAATACAACCGCCTTTTGCGGATCGAATCGGCGCTCGGATCCTCTGCGCTCTACGGCCTTCCCCATCGGGAAAGCGCCCCCGCAAGAAAGCCCGCAACGGTGGGATAACGCGGAAAAAGAAAAAAGCCTTCGCTTTTTGGAAAAGCGAAGGCTTTTTTTGCTGCCATACGGGTCAGAGCGAGAAGCTTTCCAGGGCTCCCGCGTCCGCACCCTCGTAGAATTTTTCGTAGAAGTGATCGTTTTCGCGATCAAGATTGGGCGCACAGTGCATACTCGTCGCATTCTGCCGCATGATGGGGGCAAAGCGCTCGTCCACGATGACGAAATGCTCGACCAGCACGATCCCCAGCGTGCGCAGGCTCTCGTTGAGGCAATCGGTAAACTCGATGTCCTGCATGGAAGGAATGGCCAGACCGTTTGGATGGTTGTGCGCCAACACCACGTTGGCGGCGTGCATATGATAGGCACGCTCGGCGATCCGTCGAACCGCGACTTCGGCGGCGTTGATGATCCCATCGGTCACCTTGAAGCACTCCAAAAGGCGCATTCCGTTATCCAGAAGCATCGCATAGACCATCTCGTGCGTGGCGCAGACGAACTGCGGACACAAAAACTTGGCCAGCTTGACGACGGTATCGTAGCGCGGACGGTTTTTGGTCTCGTCCTGCAGCGTGCGGCGAAGCATCTCCAGATGGAGCTTGAGGCAGATCGCCGAAGCCTCACCCATGCCGTCCACCGCGATCAGCTCGGGCAGCTCTGCCAGAAGAACGTTGCGCAAGGAGCCGAATTTGCCGAGCAGCGCGTGCGCGATGGCGTTGGTATCCTTGCGCGGAATGGCGTAGGACAAAAGCATCTCCAGAAGCTCGTGATCGGCAAAGGCCTCAAAGCCGCATTTGAGATAGCGCTCCCGCAGACGCTGTCTGTGAAATTCATGCATACCGTTTTTCCTCTTTCAACCTTTCAACAAAGAAGAAACAGAATAGCGTGATCCTGTTTCCCCCTTGCTTCTTTTCCTTTACGGATCATTTACGCTTCAGCTTGCCCACCACGCGACCCTTGCACTGCACGTCGGTGTAATCCTTGAGCAGGATCGGGCCATACTCCGGGTTGAGCGATTGGAGGCGATCGCCGCCGTAGACCTTGAAGAAGGCCTCGCCGTCCAAGAGGAAAATGCCGAGCTCCCCGCTCTCGACGCCGTCCGTGCTTTCCACCAGGAGGACGTCTCCGTCGCGGTACTTCGGCTCCATACTGTTTCCGCGAATGCGGAGCGCATAGTCGGCCTCAGCCGTTTTCTCGTTGTCGGGGATCTGAATGCCGGTTGCCGTATCCGCATCCAAATAGAGCCCCACTCCTGCGGAAACGGGAAGATCGTACAGCGTGATGGTCCTCTTTCCCGTGCGCACGGCCTCGCCTGCATAGCGGCGGCCGACGGATGCAGCAGGCGGCGTCAGAATGCGCGCCGTGTGTGCGCGTGCGGGGGTACGCTCCTCCTTGGCCTCGGCGCCCGTTCCCTGCGAAGCGGCAACGCGCTCGGCCTCCATGGAGACCACGCGCCGAACCAGCTCAAGGCCCCAGGGATCCAGACGGCGAAGCTCCTCGACCAAGGCGATCTCGGCGTCGTCCAGCGTATAGTTATTGGTATTCTCCGGCGTGCCGCTGACGATATACTCCACCGAGCAATCGAGTGCGTTGCACAGGGACACGATGTTGGAGAGCTTTGGCGAATCGCTCATGCCCGCCAGCATCTTGCTCAGCGTGCCGAGCGGAATGCCCGAGCGTGCGGAAAGCTGCTCGTTGGTCAGCTTGCGCTCTGCCTTTTTCTTTTTGATCCGATCGATGTAATTTTCCATACGACCTCCAAATTTCCGATTACGGTACTATTATACCACGCCTTTTTCGGTTTGTAAAGAGGTTTTTGAAAAAATTTTTCTTTTTTTGGAATTTTCCTATTGACAAACCCATTTTTTTCTGCTATAATACGCTTGTAACAGTTCCATTTTTGGATTTAAGGAGAAGAGAAATGAACGCATCGTATGAGAAAAACGGACGTTTTAATTCCAATACCAGAATTTTCGAGGCCTGCTTCACCGAGGCGGCTCCGCGCGAAAATCACCTGCAAAAGCTCCTCTCGCGCATCAGCGCACTGCCCCTGGCACGCGTGCTCCGCGTGGCGGGAACCGCCCTTTCTCTTATCGGCTTTGTCGGCGTGATCGGCGCGATAGAGAAAGGCACGGTAAGCCTTCTTTCCGGTCTGTGCATCGGCGCATTGCTCATCGGTGTGGAGTATCTCTGCCTGCGCGGACGCCGCGCTTGATCGCAGGATCCTTCCCCTTCGGGATCGCACTTTTCTTCGGGATCACGCTTTCCCTCGAGAGCCTGCTTTGAGGATCAGTCTGCCTCCCCGAGCAAGATGGCGGCGAGCGCCTTGCCTGCCAAAGATGCGGCACGCTCGGCCTCCTCAAGCGAGTTTGCATCGCTCCCCACCTCCAGCAAAAGGGAGAGAGGAGCAAGCTCTTGATTATAGGAAGAATTTCGCAGAGTGACGGGGCGCACGATACCGCAGCCGTCGGCATTCAGATATCGGCGAAGCTGCAGGGCAAGAGCAAGATTGTTCTCCCAGCCCGTCGGTGAGGGATAGGCCGTTCCGTTGCCGTCCGTTCCCACCACAAAGAGCAGCTGCGCCGTGGGCTCCTCAACTCCGGTTGCTCGCGTGCGAAGATAGGCCCCTTCCCCATTCCTGACCGAATCCCGATGCAGATCGATCACACAGCAGATCTCGGGATACCTCTCCAAATACGCTTTGACCGTCTCCGCGGCGCGCTCGTACGCGCCCCGTTGCGTCGGCGCATCCAGCATCACCGTGCAGTGCAGTGCGGTGATGCCTTCTTTTTCGAGGACCTCGCAAAGCCGCCGTCCGACGGCGACCACACTACGCGCAGGATCCTCCGCGTAGGAGAGATCTCCCATAGGTCCCGTCAGGTACTCCGTCCCCGCAGGCAGATAGGCCTCGCTCGTGTGCGTGTGCAGAACGAGCACGGTCGGCCGCTCTGCTCCCGCTCGTAAAAGCTCGCGCGAAAGAAGCTCTGCAACGCTTGGGCGGTAGGCCGTCTCGTTGTGGATGTATTCCTGCCCCAGCGACAGGCAGGAGAGGTCCGCCTCGGCAATTCGCGTTGCCCCTTCGGGAGGCGTCTGCTCCAAAGGCGGCTCGGTCGAGAGCGGTGCGTCGGTCTCCCCTTCGCTCTCCCCTTCGCTCTCCGCCTCGGTCTCCTTCTCTCCGGGGAGAGGGGCTCCGCCGCCCGAGAGCCAGCCTCCGTCCGCCTGCATCCAGACCGTGCTGACCGCAAAGGCGGCCACGAGCAGGGCGCAGGCAAAGAGCAGGATCAGAAGGGCGCGGAATCCTCCGCCGTAGCCCTCCTTGAGGAGAACCGCCTCCCTCGGGCGGTTTGTTTTTTTCGGTGTCGGCAAGGCTTGCATGACGTTCGCTCCTTTCTTATTCGTCTTTACGAAAGCTCTGCTCCAGTGTATGAGCGCGCCCGTCGGCTTTATGCGTGATCCGTCAACGCAAGACCTTCCTTCCAAAAGGAGCCTTCCCTATCGCGCGCAGACGAAGGCCAGATCGATCGCGCGGGAGAGCAAGGAGGACGCACGGGCAACCAGAAGATCGCATTCCTTCGGCGAGACGAAGAAGCTCTCCCCCTCCCGAAGGACACGGCTGAGCGCAGGAGTTTGCGCATCAAGTCCTGCCTCGGAGAGCGCATCCCAGACCAGCGTTGCGGAGCTGACCACGGTGGGAACGCCGAGGGCAAGCACGGGAATGCCCATCGTCTCCCGCGTGATGGCGCGGCGGCGGTTGCCCACGCCCGAGCCCGGCTCGATCCCCACGTCCGAGAGTTGGACCGTCCTGCCCAGCCGCTCACAGCCGCGCGCCGCAAGAGCGTCCACGACGAGAAGGAGGTCGGGCTGCACGCAGCCTACCGCGCCAAGCAAAAGCGCCGAGGTCTCGATCCCGGTCTGCCCAAGGACGCCCGGAGCAACGGCCGAGAGCGAGGCGCAGCCGAGCGAGCGATAAAGCTTTTTCTCATACTGCGCCAGATGCCGCGTTGCGGTAAGCCCCGAGACCGTTCGCGGTCCGATCGCGTCAGCGGTCAGATCGGCGTTTCCAAGTCCTGCGACCAGCAGCGAAAGCTCGCCCTGTGCGCGCTTTCCGCTCACGCGCTCGGCCATTTTGCGGAGCGACTCACCGAGCAAGCGCACGAGCTGCGTCTCCTCCCCCTCGCTGAGCTGATGCAGACCTCGGCACTCAAAGGTCAGGTATTCGCCCTTCGGCTTTCCCAAGGCGCGCTCGCCCTCCTCCGAGCGGATCGCAAGGCGGCTCTCACAAAAGGGACCCACCCTTCTCTGCGACCATTCCGTGCCGCCGACTCTCCAGTTTTCTCCGCTGATCCCCTCCAGAGCGAGATCGCTTCTTGCCTCGATCGCCATGCATCCTCCTAAACAACCTTTTAACAAAGCGTGTCCGTTTTGTTAAATTCTGATTTTATGAATTTAATCTTCCAAGAAAGTTAACAAAATATACACGAAAAGATTTTTTAATCCCTTGAAAACGGAGGGAAAATAGTTTATAATATTAAAGTACGTAGGCGCACGCGCAAAAAACTCCGAAAAACCGCTGCGCCGTTTTCGATTTTTTCTTTTTCAAGAGGAGGATTTTCAAATCATGACAAAACGGATCATTGCACTGCTGTTGTGTGCGGTCATGCTGGTTCCCGTTCTGGCTTCCTGCGCAGGCAAGAAGGACGAGAACGACAGAGGTGCATACGTCACCATGTATTTGACCAACGAGATCTACGATTTCGACCCGGCAAATGCATACTACAACACCGAGGCCGCCGATATCCTCGGCATGATGTTCGACACGCTCTTCAAGATCAACGAGAAGGGTAAGGTTGAAAAATCCCTTGTCAGCAAGTATACCACTCACGCCGACACGGCAAGAGGCGAATACTACATGATGCTTCACCTGAAGGAGGCATACTGGAGCAACGGCACCGCGCTGACCTCCGATGACGTCGTCTTCACCTTCAAGCGTCTGCTCAACTCCAACAACAGCTTTGCCGCAGCCTCCCTGCTCTACGATATCAAGAACGCACGCGCCGTTAAGGAGGGTGACGTTTCGATCGACGATCTCGGCGTTGAGGCAGCAGAGGACCGTCTGGTCAAGATCTCCTTTGAGGGACCGATCGACTTTGACGCCTTCATCCTCAACCTGACCAGCGTTTGCACCGCTCCTCTCCTGGAGAATTACGTTGCAAAGGATCCCGACTGGGCAAAGAAGGCCTCGACCATGGTGACCAGCGGTCCCTTCAAGCTCGGCAAGATCATCTATTCCGACGTAACGATCGACTCCATGGCTCTGGTGACCGAGGTCCTCCTGGAGGATCTTGACCTCGACCTTGACGCTCTCGGCGTGGAGGAGCTCACCAGAAGCACCCGTCTTTCCAGCCACCTGAAGATGGATGACGCCGCGATCGCCAAGATGATCGCGTGCATCGACGCAAGAGTGACCGAGGCCATCGGCCAGCACTCCTTCCGTCCCAACGTTGAGGACAAAGACAGCGCCGATTATATGCGTACCAGCAACGTTGGCGACGTGGTCAGCTACCTTGACAAGACGGTCAAGAACGGTGACCTCGCTCCCAAGAATATCCACGGCTCCGACCCCACAAGCGGCGCTCCCTTTACCAAGGAGATGCCCTCCGTGGTTAAGGAGATCGGCTATTTCTACCTGGAGCGCAACAAGTACTACGACCGCAACGACGAGAAGGACGAGGCCATTGACGCAGGCGTAACTCCCTACCGTCTGCTCGTGGACTGCACCAAGACCCCCGAGGAGATCCTTGCCGCTTACCAGGCAGGCGAGATCCATTATATGAACACCATTCCCCTTTCCCTGCGCAACAACGACGCCGTGAAGGGTGAGGTGGAGATCACCAACGGACTTTCCACCTTCGTTTGCTTCCTCAACGAGAACGCACTGATCGACGACGGCAAGGACGGCAGCTACCTCTTTGCTGACGCCAAGGTCCGCCAGGCACTCTCCCTGGCCATCGACCGCGACGCCATCGCCTCCGCGATCGTCTACGCACAGGCCGCAACGGGTCTGGTCTGCCCCGGCGTCTTTAACGGCAACACCAAGGGCAAGACCGATTTCCGCACCGCAGGCGGAAGCATCCTTTCCACCGGCGAGAATGAGCCCGAGGCAAGCAAGCTTCTCAGCGAGGCAGGCATCACCCCCGAGGATTACTCCTTCAGCATCAAGGTGTCCAAGAATGACGAGGTCCATTGCGCGATCGTGGAAATGATCGCCGCAAAGTGGAGCGATCTCGGCTTCAACGTTACCGTAGATTACGTCAGAACCATTCAGAACAACGATTACCTCAAGAACGTCAACGGTATTGTGTCCGATATCTGCGACGATCCGCTGGTTGAGGCGATCCAGTACAACGAGTACGAGGTGATTGCCTTCGATTACGTGGCCTACACCGCCGACGCCTACTCCATGCTCTCCAACCTTGCCCTTTCCTTCTCCGGAATGGCTCTGGACATTGATCTTAACGCCAACTCCTACAACCTCACCGGTCACTCCACCGGCTACAACAGCGAGGCCTACAACACGCTGATGGAGGCCATCTACTACCTCCCCTACTTTGCAAGCCTCACCGAGGATGACTACCAGTTCCTCGGCATCTACGGAGAGAGCTCCGAGGACGTGGAGAACGCAAAGGTTGAGTTCAAGGCTCTCTACAACGCCATCAAGGCCGTGTACGAGGCCAACGGCATTACGCCCTCCACCAAGGCTTCCGATTGGGAGAAGCAGAAGAACGTCCTGCTGCACAAGGCAGAGGAGCTGCTCCTTTCCGATATGCCCGTGATCCCCGTCATCTTCAACCAGAAGGCCTCCATGGGAAGAAGCGAGCTTTCCGGTGTCAAGTCGGCTTTCTATACCGACAGCATCTTCACCAAGGCAAAGCTGAAGAACTACGAGGACCTCACCTATATCGATGAGATCGGCGACAGAGTGTCCATCTTTGCCGACTTCCCCGAGATCTACTGGGATAAGCAGGGACAGGATTTCTCCAACAAAGCCGAGGATACAGGCAAGTAATTCCATCGCATCCGAACGGGTGTCCGCACGAAAGTGTGCGGATGCCCGTTTTTTGGCATTTCCCGAAACTATCCCGTCGGTCTTCTTCCTTATTATTTAGTAAAAATCCCTTTTTTCGCAAAAAAGGCTTGACAAGACGAAAAAAATGTGGTATTCTATCCGTTGGTAACGTAAATGCGATGATGAAGTTGGCAGGCAGGGATCCGATACCAAAGAGAGTGCTTCCTCGGCTGAAAGAAGCGCGTATCCCCCCGCTGTGCATTTCCCTTCGGAGCAGATCGGATGAAAGGCCGCGCGCCCGCTAGTCCGGTACGGCAGGCACCGTTATTCGCCGCCAAAGTGTTGGCTTTGAGCCGAAAATTCGGGTGGTACCGCGGGTAGCTTTTGCGCCTCGTCCTGATGCTTGGACGGGCGTTTTTTGTTTTTTGCCCAAGGACACCAAAAACGGAAAGGAAGAACGAAACATGAAAGAAATGCTTGCTCGCATTCAGGCCGAGGCACTGGAGCAGATCCATGCTCCCGAGGCCGATCTTGAACAGATCAAGATCAAGTATCTGGGCAAAAAGGGCGAACTGACCGCCGTTCTGCGCGGCATGGGCTCTCTCTCGCCCGAGGAACGCCCCGTGGTTGGACAGATCGCCAACGAGGTGCGTGCCGCCATTGAGGCCGCCATCAACGAAAGAAAGCAGGAGCAGGAGGCTCTGGCGCTCGACGCCAAGCTCAAGGCCGAGAAGCTGGACGTGACCATGCCCGGTACCCCTGCCCCCATGGGACATATGCATCCGCTGACCCAGGTGCAGCGCGAGCTGGAGGACATCTTTATCGGCATGGGCTTCTCCATCGTCGAGGGTCCCGAGGTCGAGCTGGATTACTACAACTTCCAGGCACTTAACATTCCCGAGAACCATCCCGCGCGCGATACGCAGGATACCTTCTATATTGCCGAGAACGTGCTTCTCCGCTCCCAGACCTCGCCCGTGCAGGTGCGTACCATGGAGCATCAGAAGCCTCCGATCCGCATCATCTCCCCCGGCCGCGTGTACCGCTCCGACGCGCTTGACGCCACGCACTCGCCTCTCTTCCATCAGCTTGAGGGTCTGGTCGTGGACAAGGGCATCACCATGGGCGACCTGAAGGGAACGCTGGAGATCTTTGCAAAGAAGCTCTTTGGCGAAAACACGCGCATTCGCTTCCGTCCGCACCACTTCCCCTTCACGGAGCCTTCCGCTGAGGTGGACGTTTCCTGCTACGTTTGCGGAGGCAAGGGCTGCCGCCTGTGCAAGGGCGAGGGCTGGATCGAGATCCTCGGCGCCGGCATGGTGCATCCCTTCGTGCTTTCCAATTGCGGCATTGACCCCGAGGTCTATTCCGGCTTTGCCTTTGGCCTGGGTCTTGAGCGTATCGCCATGAAGAAATACGGCATCGACGACATTCGCCTGTTCTACGAGAACGACGAACGCTTCCTCGAGCAGTTCTGAAGGAGGTAGAAAAGATGAATCTTTCGAGAAATTGGCTTTCGGATTTCGTCAATACCGACGGGATCGACAATCAGACCTATTGCGATAAATTGACCATCACCGGCTCCAAGGTCGAGGGCTTTGAGGTTCTCGGCGAGGAGATCGAAAACGTGGTCGTGGCCAAGGTCACCGCTATGGAAAAGCACCCCGACTCGGATCACCTCTGGATCTGCAAGGTGGATGCGGGTGAGGCACACGGACACGACATTCAGATCGTTACCGGCGCACAGAACGTCTTTGTCGGCGCACTGGTTCCTGCCGCGCTCCCCGTGGCAAAGCTGCCCGGCGGCGTGACCATCAAGGCAGGCAAGCTGCGCGGCGTGGAGTCGAGCGGCATGCTCTGCTCCATGGGTGAGCTTCAGCTCACCGCCCACGATATGCCCGGCAAGGAGGAGAACGGCATTCTCATTCTCGATCCCGAGAACGAGGATCGCATTGGCGAGGATATTCGCGACGTGCTTCTTCTGAAGGACACCTCCGTGGAGTTTGAGATCACCTCCAACCGTCCCGATTGCCTTTCGGTCATCGGTCTGGCACGCGAGACCGCCGTTTCCTTCGACCGTCCCCTCACGGTAAAGACTCCCGTGGTTAAGGGCGCCGGCGACGGTGACGACGTCAACAAGTACCTCAGCGTCAAGATCTCCGCTCCCGATCTCTGCTACCGCTACGCCGCAAGAGTGGTCAAGAACGTCAAGATCGCTCCCTCTCCGCTCTGGCTTCGTATGCGTCTGCGCGCCTCGGGCGTGCGCCCCATCAACAATATCGTTGACATCACCAACTACGTCATGCTCGAATACGGCCAGCCCATGCACGCCTTCGATTACGCCTGCCTTGACGGCGCCGCGATCGACGTTCGCCGCGCTGCCGACGGAGAAGCCTTCCGCTCGCTGGACGATACCGACCACACGCTGGACAGCTCCATGCTGGTGATCGCAGACAGCAAAAAGGCCTGCGCTCTGGCAGGCGTTATGGGCGGCGCAAACTCCGAGATCAAGGAGGACACCACAACCGTAGTCTTTGAGTCCGCTTGCTTCAACGGCGCGTCCGTTCGTGTGACGGCCAAGAAGAACGGCATGAGAACCGAGTCCTCTGCCCGCTTTGAAAAGGGCCTTGACCCCGAAAACTGCATTCCCGGTCTTGAGAGAGCCTGCGAGCTGGTTGAGCTTTTGGGTGCGGGCGACGTGGTGGACGGCATGATCGACGTCTATCCCACGCCCTGGAAGCAGACCGTGCTTCCCTTCACGCCCGAGCGCTACAACGAGTTCCTCGGTATGGATATTCCCGTGGAGCATATGCTCAACACGCTGACGCACCTGGGTTGCCGCGTGGAGGACGGAAAGATCTACGTTCCCTCCTTCCGTCAGGATCTTGGCTGCATGAACGATATTGCCGAGGAGGTCTGCCGCGTTTACGGCTACGATAAGATCGGCTCCTCCAGCATGAACGCCGAGACCACGCTTGGCGGCAGAAGCCCCAAGCAGCTCTTTGAGGTGGACACCGAGGCGGCTCTGGTTGGCATGGGCTATTCCCAGATCCAGACCTACTCCTTCATCAGCCCCAAGTATTACGATAAGATCCGTATGCCCGCAGACAGCGATCTGCGCCGCTCGGTGGTCATCTCCAACCCTCTGGGTGAGGACACCAGCGTCATGCGTACCACCGCTCTCCCCTCGATGATGGAGGTTCTGGCACGCAACAACAACTTCAACAACGAGAAGGTGCGTCTCTTTGAGATCGCAACCATCTATCTGCCGAAGGAGTCTGCCAACGAGCTTCCCGAGGAGCGCCGCGTGCTGACGCTTGGTGCTTACGGCGCGACCGACTTCTACGCCATGAAGGGCATCTGCGAGAATCTGCTGACGCTTGCCGGCATTGGCAAGGCCGTCTTCACGGCCTGCACCGAGAACGATTCCTACCATCCCGGCAGATGTGCCAAGATCCTCCTGGAGGACGGCACCGAGCTTGGTATCTTCGGCCAGGCACACCCGCTGATGGCAAAGAACTACGAGTTCTCCGCCCCCGTCTTCGTTGCCGAGCTGGATTTTGACACCCTCTTTGCGTGCGGCAACACCGAGAAGACCTACCGTCCCCTGCCCAAGTATCCCGCCACCACGCGCGACTTCTCCTTCGTCTGCGACGAGGACATGGAGGTCGGCGCGATCGAGGGCGTGATGGAAAAGGCAGGCGGAAAGCTGGTCGAGAGCGTTGCTCTCTTTGACCTCTACCGCGGCCCGCAGGTTGGCGAGGGCAAGAAATCGGTCTCCCTGCGCGTGACTCTGCGCGCCTCCGACCGCACCCTCACCGTTGAGGAGGCCGACAAGGTCTCCAAGAAGATCCTCAACGATCTCAAGTTCAAGATGGGACTTGAGCTGAGAGGATAATTCGCATAAAAAATTCCCCGTAAGCCAAATGGTGATGCTCTTAGCGGAGAAATCACCTAACACCACGGTAGGGGCGAACTGTGTTCGCCCGCGGGCGTTCGCAGAACGCCCCTACGGATAAAAAATTGCTCTGCAGTAAGCAAATAATTAACGCCGACAGATTTTCAGGGTCTGTCGGCGTTGTTCTTTGGCTTGGCAAATAACTTTTTAGTCTTGCGGTTTCGGATTGTTGGGTAGTGATTTCCCGTATTCATCACGGTTAACGGGTATTGCTTTGAGATGGAATTGTATGCATCCATCAGCACAAGGAATATTAATTTCGTATCGTTCCTTTTCTCCTCTATATGTAAAGTCGCCCCCACAGCGTATAACTTCACACAATGTGTATATCGTCATCATTGTTTTAGGGCACATTTCGGCAGGGCAACCATAGGAAAAGACAAACTTATCCCCGTTTTCCAAGCCCAATCTGCAATGTTCTGCTTTTCCTTTTATTACTGTCAACTCGAATTGCCAATCTTCAGTGCACCATTTTTGCATATCAATATCCTCCATCCGATTGTTTGTCCATTGTTCTGTTTTATCGCAAGTTTCGCCTTTGTATTACAAAGGCACAGGGCAAAGCCCAGACCCCTACTATACTGATTATATTATAGCACAAATCAGCAGAGAAAACAAGAGTGATATTCTTGTTGCTTCGCAACAGAGTGATATTCTTGTTGCTTCGCAACAGAGTGATATTGAAGCCTTGCGGCTTCAGTGATATTCTATTCGCCTCCAAAACTCGCGAAGCGAATATCACTCGGCGTAAGCCGAATATCACTGCGAAGCAATAGAACTCGCCGAGAGGCGAATAGAACTGGCGTGATACTCCG
>JAFWAA010000041.1 GCA_017507905.1 Clostridia bacterium | reverse complement strand
GCAGATAGCAAGAATGCTGAAATCTCCATGCCCGTTAGTGCTCTTACGCTTGGTGAAGGCAACGGACACGCAAAGGTACAGTGGATCGAGACCATCGAAGGCAAAACGCTTTACTTCCTTAAGGTGGGCAGCTTAACCCTGTTCTCCTTGGAGCAGGGCGAGGCAAGATTTGCCGTTGGTGATGATGTTCAATTTGATATTGACTTTACCAAAATGGCAATCGAGTCTCTCGGTGTTACGCCTCTGTCGCTCACCAACACGCTTGACGGTATCTTTACAAAGGTGAAGGACGAGTCTCGCAAGTTCTACCACTTCTATATGAACGTGGGAGAGGCAAAGCTTGTTCCTACCGATAGCATTTGCGAAAAGGTGTTTGCTTGCAAGGGCAATAAGATCTTCCACACGCCGCTTGAATACATCGTTGAGGCAAAGGATTTGACAGTGGCACCTCATACCGAGGGCGCAGAAAACGTTCTGGTTGGTAAGGTTCTTGAGGTCCTGGACTATGGCCGCGCCAAGTACGCCGTGATCGACGTATACGGTCAAAAGCTGATTGCCGCGTATAACGGCAACGCTGGAGAGACGGTTGACGTCACCGTTCCCGTAGAGGCAGTTACCATTAAGGATAAATCCATCGATATTATTATCGTATAAGACAAGGCAACACAAAGAAAGCCCCCGATGCCAAAGCATCGGGGGCTTTCTTTCGCTTTCATGCCTTTCGGCAGTTGAGCGCGCCGCGCGAAACAGACACCCACCCGCTATGCGGGTGGGCAACGAAGGGTATACCAAAAAATCTCCTCATGTGGTACAATATGAACCGCCGAACCGGTCTGATGTGACTTGCGGCCTCTACCAGCCCAAAAAGGAAAGAATGCGGGCCCGTGGCTTGCGGGTGGAAAAGCCGAACCGTTCGGCGGGGCGCGGTTTATGGTTGGAGAAAAAACGAAAGTGTTCGGCAGGCGCGGCTTATGGTTGGAGAAAAATTCCGGAAAGGCTGGATTTTCGTCGCGGTTTGTGGTATGATGGTAGCAGAATCGGAAAAGGAGGTCCCGTGATGACCAAGCAATCCTTTCTTGCGCACTGTCTGGCGGCCTTTGGCACCTCGCCGGATCACCCCTTCGACGGGGATCCTGAAACGGCCGTCCTGCGGCATCGCGACAGCCGAAAATGGTACGCCATCACGATGCGCGTTTCCCGTCGCAAATTTGGTCTCGACAGCGACGAGGTCGTCGACGTGGTCAACCTGAAGCTGCCGACCGAAATGTTCGGCTCCTTTGGCGCGTCCGACGGGGTCTATCCCGCCTACCATATGAACAAGCTGCACTGGATCTCGGTGCTTCTTTCCGACGCGCCCGACGACGTGGTCGTGTTCCTGACGAACGTCAGCTTTGAGGCGACGAAGACGAAGACGAAACCGCGGAAAGCGGAATAAATCGCCCGCACGGCTCCCCTCGTGGGGAGGTGGACGGCGCTGGAGTTGCAAATAGGAAGATTTTGTGGTATAATTTAGAAAACGAGGCGTACGAGCTGTTTGAAAACAAACGCGACGGAGTCATTAAGGTCGCGGTGGAGGGTTGAGGAGGTGCTTTATGAGAAAATTATCAAAAAAACAGCTTCAAATAATGAACGAATGGATGCGCTCAAATGCACGTCCATACGATCTCGCAAAGTGGAATTATCTCTTTAACGGCGGCTGCAAGGATGCCATCGTTGAAGAAATGCTGAAATATCAGAACGCTGACGGCGGTATGGGTAGCGGCTTTGAAGCAGACGTGCTATGTCCCTTGTCTGCGGCTATCCCAACGGCAGAAGCTATATTCCAAGCCTGCGAATACGGACTTGAATTTGATTCCGAATGGATGAAGCGTATCCTCTCCTATTTTGAAAACACCGTGCAGGACATTCCGAAGTATTGGGAGGATTGTCCGAAGGAAGCGATGGATTATCCTCACGCACCGTGGTGGAACTATGCTCCTTGTACAGTATTCAATCCCAACCCGTGTGCTGTTGTTGCGTCTGCATTTATCCGATACGGAACGGATACTCAAAAAGAGCTTGGGTATAAGATTGCCCAAGATTGCTTGAAGCATCTTCTCTCAAGCGACTTTTGCGGAGATCACGATACGCTTAATATTCAAGCATTGGTAGATCAACTCATTGCCATTAAATCTCCGATTGTTACAGATGATGTAATGGTGGCTATGCGAAGAAGAATCCTTGAAAACACCTGCTTCGATGCAAGCAAATACAATAGCTATTACTTTACACCCCTTGATTACGTGCCCTGTCCCAATTCTGTTTGGTATGGCACGGTCGGTCACGGTATTGAACAAACGATAGACTTTTGGCTCGATAACATTAACGAGCAAGGTGTATGGACTCCCAATTTCTCTTGGGGTTTTGACAGCGATGTGTCAAGGCAAGTAACAAAGAATTGGACGGGTTATATTACCGTTAAGAGAGCAAAGATTTTACTTAATTTCGATAGAATTGAAAAGTAACCTCTTGCCAAAATTTGAGACGTATCTTCACAAATACCATAAGCGAGGAACGTGAGGAAAAGCTCGCACAGATGGTAGCGGAGATGAAAGAGAAATATGGGATAGCGTAAAAATCAAAAATTGATACGCAGTAAGCAAAGAAAAGGGCAGAACGATTCTCGTGATCGTTCTGCTTTTTGAGTAGAACGAATAATATACTAATAAAATATTTGCGAAGATAAATATTTTGTTTCGACAATTAAATTTAATATTTGACAAGAAAGGTGAATTGTGGTATAATAGTTCTATCATAATAACAAGGGGTTTGATATGACAGAACTTTTATATAAATTAACAAATATGTGGAAAAAGAATGTCTGTTTCTTTTGGGTTATCGTGTTGCTTCTTGCGTGTGAAATACCGTATATTACCTCGATAGAAAGTATAGAAGAAACACCTTGGTATCAAAACATAAACTATATATACTTAGGGTTGTGGGCACTACCAGCCATACTTGCGTTGGGTTATGTTTTTGCCATGCGAGCTTATATGCCGAAGGCTAAAAAGGGAACTCGGGGCATTGCTTTTTATATTGTTAATGCGAATGAAAAGCAATACGAAGCTATTAGAAAAAAATTCGTAGCACCCTTTAAAAAGGCTGTGGATCTTGAAACGCCGGAATATAGTGTGGTTCTTATAGATGATTATCATTCTCAGAAATATTATCCCGTGTTGTGTATCTCTACAATTAACGATGATGGACGAAAGCAAGCTAAGATATTAAAAAAGAGAAGATGCTGTGTTGCGATATTCGTTGATTGTGTAAATGGAGGAGACGGAGAAGAACTGTTTTGCCACATGTCTACCAATTTAGGTTTTGCTCATCAATCGCTTCCTCCAGTAATAAGAGATTTTTTAATTAAAGACATATCGACAGCTTTTTCCCCATTACGTGAAGTTGATATTATGAGGTTGACAGAAACACCTGATCTTTCTCGCCACTCTGTTTCAATGGACATAATATGCAAGTATATTATGGCAAGCACTTGTTTCCATTGTGGGGATTTTTTAGGTGCCTTAAAACTTTTGGAAACAATTCACAATCGCATATCAACAAAAAAAGACCTACCAGATGCGGTTGTACCGATTCAAAATGTGATTAGTGACAGAATAGCTGTGTGTTATAGAGTGCAAGCACAATACGAGTATCAATTGTACTGCAACGACCACGATGAAGTGCATCTAATGACAGTACGCAACTCAATCAATAATATCCATTGCAAGCGTGTGTACGAAAAGGATAACAAGATTCTCGAAGGTATCTGTAGTTTTGTGTTGGATAAAAATATTATATATGCAGTACAATGCATGGATGCTTATAATAAAAGAGATGCAGTTATCAAGTATAATAAGATTTTCCTAATGCTATATTCTCAGTGTACTACTAAGAATATTGGTAGAACTTACAATCTTTATAAATCATTTGGAACACTTTCAGATTATGTGAAACAGCAGATTGAAGATTTTACTTACTATGAGTATCAAAAAGACACAAGTAAAAAGCAACTGCTGTTAATATTATTCTTTATTTACGATTATCAAAACAACACTATTTTAGCTAAGCGTTGTTTAGAACAGTTTTGCATTGCGTTTCCGTGGGTGGTTGAAAGCGAAGTGGAGTCAATATTTAAAACTTTGAACTTGAAATACGCAGATGTAAAATATGATGAAGGAGAAGTGTATAGTATATGAAAGTGACCTATAAAAAATTATGGAAAAAAATGATTGACTTGGAAATGACTAAAACGGAATTGCGCGAAAAAACAGGCATCTCTACCGTGACGCTTGCCAAATTAGGCAAGGATCAAGTTGTTAGTATGGAAGTTCTTATGAAGATATGCAAGGCATTGGAATGTAACATAGACGAAATATGCGATTTTGTAGAGGTATGATGACATGAAAGAAAAAGAAATGAAAAAGAAAAAATTCCGAGATAAAATTGCATATGCATACATACGAAAAATCAAAAAATGGATGTTCTGTCCGGTTTGTCAAAAAGGCAAGATGACGATAGATAAAAAATCAACCGTATGGACTTGTGAGGATTGTGGTTATAAATTATCGGCAGACGAATTTGAAGATAATTGTGTATTCTGGTTTTGCGATGAATGTCAAACATACCTTAATAATCAGGATGGCTTCGATCGTAATGCGGTAAAGCATATTTGCAGGAATTGTGGATATGAGAATGATACGACCTTTGAAAATGTAAAAGGCATTTGCTCTGATTGTGGAAAGATCATTCCCGATCCCGATGCCACTTTATGTGCTGATTGCAGACAAAGGCGCCGTGAAAAAGCAGAAGAATGGCTTATAACCGCAGGTAAGGTTGTAGGAGTAGCTGCGGCTATGGTTGGTGCTGTTTGCGTTGCTGCCGCAGCTGCTGGCGATGAGCGTGGAGGAAATGCAGATTACGCTCCCCTTGACGATGGCGATGATACTGATTTGAGAACAAAATATAGCAGTGATTGGTTGAAAAGCGCCTCACTTGAAGAATTACAAACAGAACGTGCGAAAGTACAGGCAGATTATCGAAATCCCGAGTTGGACATTGATTATCGTGGTGACTTATGGGACTTGCTTCATGAATTTGATGTAGCTATTGGAGAAAGACAATGGAACGGTGAAGAGCCTAAAGGTCCGGCTTTTCATCGTGAGCATGGTTGGTATTTGCCAAACGATGATGATTGAACCAGAAAACAAAATTTGCACCTTCGCAAGCAAACGAAGGTGCAATTTTTGCACTTTTTATAGCGATAAATAGTGCAAAAATCTTCCCAAGCAGTCACTCATGTAGTCAAAAGCGAAAAACGGGCTTGTTCAACCCTTGAAGTAGGGAAGAACAAGCCCGTTATGTTTATTGCGAAAATGTGAGGTTTCACGGCGTTTTACGAGAAAGCAAAAGAAAATCGGAGGTTCGGTTGAACCTCCGATTTTGGTCTGCTTTGACCTGCGTTGGCGTGCCAACACAGGTCCAAAAACCCGCCGAGCCGTGTAATCGGGAAGTTGAAACCCTGTTTTCCAGGGCGGTGTCCGCGCCGCGGCTTTACTGCTCCCAGCGTCCGTGTGCGGTCGAGACAAGTCAATCGATGCTCGCATACGGGAGGTCTGCAAACCACCGTCGAGGTTGGACTCCTTTAATCAGTTGTGGGTTCATATCGCCGATCATCACGCGCACGGCAGGAAGCGTTCCTTGCGTGTGCCAAGGATCAGTTTGCGTCGTAGTCGATCTCCTCGGAGAACATATCGTCAAAATAGTCGGCAATGTCGTCAAATTCGTCATCGTCGTCTACCGTTACCAGCGTGTCCTCGCCGTTCTCGTCCTTCTCGGCGCGCAGGACCACGTACTCGCAAAAGCCGTCGTCGCCGCCCTCGGTCTCCTCCACGGGGATCATGGCGTAGTAGGTGACGCCGTTTCTCTCGGCTACGCCGATCAGCTCAAATTCGATCTCGTTGCCCTCCTCGTCGGTCAGGGTAAAAAATTCGCGCTCGTTGTTGTTATCCATATGTATCAGGCTCCTTTGTTTGATGTTCTTGGTCTTGCTTTTATTGTACATGAGAGTGGGGGTCTTGTCAAGTCCTTTTCCGCATTTTTTCGGGAAGCGGTAGGGGACTACACTTGGGAAAAATCCAGAAGATCGGAGAGAATGGTGTTGCTCAGGAGCATTCCCTCGCGGGAGAGGGCGTAGCCCTTGTTGGTGCGGAGAACCAGACCGCGGGCAAGGTAGGGCGCGAGCGCCTTGGAAAAACGGTCGGCAAAGCGTACGCCAAAGCGGGCGGAGAAGTCTTCCTCCACGATCCCCTCGGCAAGGCGAAGACGAAGCATCACGTATTCCTGCAGGCGTTCCTCGCGGGAGGGCGTCTCGCGCTCGGCGGTGACGTCCTTTCCCGACAGGAAGGCGGCAAGGTCGCGCGAGTTGCCAAAGCGCTCGCCAAAGAGGTCGGAATAGGCCGCAGGACCCAAGCCGAGGTATTCCTCGCTATTCCAGTATTTCAGATTGTGACGGGATTCATACCCTTTTTTCGCAAAATTGCTGATCTCGTATTGCAAAAGGCCGTTTTGCTCGAGCAGACGGGCGCCGAGAAGGTACATCTCGCGCGTTTCCTCCTCGTCGGGCAGGAGCAGGCGATCACCCATGCGGCCAAAGGGCGTGCCCTCCTCCACCGAGAGGCCGTAGGCCGAGACGTGGTCGGGCGAGAGCGCGAGCAGGGCGCGCAGGGTGTCGAGATAGCTTTCCCTTGTCTGGTGCGGAATGCCCAGCATCACGTCGGCCGAGAGATTGGCAAAGCCTGCCTCACGTGCGCTCTCTGCCGTGCGGCAGAAGTCGTCGAGGGTGTGCGTGCGGCCAAGCGCCTTTAGCTCGCCCTTGTGTGCGCTCTGCAGACCGATGCTCAGGCGGTTGAAGCCGAGCGCGCGCAGATGGCGAAAATAGGCAAGCCCTCCCGTGCGCGGATTGCATTCGGCGGTGATCTCGGCATTGGGCATGAGCGAAAACGCGTCGCGGACGCTCTGCATCACGCGCGTCATTTGCTCCTCGGAGAGAAGGGTCGGCGTGCCGCCGCCAAGGTAAAGGGTGTCCACGGTGTAGCCGTGACAGCGCTCTCCCCAGGACCGCAGATCGCGGCAAAGGGCGTCGACGTAGGCGTTGACCGTCTCCTCCTTCGGTCGGGGAAAGGAGCAGAAGTCGCAGTAGAGGCATTTGCTTTTGCAGAAGGGGATATGCAGATACAGGCCAAGCGTCTTCATGCGTCAGCCTTTCCGCGCGTCGGGCAGACCGACCAGACGCTCGCAAAGCTCGCCGTAGGAGATCCCCGCCGCCTGTGCGGCCAGAGGAAGAAGGCTCGTGGGCGTCATGCCTGGCAGGGTGTTGGCCTCAAGAAGATAAAGCTCGCCGTGATCATCGAGCATCACGTCAAAGCGGGCGTATTGACGCAGGCGAAGCGCGCGGAAGGCGTCAAGGCAGAGCGCTGCCAGACGGTCGGCCGTCTCCTTCGGAATGGGCGCGGGGCAAAGCTCCTCCGTGCTTCCCTGATATTTGTTGGCGTAATCGTAAAAGCCGACCTTGGGGCGGATCTCCACGGCGGGCAGAGCCTCGCCGTCAAGGATCGCCACGGTCAATTCGCGCCCCGTGATGCGGCGCTCGGCCAGCACGCGATCCTCCCAGCGGAAGGCCTCGTCGAGGGCGGCGGCAAGGGACGCGCGATCCTCCGCCATGGTCACGCCCACGCTTGAGCCGCCGCAGCAGGGCTTGACGACGCAGGGAAGCGGTGCGCGGAGCAAAAGCTCCTCCTTGGTCTCGGGTGTTGCGCAGATCCACTCGGGCGTGGGCAGTCCCGCGTCGCAGAGCAGGCGCTTGGTCAGATCCTTATCCATGGCCAGAAGGCTGCCGACGTAGTCCGAGCCCGTGTGGGGAATGCCAAAGGACTCCAGCGTGGCCTGCAGCTGCCCGTTCTCTCCCATCGCGCCGTGCAGGGCAAGGAAAACGCGGTCGGCTCTTTGGCAGAGCGCAAGCACGTTTTTGCCGATCAGGGCGTCGCCGTTGCCAACGCGTGACCTGAGCGCGGCAAGGTCGGGCACGGTGGAGGGAATGGGGGGATTTTCATAGGGGGTGGTGCGAAAGAGCGCGTCGGGGTCGCTCGGCAGATCGGCAAGGCCCTCGTAGACGTCCAGCAGCAGAACGCGGTGTCCGCGCTCGATCAGGGCGTTGGCGATCAGGCTTCCCGAGGAGAGGGAAACGTCACGCTCGGGGGAGTAGCCCCCTGCAAGTACAACGATATGCAATGGAAGATGCTCCTTTCGTCGGTGCTGTTGTCGCGGTGAAGCGGGGAGGTGGCTCAGCGCTCGCTTCGGCGCAGGAGAAGGACGCGGTCTTTTCCTCCGTAGTCGCGGCGCAGACGGCAGACGGGAAAGCCTGCCTCGCGTGCCAGCCTCTCCACGGCCTCGGCCTGGTCGTAGCCGATCTCCAGAAGGAAAAAGCCGTCCTCCTTGAGGTATTTGGCATAGGCAAAAAGAAGGGTGCGGTAAAAGAGAAGTCCGTCCTCGCCACCGTCCAGAGCCGCCTCGGGCTCGGATCTGACCTCGGGCGAGAGGGAGGGAAGGGCGGACGTGGGAATGTAGGGGGGATTGGACAAGATGGCGTCCAGGGGCTCGGCGCAAAGGGGACACTTTGGCGCGAGCAGATCGTCAAGACGGGGGGAGAAGCGGTCGGCAACGCCGTTTCTTTGCGCGTTCCTCTCGGCCAGCGCCAGCGTGCGCGGAAACTTATCCAGCGCGATGGCAAAGGTGTCGGGACGCTCGGCCAGCACCGAGATCGCGATGCAGCCGCTGCCCGTGCAAAGATCGGCAAAGCGCGCCCCTTGGGGGAGACGGCGGATCGCCTCCTCCACGAGGATCTCGGTATCCGAGCGCGGGATCAGGCAATCGGCGCTCACCTCGTAGGTCTGGCGGTAGAACTCCCACTCGCCGAGCAGGTACTGCAGGGGATAGTGCGCTTCACGCCTTGCGAGTGCCTCCTCCAGAGCGGGGGAGGAATAGTCCTGCTCCGCAGGGGCGGCAAACAGCGCCTCGGGAGTCACGCCGCAAAGCGCTTCGAGCAGGCGCGCGGCCTCTCCTTTTGCATTCTCGATCCCCGATGCCGACAGCCTTTGGCAAATTTCGGAATAGGTCATGGCGTATCCTCCTCTCCTGCGTGTTTTTCTACCTCTACCATCTTATCATAAATTCCGAAAAAAAGAAATAGATTTTCAAAAAAAACGAAAAAAACTTTGGAAATCCACTTGCTTTTTCCGAAAAAGATGGTATACTGATATTGTAGGATTTTTGCATGACGCTTTCAGACCGAGCATGACCCTCCTGCAATGCCAACAGAAAGAGGTTTTAATCATGGAAAAGAAGAGTGCCGTTTGGACGGTTGTCAAGGTGGCCCTGGCCGTAATGGCCGTTTGCGCTGCCGCCGCATTCGTGTATTATAAGTTCTTCCGCAAGAAGAAGGAGCTTCTCGAGGAGGCCGAGGCGCTGGACGAGACAGAGCTTGGTGCGCTTTCGGAGGAGCCCTCCTTTGAGGCTGACGCGGCCGACGTGATCGCCAACGCCGAGGAGATGGCCTAAGACACGCCACAATCGGATGAGAATCTTGCTTTCCCACCTCCGTGCGGGAAGGCATTTTTCTCTGCAAGACGCAAAATATCCAAGCACGGGAGCAGTTTTTAAGCATAATTACGGGAGCAGCTTTTAAGCATAATTTCTGAAGAAAAGGGGACTTTCCCATATGGCAAAATACAGACGCGGCAGGATCAACGACGAGATGCAAAAGGAGATGACCTCCATTCTGCGCCGCGTTAAGGATCCTCGCATCAGCGACGCCTTCGTCAGCATCACGGCTGTGGACTGCACGGCCGATCTCAAGTACGCCAAGATCTATTATTCCGCACTGCGCGGAGACGCCAAGGAGGTTGCCTCGGGTCTGCGTGCGGCAGGCGGCTTTATCCGTCGCGAGCTTGCGCGCACGCTCAATCTGCGCATCACCCCCGAGCTCACCTTCCTGCCCGATACCTCGATCGCCTACGGCGCGCACATCGCCTCGATCCTGGAGACGCTGGAGATCTCCGAGGAGCCCGAGGAGAATGACGGCGAGGACGGAGAGGGCGTATGAGAGAATATCGCGCGTGGACCCTTGAGGAGGTCCTTTCCTATCTGGAGCAGCCTGCCGACACGCTGATCCTGTTTCACCGCAATCCCGACGCCGACGCCGTTGGCTCTGCCTTTGCGCTTTCGCGCGTGCTTCGCGAGCTTGGCTCGCGCGCCTTCTGCGTTTGCGAGAGCGAGGTGCCCGAGCGCCTGCGCTTCTTGATGGATCGCGAGCAGACGAGCGTGCTTCCCACGGCGATCCCCGAGGGGCTTGACGTTCACCGCGTGATCTGCGTGGACACGGCCTCCCCCTCGCAGCTGGGCACGCTTTGGGAGCTTTACGGCGAGTGGATCGATCTTTCGATCGACCATCACGGCTCTTGCTCGATCTTTTCGGATCATTACATCTCCCCCGAGGCGGCGGCCACGGGCGAGATCCTGTTTGACCTTTGCCGACAGTTGGCCGACGAGGGCAGGATCACGGTCACGGAGGAGCTTTGCACCATGCTTTACGCCGCCATCAGCTCGGACACGGGCTGCTTCCGCTATTCCAACGTCACCCCCGAAACGCATCTGCGCGCCGCCGCACTGCTGGAGGGTGGGATCGACGCGGCAGAGATCAATCACCGTTTGTTTGAGAGCAAGAGCATGGAGCTGCTCCGCGCCGAGAGTGCAGGCATCTCCAATCTGCATCTGTTTGCGGGCGGACGCATCGGCGTGATCACCTTCCCCTATGCGCTCAAGGTGGCGCTGGCGCTTTCGGACGAGCATCTGGAAACGCTCGTGGAGCTTGCGCGCTCCCTTTCGGGGGTCAAGATCGCGGCGGCCATTCGCCAGTCGGGTGCGTCGGGCGTGTTCCGCGTGTCGGTCCGCTCCTCCTGCGCCTATGACGTTGCCGCGCTTTGCGCCCAGTTTGGGGGCGGCGGCCACGAGAAGGCCGCCGGCTGCACCATCACAGCCACCGACATTGACGAGGCCATGAGCAAGCTGGTGGACTGCATTCGCGAGGACGAATTGATCTGATCTGCATTCTTTTTGCATAAACGCCTTCCTTTCGGGACATGATGATTGCATCACACCGAAAGGAAGGTTTTTTTGATGAAGCAAGCCAGGATACTTACGTTCACGCTCGTTTTGTTTTCGCTGCTGCTCTTTATCGGGCTGATGCCCGTGCACGGGGAGGAGGAGATCTACGAGAGCGTGGTGCGGTTGCACGTGTTAGCCCATTCGGACAGCGAGGAGGACCAGGCCTTAAAGCTTGCGGTACGGGACGCGGTGCTTGCGTACACGTCGCCGCTTCTTGCCGAGTGCGAGGATCGGGAGGAGGCGGAGGCAAGACTTCGGGAAAGTCTTGATGACATTCGCGCGGTTGCGGAGGAATGCTTGCGCGAAAAGGGAGACCCCCACCGAGTAGAGGCGGTTTTGGTGCGCGAGGAATACCCGACAAAGAGCTATGACGGGATCTGTTTTCCGTCGGGGGAGTATCTTTCCCTGCAGGTGAAGATCGGCGACGCCGAAGGGAAGAACTGGTGGTGCTGCCTGTTCCCGTCGCTTTGCCTTGGGAACGCAACGGTAAGCAACGAGGAGGCGGAGGGAGCGTTTATCGAAGTAGGCCTCACGCCGCCACAGTACAAAATCATCACCGAAACGGAGAAGCCTGTCTATCGGATACGCTTCAAGCTCCTGGAGCTATTGAAAGGGATCTGGGATTAAGCCCTCGCGCGACGCGCGGGTGTTTGTGGGGCGCGGGTTTTTTTGTGGGGGACTTTTTGAAAAAAGTCCCCCACACCCCCCAAAAACTCCCCAACAAAAAGGATTGCTACCCTCGGAAGGAAGTGCGAACAACGTGCTTCCTTTTTCTATGCCGCGAAGGGGAGTTTTCGCGCACCCGTACTGCAATACAGACTTTGGTTTGTGCCCCGCTCGCTCGTAGACTTCTTCGAAGCCTCGCCCTACGGGAAGTAAGCGAACGGTGGGGGAGGAATAAAACGTGTTGCACAAAGCGGCAACGCGACGTGCGTCAGCACTTTGCAGCCCCACCGCCAGGTGGCGCAGGTGGAGGGCGCGGAGCCCTCCTCGCCGTCCGCAGACGGCGAAACTCTCCCCTCGGCCGTTTTCTTTTTGCCAAGCTTTTTCTTTTGGGCCTACATGGGCAAAAGAAAAAGCGGAGGTGGAGCGCTGAAACGCAATGCGGCTATTGCCTTTCGGGCGGAATTTACGTTAGCCTCTCCCTTTTGGAGAGGTGGCACGGCTTGCCGTGACGGAGAGGGCTTTTCCCCTTTTTTCGTTCCCCCTGCAAAAAAATCGTAAAAATCACGGAAAATCTAAGGATAGTTCTTGACTTTTTCAAAAAATGTGGTATGATATAAAGTGTAAATCAACGATTATTGGAGGATTTCATCATGAAGCATATCGAAACCATCGAGACGCGCAACCTTTGCGACAGCGCAAAGAACGGCGGTTGCGGCGAATGCCAGACTTCCTGCCAGTCTGCTTGCAAGACCAGCTGCGGCATTGCTAACCAGCAGTGCGAGAACACGGAAAGCAAGTAATCTTTCTTGTAAAAATGCCGCCGAATCGGGCGGCATTTTTACTGCAACCTCCCCCCGCTCGGCTCTGCCGAGCACCCATTTTCTTCAAGGAGCGTTTTACCTATGATACATCAATATCGGCTTGGCGGCTATAATATCGTTCTGGATACCTGCTCGGGCGGCGTCCACGTGGTGGACGAGGTGGCCTACGACGCCATCGCCCTCTTTGAGCACCATTCGCGCGAGGAGGTCCTCTCCCTTCTGCAGGAAAAATACGAGGGCCGCGAGGACGTCACCCGTGAGGACATCGCCGAGTGCTACGACCAGATCCTCTCGCTTAAGGAGGCGGGCAAGCTCTTCGCTCCCGACACCTTTGAGGGCATGGCGGGCAAGCTGAAGGAAAAGAGCGCGGGCGTGGTCAAGGCCCTCTGCCTGCACGTGGCGCACACCTGCAACCTCAACTGCTCCTACTGCTTTGCCAGCCAGGGAAACTACCACGGCGACAGAGCCGTGATGAGCTTTGAGGTGGGCAAGCAGGCCCTGGACTTCCTCATCGCCAATTCGGGCACGCGCCGCAATCTGGAGGTCGACTTCTTCGGTGGCGAGCCCTTGATGAATTTTGACGTCGTCAAGCAGCTGGTCGCCTACGCGCGCTCGGTGGAAAAGCAGTACAACAAGAACTTCCGCTTTACCCTGACCACCAACGGAATGCTCATCGACGATGACGTCATCGACTTTGCCAACCGCGAGTGCCACAACGTGGTCTTGAGCCTTGACGGCCGACGCGAGATCCACGACCGCTTCCGCGTAGACTACGCAGGCAAGGGAAGCTGGGATCGCATCGTGCCCAAATTCCAAAAGCTGGTCAAGGCCAGAGGCGGCAAGGGCTACTACATGAGAGGCACCTTTACGCACGCCAACCCGGATTTCCTCAAGGACATTGAGACCATGCTTGACCTGGGCTTTACGGAGCTGAGCATGGAGCCCGTCGTCTGCGCCCCGGGCGACCCCTCGGAGCTTGTGGCCGAGGATCTTCCCGTGGTGATGGAGCAATACGAAAAGCTTGCCGAGCTGATGCTCGAGCGCGACCGCGCGGGCAAGCCCTTCACCTTCTACCATTACATGATCGACCTGACGGGCGGTCCCTGCATCTACAAGCGCATCTCGGGCTGCGGCTCGGGAACCGAATACATGGCCGTCACCCCCTGGGGCGACCTCTACCCCTGCCATCAGTTCGTGGGCGAGGAGGCGTATCGTCTTGGCGACGTCTGGACGGGTGTGACCAATACCGAAAAGCAGGGTGAGTTTGCCTCCTGCAACGTCTACGCGCGTCCCGACTGCCGCGACTGCTGGGCAAAGCTTTACTGCTCGGGCGGCTGTGCCGCAAACGCCTACCACGCAACGGGAAGCGTTGCGGGCGTCTACAAGACGGGCTGCGAGCTCTTCCGCAAGCGCATGGAATGCGCCATTATGGTGGAGATCGCGCGCCGCATGGAACGGAAAAAGGCCGAAGGCAAGGCATGAGAACGCCCATCTGTGATTTTGCAAGAGCCTACGGGGAAGGGAATACGCTCCGTATGCATATGCCCGGACACAAGGGGAAGGGTCCTCTCGGCGTGGAGGGACTTGACCTGACCGAGATCCGAGGAGCGGACAGCCTCTACGAGGCCGAGGGCATTATTCGCGAGAGCGAGGAGAATGCGAGCAAGCTCTTTGGCTGCCCCACCTATTACTCCACCGAGGGCTCGTCGCAGTGCATTCGCGCCATGCTCTATCTTTCCCTCCTTGACGCCAAGGAGCAAGGACGCGCGCCTCTCGTTTGGGCAGGACGAAACGCGCACCGCACGCTCCTCTCGGCCGTATCCCTTCTGGATCTGCCCACGAGGTGGCTTCTTCCCGAGGAGGCGTCCTACCTTGCCTGCCCGATCGACGCAGGGTTTCTCTCGCGCGCGCTTTCCAAGGCGGAGGAAAAGCCGACGGCGCTCTTTGTGACCTCTCCCGACTATCTTGGGAATCTTTTGGACCTTTCCGCGCTTGCCGAGGTCTGCCACCGCCACGGGGTCCTTCTCCTCGTGGACTGCGCGCACGGCGCGTATCTGCGCTTTCTGTCGCCCTCCCGCCATCCGCTGGATCTTGGTGCGGACATGGCCTGCTGCTCGGCGCACAAGACGCTTCCCGTGCTGACGGGGGGCGCGTATCTGCATCTGTCCGAGCGCCTGCCGCGCGCTCTGCGCGAGAGAGCAAAGGACGCGCTCTCCCTCTTTGGCTCGACCAGCCCCTCCTATCTCATTCTGCAATCGCTGGATGCGGCAAACCCCTATCTGGAGCAGGAGATCGCGCGGGAGCTGGAGGAGCTCATCCGCTCGCTCGACGCGCTCCGCGCACGCCTATGGGCGGCGGGGTACACCCTCGTCGGTAACGAGCCCTGCAAGCTGACGCTGTTGACCAAGCCCTACGGATACACGGGCGAGGCACTTGCCGCGCTGTTGCGCAGCGGAGGCGTGGAATGCGAATACGCCGACCCGGATCAGCTCGTGCTGATGCCCTCGGTGCGCACGTCGCAGGAGGAGCTTTGCTCCCTTGGTGACCTGCTTTGCTCGATCGAGCGGCGCGCGCCGCTGACAAAGACGCCCCCTCTGCCCTGCCTTCACGACGCCCCCCTCACGCCAAGGCAGGCCATGCTTGCCCCCGCCGAGGAGAAGCCCACCGAGGAGTGCCTCGGGCGCATCCTGGCCTCGCCCTCGGTCTCCTGTCCGCCCGCCGTGCCCATCGCGATCTGCGGCGAGGTGCTGACGCAGGAGGACCTTCTGGCCTTCGCCTATTACGGCATTCGATCCATTCGCGTCCTGCGCGAGTGACGGAGAGGGAAAAAACGAAAAAAAGACGGAGAATGCAACAGCGCATTCTCCGTCTTCTTTTTTCAACGCATGGGGTCGGGGGAGGGAAAAGGGATCAGCCCTCCAGCATGGCAAGGATCTGCGCCTTGGGGCGCACGCCTGCGGACTGCTGCAGGACGTTGCCCTGCTTCATCACCACGAGGGTGGGAATGCTGACCACGCCAAAGGCCTGTGCCAGCTCGGGGCATTCGTCCACGTTGATCTTGCCGACGAGGATATCCTCGCGCTCCTTGGCGATCTCGTCCACCACGGGGGAGAGCATACGGCAGGGGCCGCACCAGTCGGCGTAGAAGTCGAGCAGGACGGTCTTTTCCTGGGTCTTGAGAGCCTCAAAGCTCTCTGCATTGATCTTCTGTACGGGCATGGGAAAATTCTCCTTTCTCTTTGCCTTGTACCGGCTTTCGTGCCGGGATACCGATAGTATACCACAAATTTGTGAACATTTCAACCGCTTTGCCAAAGCTCGCGGCGGGATTGCGTCGGCGTGGCAAACGAAGCGATGTATTTATTCAGTATCGATTATTGAATACCTACAAAATTGAAAAACAGTTGCGTCGCTTAAATCATTCCAATTTGCATTTCCGTTTTCATCCTCATTCACAGCTTGCGTATAATAAATGGAATAGGCATATTCAGCATC
>JAFWAA010000040.1 GCA_017507905.1 Clostridia bacterium | reverse complement strand
CCGACCGCATCTACAAGGTCCGCTTTGGCGGCCGCGTCCGAGAGGAGTGGCGTGAGGATGGCCAGTGCGCCATCATCTACGAGGACGCCGAGGAGATCGAGGCCGTTCCCTACGACATGATGATCTCGGGCGCGGACAGCACCGCCGTCAGCCAGCTCCGTCTGTGGAAGGCAAGAGACATTCAGAACTTCAACATGAGCCTGTTCACGCAGGGACAGTACACCCGTGCGCTTGAGGAAAGCACCCACGCCGAGATCATCTCCAAGGTGCTCTATCCCTCCGACAACCACACCGAGGGCAAGCTTTTGCGCCTGTCGCAGCAGTATTTCCTGGTGTCTGCCTCGGTGCAGAGCATCGTCCGCGACCACATGGCGGTCTACGGACGTCTGGACAATCTGCACGAGAAGGTCGCCATTCACATCAACGACACGCATCCCGCGCTCTGCATTCCCGAGCTGATGCGCATTCTGGTGGACGATTATTTCTTCTCCTGGGAGCAGGCCTGGGATATCGTCACCCGTACCGTCTCCTACACCAACCACACCGTTATGCCCGAGGCGCTCGAGACCTGGAACGAGGATCTCTTCCGCCTCAAGCTCCCCCGCATCTACACCATTCTCAAGGAGATCAACGAGCGCTTCTGCGCCGAGGCGTGGCGTGCCGCCCCAGGAAGCTGGGACCGCATCTCCAAGATGTGCGTGATCGCCTACGGGCAGGTGCGCATGGCCAACCTTTCGGTCATCGCCTCGCACCACGTCAACGGCGTATCCCAGCTGCACTCCCGCATTCTCAAGGACTCCACCTTCAAGGAGTTCTACCGCCTCTATCCCCAAAAGTTTGACAACGTCACCAACGGCGTGGCACACCGCCGCTGGCTCTGCTATTCCAACCCCGCTCTGGCAGGCCTCATTGAGGATTGCATCGGACCTGCCTACCGCCACGAGCCCGAGCGCCTTGCGGACCTTTCTAAGTTTGCCGACGACAAGGCCGTGCTCGAGCGCCTGAGAGCCATCAAGCACGAGAACAAGATCCGCTTTGCCGACCTGGTCTTTCGCAAAACGGGCAAAAAGCTGGATACGCACTCGGTCTTTGACGTGCAGATCAAGCGTCTGCACGAGTACAAGCGGCAGCTGCTCAACGCCCTCAACGTGATCGGTCTGTATCTTGACCTCAAGGAAAATCCCAACCTCGATCTGCAGCCCCAGACGTTCCTCTTCGGCGCCAAGGCCGCCCCTGGCTACGACATGGCCAAGCGCATCATCAAGCTGCTCTGCATGATCAGCAAGGACATCGAGCAAAATCCGCACATCCGCGAGAAGATCAATCTCGTCTTCCTCGAGGACTACAACGTCAGCATGGCCGAGGCCCTTATTCCCTCTGCCGAGATCAGCGAGCAGATCTCGCTGGCAGGCAAGGAGGCCAGCGGCACGGGCTGCATGAAGCTGATGATCAACGGCGCGCTCACCATCGGCACGCTGGACGGCGCAAACGTGGAGATGCTTGCCAAGGCAGGAGCGGAGAATATGTTCATCTTCGGTCTGACCGCCGAGGAGGTGGACGCCCTTTGGCTGGAGGGCTATCGCTCCACCAATTACTACACCGCAAACGAGCGCCTGGCGCGCGTGGTCAACTATCTGACCTACGGCTTTGCAGGTGAGTCCTTTGCCGACATCGCGGCTTACCTGCTGGGCGGCCAGGGCGTGGCCGACCCCTATATGTGCCTTGCGGACTTCGAGTCCTACCGCGCAACGCACGAGGAAATGATCCGCGCCTACGCCGACAAGGAGAGATGGAACAGAATGTCCCTGCTCAATATTGCCGCCGCAGGACATTTTGCCGCCGACCGCAGCATCGAGGAATACGCCCAGCGCATCTGGAACCTCAAAAAGGTCACGAGTTGACCCGAGCCGTCCTTCCCCAAAAAAGGCCGAAAGCGCCTTTTCGCGGAAGAAAAACGAAAAAACGCGCAAGACGTACGCAGGCAAGGAAGATCCTCTGCTTGCGTGCGTTTGCGCATAATGCTCATGTTTTTTCTGCTTTTCACCCTTAATTTTGAAGAAATATGCGCACTTTGCGCATGGACATAAAGGAGACGCCATATGCTTCTCAAGAACCGCGCGCTGATCGAGCAGGGCGCCGAGATCAAACTGCATAAGTGGGCCGACGGCAAGGCGAGCGACCGCGCGGGAGCATTTCCGCTCGGCACGCGCCTTCGCTTTTTGGCGCGCGTTCCGCGCCGCATGGGCGTGGGGGCGGTGGTGCTGCGCATCTCTCCCGACGGGGGAGAGGCTCGCGACCTGCCCTTTTCCTTCCTTCGCACCGCGAAAGGTAAGGACGAGTACGCGCTGGAGCTGGATACGGGAGCGCTTTGCCCCTCTCCCCTCGGCGGCCTGTTCTTTTACGAGCTGCTCTTTCTGCGCGGCTGGGATACGCTGTTTACCGATAGCATCGACAACGTTTCCTTCTCGCTTTCCGCCGAGAGCGGGACGCGCTTTCGCCTGCTGATCCACGAGGCGGAGTTCCGCACGCCCGAGTGGTTTCGCGGCGGCACGATGTACCAGATCTTCCCCGACCGCTTTTTCCGCGGCGAGGGCGAGGTCACGCTGCGCGAGGACGCCGTGCTGAACGAGGATTGGGAAAACGGCATTCCGCAGTACGCGTCCGAGGCGGGCGCGCCGCTTTCCAACAACGTCTTTTTCGGGGGCAACCTCTGGGGCGTTGGGCAAAAGCTGGACTATCTGCAGTCGCTCGGCGTCACCGTGCTGTATCTTAACCCCATCTTTGAGGCTTACTCCAACCACCGCTACGACACGGGCAACTACGAGCGTGTGGACGCCCTGCTTGGCGGCGACGCCGCCTTTGCCCATCTGGTCAAGGAGGCGCACGCGCGCGGCATGAAGATCCTGCTCGACGGCGTGTTCAATCACACGGGCGACGACAGCCGCTATTTTAACCGCTACGGGCGTTACGCCGAGGCAGGCGCCTGCCAATCCAAGGACAGCCCCTACGCCAACTGGTATACCTTTGACGCCTGGCCGCAGGAGTACGCCGCCTGGTGGGGCATTCGGATCCTGCCCCGTCTCAACCAGCAGGACCCCGTCTGCCGCCGCTATTTCACGGGGGAGGGCGGGATCGCGCAGCGCTGGATCCGCGCGGGCGCGGACGGATGGCGCCTGGACGTGGCCGACGAGCTGCCTGACGTTTTTCTGGACGAATTGCGTGACGCGGTAAAAAAAGCCAACCCCGACGCGCTGATCCTCGGCGAGGTCTGGGAGAATGCCGCCGACAAGATGGCCTACGGCGCTCGGCGCCGCTACTTTGGCGGACGTCAGCTGGACAGCGTCATGAATTATCCCTTCCGCAACGCGGTGCTTTCGCTTCTGACCGAGGGCAACGCCACCGATTTTTGCCACACGCTCACCGAGATCTATTCCTCCTATCCCAAAGCGGCCGCCGACTGCCTGATGAACCTTCTGGGCACGCACGACACCGAGCGCATTCTGACCGTGCTTGGCGCGGGCGTTGGGGCAGGGGACGGATGCCGAAACGCCGAGCTTGCCGCCAAGCGTCTTACGCCTGCGCAACGCGAAAAAGCGGTCACGCTGCTCAAAATCGGCTCGCTTCTGCAATACACGGTCTACGGCGTTCCCTCGCTCTACTACGGCGACGAGGCAGGGCTTGAGGGCTATCGCGATCCCTTCTGCCGTATGCCCTTCCCGTGGGGACGCGAGGACGAGACGCTCCTTGCGCACTACCGCGCGCTTGGCGAGCTTCGCCGCACGCATCCTGCGCTCCGTGCGGGGGATTTCCGTTTCGTCTCGCAAAGCGCGCACGCCTTTGCCTTCCTTCGGGAAGGAGACGGCGAACGCCTGCTCGTCGTGGTAAACGTCGGGCACGAGCCCTTCCCGATCCCCGACCACTCTCGCTGCACGGACGCCCTCACCGATGCCCCCGCCCCCTCCTCTCTCCCTCCCTGCTCGGCCTCGGTCTTCGTTCTTCATTGATCAGGGTTTAAGACGCGGGGTTAGAGGACGTGATGGGTTTATTCGAGGGGACTTTTGAAAAAGTCCCCTCGAGCTCCCCCAAAACTCCCCAAAAAATAGGATTGCTACCCATGGAAGGAAGTGCGAACAACGTGCTTCCTTTTTTTGTGTAGCAAAGGGGAGTTTTTGTTCGGTGTTTATGCGGTACAGATTTTAGTTTGTGCCCCGCTCGCTCGTGGACTTCTTCGAAGCCTCGCCCTACGGGGTGTTGGCGAATGGTGGCGAGGGAGTAAAAGCGCACAGCACGCAGCGGCTATGCGACGTGCGATAGCACTTTGCAGCCCCCACGCCAGTGGGCGCAGGTGGAGGGCGCGTAGCCCTCCTCGCGCGTCGCAACGCGCGAAACTCTCCCACGGCCGTTTTCTTTTTGCCAAGCTTTTTCTTTTGGGCCTACATGGGCAAAAGAAAAAGCGGAGGTAACGAGGTTTGCTTTTTGTGCGGTGGATGAGGCGTTTCAAAGCAAAACAATCCTGTGTAGGGACTGGCGTCCCGACGGTCCGTGGAATTTTCACCGCATAAAATTTCAACGCCGTAGGGGCGAACATTGTTCGCCCGACCGAGAGCAACTAAAAAAGGCTCCCTTGTGTAAAGGGAGCTCCGCCGTAGGCGGTGAGGGATTGTTTTGCCACAATGTTTCGCCTTTTACAATCCCTCCGTCTCGCTTCGCGAGCCACCTCCCTTTACACAAGGGAGGCTAAAGTTGACCCCCTCTATTCGCCAACAATCCGTAGGGCGAGGCTTCGAAGAAGTCCACGAGCGGGAGAGGCAGAGACCAGAATCTGTATTGCAGTACGGGTACACGAAAACTCCCCTTGAAAGCATAGAAAAAGGAAGCGCGTTGTTCGCACTTCCTTCCGAGGGTAGCAATCCTTTTTGTTGGGGAGTTTTTGGGGGGTGTGGGGGACTTTTTCCAAAAAGTCCCCCACAAAAAATCGCGTCCCCCACAAAAAACCGTCCTTAATCCCCCGAGGCATCGGAGGGGGGCTCGCCGACGGAGGAGGCAAGCTCGACTTCGGCGCGGATCCGTCGGTTGTGTTTGGGGAAAAGAATGCGCACGAGGAAAAGGCAGATGGCCAGCGTGGCGATCTTTTCGGGCGAGACGGGAAGCCAGAGGAAGGCCATGTAGGCGCCGCCGACGCCCGTCATCCAGGCGTTTTCGAGCAGAAGTCCCAGGCCAAAGAGCAGGTAGGACCAGCCGTTGGTGATCATCCAGGCAAGTCCAAAGCAAACGAGAAAACGCCAGTTGAAGATCAGCTTGCGCCAGACGCGCAGCTTCTTCTTCCAGCTTTCTTTGATCTTCACGGTTTTCCTTTTCCCTCCTTCCCGTTTTCGGTCACGGTCGCGGCGCTCGGCGCCCTCTATCCGTATAGTCGCCGTTTTGGTCAAACGGTTACACGGTTTTCCCAAAAAAGAGAAAAAAACGCACACGGGGTCCCGTGGGACTTCCCGCGTGCGTTCGTGCGGCTCAATTAGCCAAGCTTTGCCTGGTTAACCTTGATGCCGGGGCCCATCGTGGAAGCCACGACGCAGCTCTTGATATACTGGCCCTTTGCAGCAGCCGGCTTTGCCTTGATGATGGCGGAGAGCAGAGTGTCAAAGTTCTCCTTGATCTTCTCCTCGCCGAAGGAAGCCTTGCCGATGGGGCAGTGAATGATGTTGGTCTTGTCCAGACGGTACTCGATCTTACCGGCCTTAGCCTCGGTAACAGCACGGGCAACGTCGGGGGTGACGGTTCCTGCCTTGGGAGAAGGCATCAGGCCCTTGGGACCCAGAACCTTACCCAGACGGCCGATCACAGCCATCATGTCGGGGGAAGCGATAACGACGTCAAAGTCGAACCAGTTTTCCTTCTGGATCTTCTCGGCGTACTCAGCACCGCCAACGTAATCAGCGCCGGCGTCCAGAGCCTTCTGCACGTTGTCGCCCTTGGCGAATACCAGGGTCTTAACGGTCTTACCGGTTCCGTTGGGAAGAACAACGGCACCGCGGACCTGCTGGTCTGCGTGACGGGAGTCAACGCCAAGACGAACGTGAACCTCGATGGTCTCGTCGAACTTTGCCTTGGAGGTCTGGCAAACGAGTGCCATTGCCTCTGCGGGATCATAGAGTCTGGATTTCTCGATCAGCTTTACGCTGTCTGCATACTTCTTACCAAATTTAGCCATTTTCGTTGCCCTCCTTAGTCCTCGACGGTAACGCCCATGGAGCGAGCGGTTCCGGCGACCATGCTCATAGCAGCCTCAATGCTGCCGGCATTCAGATCCTTCATCTTGGTCTCGGCGATGGTGCGAACCTGATCCTTGGTCAGCTTTGCGACCTTGGTCTTGTTCGGCACAGCGGAGCCGGACTCGATGCCTGCTGCCTTCTTGATCAGAACGGGAGCGGGAGGAGTCTTGGTGATGAAGGTGAAGGAGCGGTCTGCGTAAACGGTGATGACAACGGGAATGATCAGACCGATGTCATTCTTGGTTCTCTCGTTGAACTCCTTGGTGAATACGGGGATAGCAACGCCGTACTGACCGAGTGCCGGACCTACAGGGGGCTGGGGGGTTGCCTTTCCGGCGGGCAACTGCAGCTTGATATAACCCAAAATTTTCTTTGCCATAATTCAAAATCCTCTCAATGTGGTTTTTTGCGGAAGAATGCAAGTTAAAATTTTCTTCCTCCCACGCGCAACGCTTGTTGCGAGAATCAGTTGTTTGCGGACGCCAGGGAGACGTCTGCGCTGTCCAGCTCAACCGGCATATCGCGATTGCCGCGCTTGACCAGGACGGTAACGCTCTTGAGATCCTCGGAGATCGCCTGAACGACGCCCGAAAATCCTTCGAACAGTCCGCCGATCACGTTGACCTCGTCACCAACCGAGAAGGCCAGCTTGACCTCGGTTGCCTGCTCGATGGAGAGTGCGGCAACCTCCTCGTCGGTCAGAGGAGTGGGGCGGGATCCGGGGCCGACAAAGCCGGTCACTCCGGTAATGTTGCGGACGGCATGCCAGCTCTCTTCGGTCATGACCATCTTGACGTAAACGTAGCAGGGGAAGAGCTTGAGCTCGACCTCCTTTTCGGTGTCACCGTTCTTTTCGATCACGGTCTCCACTGGAATGCGGATGTCAAAGATGAGATGTCCGAGTCCGCGGTTTTCGATGATTTTCTCCAGATTTGCTTTGACCTTGTTTTCGTAGCCGGAATAGGTGTGCGCCACATACCATCTCGGGCCAACGTTCATCTCGTTGATATCACTCATGATAAGGCCTTACTGGAAGAGCTTGAAGAAGCCCAGGAAAGCACCCTGCAGCAGGTAATCCAGAACCACGATGACCGCAGCAACGATCACGAGAACTACGATAACGATGAGCGTGTTCTTCTTGGTCTGGTCCCAGGACAGCCAAACGATCTTCTTGCATTCGCTCTTATACACGCGGAAAGCCTTTGCCAGCTTCTCGCGGAACTTGATGCAAAGGATCACGCCTGCAATCACCACAACGGCACCGATCACGATGCCAACGATCGCACCGGTGGAGAGACCCTTCTTTTCTTCCTCGTTCTTATTCGAACCGGATCCGGTCTCAGCGGTGGTCTCGCTTTCGGCAGTGGTCTCACTCTCGGCGGTGGTATCACTCTCAACGGTGGTATCACTCTCGACAGTGTTCTCGCCTTCAGCAAACGCAGGAATCGCAAAGAGGGAAATCATCAGGAGGACAGCGATCAGCGCTGCCGACCATCTTCTCAACAGAGTTCCTGTTTTCATAAATCGATTGATTCCTTTCTTAAATTACTTCGTTTCCTTGTGCATCGTATGCTTGCGGCAATGCTTGCAATACTTCATGAGCTCCAGTCTGTCCGGGTCATTCTTCTTGTTTTTCTTTGTGTCGTAATTTCTCTGCTTGCATTCCGTGCAGGCCAGAGTAATCTTGACGCGTGCGTCATTCGCCATTTAGCGGCACCTCCTATGTGAAATTTTTTGATCTCCGCGGCGAGCGGGGATCCGTGTACCTCCCTCTGAAAGGCGCCGTCCAACCCGTTTGGGTGGCGCTTGGAGCGGCGATTTGTGCGGTAAAAAAGCGCACAAAGAAAAAGCCCTTTGACAGAGGTAGAGTTATTATAGCACAAAAAGGGTGGCGTGTCAATACCCTTTTTTCAATTTTTTTCGGGTTTTGGGCGGTTTTTCTTCCTTAATATAAAGAACGCGGACGAAAAAGGGCGGATCGCGAAAAAAGAGGGGAGGAAAGCGCCGCCAAGACGCGCACGCCATCGAAAAAATCCGCTCCGAGGGCATCTTTCGGTTGACTATTTTTCCCGCGCGTGCTATAATAATATAATAAACTTATAATGAAACTATATTGAAAAAGGTTGACTTTGGAAGGGCGCGCAAGGGCGAAAAAACTTTTTCGCGCAGGGAAAAAGCAAACGCGAGGGGTGAAAAACCCTTTTCGCGCAGGAAAAAAGCAAACGCAAGGGCGAAAAACCCTTTTCGCGCAGGAAAAAAAGCAAACGCAAGGGAAGTGGATGACAACATGACAAAGGCTTTACACAAGAAAAAGAGTTGGGGACGTCGGTTCCTTTTTGCGGCCGTTCTGGTTTTGGGACTTGCGGCCGCGCTTTCGCTCTCGATCCTCGCAACAGACGGGACGGAGGGGATCGAATTGCGCTATGACGATCGCTACGACGTCACGGGCAAGACGGTCGAGATCCTGGACGCAGGAGAGCCGACCTCGTATCTGGTCGGCTACGGCGTAGAGGAAGGGACCCCCGACGCCGCCGTCGTCACGCTGGAGGGCGACACGCTGATCGCCACCGGCATCGGCACGGCCTCGGTCCGCATCGACGGAGAGGTGTACGAGGTGACGGTAAAGAAGGCAAAGGTCAATATCGTCGTCATTATGGGACAGAGCAACGCCGGAAATCACTTTGCCAATGCAACCTCCGACGTCACCTGCCCCGCAGGAACGGCGTATTGGTGGGGCAACGGGCAGGGAACGGCCGCAACGGCGCCGGTGGACTACACCCAGCCCTCCATGGGCTTTCACACGCCGCTCCTGGCAGAGCTTTATGCACAGAGCGTTGCCGCAGGCGATCCGGTCAAAAACGTGATGGTTTGGCAGGAGGGGATCACCAGCAAAAACGGCCAGTCGATCACCAAATGGGCCGCCTCCGAGACGGACACCTCCGGAACGGACGGCACGGCGACTATGCTCCGCAACTGCATCTCTTACTACGAGCAGAACAGCGCGCTGTACGAGATCGAGAATTGCGGTGTGTACTGGCTGCAGGGCGAGTCCGACGTTGCCATGGCACCCGAAGCCTACACCAAGCTTTTCCTGGCGATGTGGGGCGACCTCAAGGACGCCGGGGCAGAATACATGGCCTTTTTCCGCGTCCGCAAGGGCGTAAATCTCAATGGGGAAGACCACGAGGATCTTTCCTACACGGGATCTCTTGCCGCGCAGATCCATATGGTCAATACCTATCCGGATATGTATATGGCCACAACGATCACGGAGAACTGGACGGGAACGGCAACGGCCGAGCACTCCGTGGACATCAGTCGCTACATTACTTTAATGGAGCAATACGGGCAGACGGAAAGCCACAACGATTCCTACGGAAACGCGGCGACCGTCAAAAACGGCATTCTGACCACAAGCATGAAGACGCTCTATGGCTCCAACAACAAGTGCCATTACGGCAAGTTTGGCTATGCCATCATCGGCGCTGACGCAGCTTACCATATGTATCATGCGTTGCACGGAGAGCAGGCCGCCATCGTGCAGGGCGACACGTCGGGCAAGGCAGACGCCGAAACGCTCCGACCGCTTGGAAAAACGGCCGTCATCAATATTGAGAGCATGACTGAAAACCTGACCTTCCGCCCCGCCTGCGGAAGCGCAGCAGGTACGCTGAAGCTTCAAGTCAAGAGTGGAGATCTGGACGTCACCCATCACGTGATCGCCACGGACGTCAATACGTTTGGCACAGTGGACACGTCCCTTCTGCGTGAATTGGACGACGTCACCATCACCGCAACCTACACCCCCGTCCACGGCACCCCCGGCAGCGTCACGTATACGGTTGTCGACCACACCCACACCTACGTTGACGGCGTCTGCACCGCGTGCGGTGCAAAGCACCCAAACGCCGAGGATTTTGGCGGCAAGAAGGTATCCATTCTCAGTCACAGTGCGTCCACTTACGCGGGCGTGTCCAACAACACCGATGACAACTCCACCATCGGCAACAACGACGTATACTACACCGAGGGCAAGCACGGTGTATACCTCAAGGACACCTGGTGGCAGCAAGCGGCCGATGCACTGGATATGCAGCTGCTGGTCAACAATTCCTGGAGCGGCTCTTGCGTACTCGCGCCGAGAAAGGGAGCCGCCTCAGTAGCCTACGGCGACCGCGCGATCAATCTGCACAACGACCGCACGGGCGAGGAGCCCGACGTGATCTGGGTCTATATCGGCTGCAACGATTTTGCGTATTATAAGGACACCTTCGGCAAGGCCGCCGACGTGGATCTTGACGCGTTGATCATCAGCCGTGGCGACGGCACGTTTACCTATGCCACACCCACAACGACGTGTGAGGCGTATGCCATTATGCTCCACAAGATCACGCAACGCTACCCCGATGCGCAGATCTATTGCATGACCTCCACGGCAAGGCGTGAAATTGATTACACGGGTGACAGCTACCCCGATGCAGGACAGCCGACCGAATACTCGGCACAGCTGCAACAGATCGCAAACGCGTTTGGCTTCCCGATCGTGGATCTTGAACAGGCGATCCCCAAGGAGGTCGAGTTGTTTGACCGATATATGGGCGACAAGCGCGCCCACCCCAACGCGCTCGGCATGGATCAGATCACAAACGAGCTTCTCTCGGTGATGCTGGGACAGGAGGCGCAGATCTGCCACGTCACTACCAAGAGCGGCGCCGTCAAGGAGCAGGCCGTTTTGCTTGGCAGGTCCTATCGCGCAACCGTCTCACTCAAGGAAGGGGAGCGTCTGACCGTCACCATGGGCGGAAAGGACGTCACCGACCAATGCTGTGTGGGCGGTGAGATCCAAATTGCAAGCGTCACGGGCGACGTCAGCGTAGAGATCCGCCGCGCGCCCAAGAGCTTCCGTTGGGAGCTTGACGGCAACGCGTTCGCTTCACTCTCCGCGAACGGCTTTTCCGACAATGCCGTGACACTGGAGCAGGGCAGCATCGCAGACGGCGTATTTACCAACGTCATCGCCTCGCTCGCCGAGCAGATCTACCTCTACCACGATCAGCCCTGGACGGTAGAGTGGGCCGTCTCGGGAAATTGGGACGCCACCCTTTTGGCAAGCTCTTCCGCGATCAAGGTCACGGATTCGGCCTTCCTTTTCCGCTCCTCCACCGATCACGGCTTGCTCGCCCTCGGCTCTTATGACGGAACGCAATACAACAATTACGGCATTCCCACAAAGGATCTCGCGCTTGACCTGACCGCACGGCACGTCTACCGCCTGGAAAATCGCATAGACGGGCAGGGCAACATGGTCTACCTGTATATCGACGGCAAAGAGATCGGGCCGATGAACCAATACTATATTGGAAGCAAGCAGGATACAAACACCACCTCGGATTGGGTTTCGGGCCGCGATTTTGCCTTTGGCTATATGGGAACGACCACCCGTGCGATCAACAACTGCAAGCTGGAATATTTCTCGGTTTGGGAAGCAGGACACACCCACACCTACGTTGGCGGCGTCTGCACCGCGTGCGGCGCAAAGCACCCGAACGCCGAGGCGTATCAGGGCAAGGTGATCTCCATTCTGGGAGATAGCATTTCTACCTTCAAGGGCTACATTCCCGTGGCGGACGGCTTCAATCTGGAGCATTTGCCTCGTTATCCGCAGGACAATCTGCTCACCGACGTCAACGAGACCTGGTGGATGCAGGTGATCCACGCCCTTGGCGCAAAGCTTGGAATCAATGATAGCTGGCGCGGCGCAACGGTCTGCGGCGCAGCTCCGGTCTCAACGGGAACGACCGGCGAAAACGCCTCCATGGCAAACCTGACGCGCATTCAAAACCTCGGCGCAAACGGCACGCCCGACGTGATCCTCTTCTTTGGCGGAACCAACGATCTGGCTCACGTAAGCAAGATCGGCACGTTTTCTCCCGAGAGCGCCCCGACCGAGGCGGATCTGACGACCAAAAAATGGGACAACCTCGCCGAGGGATACGTGCACACGCTGTTGCGCCTCAAGTATTATTATCCGGACGCCGAGATCGTCTGCTTACTGCCAACCTACACGACCTCTTACTATTCCAATGAAAAGCTGGCGCAGGGTAACGCGATCCTGTCCGCAATTTGCGAGCATTATCACGTTCCGTGCGTGGATCTGCGCGAGTGCGGCATTACCACCGCCGACCTGCCCGACGGCATTCACCCCAACGCCAAGGGAATGGATTACATCTCGGATGCGGTTCTCGATCTGCTCTTGAATGAATGCCGACTCTCCGCAGGAGAGAACGTGGTGCATTCTGTCAAGCACACGCTCACCCATGCCGCAAGCTCGATGGGACATTACAAGGGCGTCTCGCACGGAAAGCCTTTTGTTGTAAGCATCACCGGCAAAAACGTGACGGTAACCGTCACTATGGGCGGCGCGGATATCACGGCCTCTTGCTATGCCGACGGCGTGGTCTCGATCCCCGCGGTCACGGGTGAGGTCGTGATCATCGCCGAGGGAGAAAAGCAGCTGATCTATGCCGAGCAGCTTCAGGCGCTTCCCGAGCAGCTCTGCCCGGGAAGTAACCTGTGGGCGCTCCTCGCGCACAACAAGGAATACTATTCCGCCACCGGCTGGACGGTGCACTCCTCCGGGAAAGTGTATTCCGTCACCTTCCCGGTTATCGAGGGTGAGCGGATCTTCGCCTCCTCCTTTGGAAAGGCAGGAACAAACGGACACGCCTCGTCAAACGGCATTCGCACGACCTTCTTCAGCACGTATGGCATCGCCAAAACGCTCAGCCCCGCCGAGACCTATGCCGAATTTACCAAGAACGGCGGATATTTGATCGCCCCCGAGGGCACGGTCGCCATTAACATCGCCATGTGGACGGGCTCCGACGAGTGGGAGATCTACCTCCTCGATCGGGAGCACACCTTCACCCCGTGGGCCGAGGGCACGGCGCCGAGCTGTGACAAGGAGGGGCAGGACCTGCGCAGCTGCACGGTCTGCGGCGAGGTCCAAACGCGCGACACGCGCGTCTCGGGCGATGCATCGAAGATCCAGATTTCCGATCCCCGTCCCGCGGATTTCTATGCGGGCAAGACCATCGTCTGCATCGGTGACAGCATCACGGCGGGCGTCGGAACCACGGTCGGAGCCGAGGATTACGTCACCCTTCTTGCCGATCTTCTGGGCGCGAGCACCGTCAACCGCGGCGCAAGCGGAACCGTGCTTTGCACGGGCGGACCCCGTACCTGCAACATCGAAAAGCTGAATAACCTCCCAAGCGGAACGGCGCTCGTCACGATCATGATGGGCATCAACGATTGGTACGTCGCACAGGGAGACGCCTACCGCCTTGGCGAACAGGGAAGCGAGGACTCCGCCACGGTCTACGGCGCCGTGCGCGCATGGTGCGAGAAGATCGAGGCCCTTCGCAAGGAGCAGGCTTACGCAGAGACGGAATTCGTCTTCGTCACGCCCCTGATCGCCTCCTGGGATCCCGTCACGGGAGGACGAAACGACTGGTCGCAGGACAAGGTCAATCAGCAGGGCTACACGCTTCGTCAGCTTTGCACGGCGATCCTCGAGGTCTGCGCGGAGTACGGCATTCCCGTCTTCGACGCCAACCAATACAGCGGCATTTATTACCATGGAGCGGAGGACACCAACGTAGGCGAGACGGGCGGCGACGGCGTACACGTCAACGCCAAGGGGCACGCGCTCCTGGCCGAGGCGCTCGCCGAATACCTCCTCGAGGGCTACTCCTACACCGACCGCACCGTGGCGGACTGCGGGCATAGCTACAAAAAGGGCATTTGCACCGTCTGCTCGGCCGTTGCTCCTCTTGAAGGAAAGACCCTTTCGATCCTTGGAGCAAGCATTTCCACCTATGCAGGCGTCTCCAACGGAGAGGGCGCGGAGCATTCCAACTCGACCATTGGAAGCAACGCAAAATACTATCCAAACTCCACGATCCCCGAGGTCGGCCTGTCCGACACCTGGTGGATGCAGGTCGCGAGCGATCTCGAGCTTCGCCTGCTCGTCAATAACTCCTGGTCGGGCAGTGCCATTCTGCTGGAGCGCGCAGGCACGGTCGGCGCTTACGTGGACCGCTGCGTCAGACTGCACGACGACACCGGAGAAAACGCAGGAGAGGATCCCGACGTCATCGTGATCCAGATGGGCTTTAACGATTTCAGCTACGGAAAGGCCACGCTGGGAACGGCCAATATCGATTACGCCGCGTTGATCACGGAAAGCGGCTACGCCACCCCCACCACCACGATGGAGGCCACGGCGATCATGCTGGACAAGATCACCAAGCGCTATCCGAACGCCGAGATCTATATGTTCAACCATTTTCCGCGCATCGGACAGAGTGCCGCCGACACCGCACTCATGGAGGAGCTGAACGCCTCCATCGATGCCGTTTGCGCGGTATTCGACGTCACGGTCGTGGATCTGTATTCCACGCTGAACGCTCCCGAATACATCGGCGACGGCCGTCTGCACCCCAACCGCCTCGGCATGGACGTGATCAGCGAGGCGGTAAAGGGCGCGATCCTCGCCCAAACGCCGTATGCCGTTGATGCGCACACCGTTTCCTTCGCGTTGACCGACGTCAAGGCGGATTACGGCACCGACAAGCTCGTGCTAAGCGGCTCGGCCTTCACGGCAAGGCTGACCGCGCTCGACCGTCTGGAGGTCTCGGTCACGATGGGCGGCGAGAACGTCACCGCCGCGTATTATGCAAACGGCGTGGTCTCGATCCCCGCGGTCACGGGTGACGTGGTCATCACCGCAAAAAGCATTCACGAGCCGCAGGACTACCGCTTCGCGTTTGACGGCACCGACCTTGTCAGCGTCGGCGAGACCGAGAACGCGCTGACCAAGCTCGCGGGAAGCACCGAGGACGGCGTCCTTGACAAGACCTGCTATGCCCTCGGCACGCCCGTGGTTCTGAGCCATGACCGCCCCTGGATCCTGGAGTGGCGGAGCGAGGGCACGTTCCAGAACACCGGCGGCAACGGCGCGCGGATCTTCACCAGCACCAACGTCAACGCCGAGTACAATGCCCGTTACGTCTTCAAGAGCAGCATAAACGGCTTGATCGCCATGGGCGAGAAGACGACCACGGGAAGCCACAATTACGGCATCGCGCTGGGCGACCACGGCATTGATTGGACCGCTCCGCACACCTATCGTCTGGAAAACCGCATCGCCGAGGACGGATCAAACATGATCTGGCTCTACGTGGACGGCGAGGAGATCGGTCCGATGACGGGATACTACGTTGGAACCGAGAGTCGGGGAAGCACCTCCGATTGGCTTTCGGGCAAGGATTTCGTGTTCGGCTATATGGGCACCGACTCCCACGGCTTCTCCAATTGCAAGATGGAATACGTCGAGGTCCTGGAGAACGGACACACCCACTCCTACACCTCCACCGTTACCCCTCCCACCTGCACGGAGAAGGGATACACCACCCACACCTGCGCGTGCGGGGACAGCTACGTGGACACCTACGTGGACGCTACGGGGCACTCCTATACGAACGGCGCCTGCACCGTTTGCGGCGCTTACGATCCCAACAAGTTCGGCGGAAAGACGGCCGTCTTCGTTGGCGACAGCATTACCGCGGGAACGGGCACCACGCATCTGTATTATCAGTATCTGAAGGAGATGCTCTCGCTTGGCGACGTAACGGCCATGGGCGTTGGCGGCTCCTGCATCAGCGCCGCCTCGGATTACGGCCGGAACAACCAGCCGCTGATCAACCGCTACCAAAGCATTCCCGAGGCCGACCTGATCGTCATCTTTATGGGAACCAACGACTACGGCCACGAAACGCCGCTCGGCTCGATCGAGGACAGCACCGACGGCACCTTCTTCGGCGCGCTGAACGTGATCGTCTCCGCGCTGACCGAGAAGTACCCCACGAGCAAGCTCGTCTTCGTCACGCCCCTGCACCGCTACGGCTTTGGCACGAGCAAGCTTTTGGGAACGGCCTTTACGGATGACCATCTTCCCAACGGCGTGGGCGCAACGCTTGGCGACTACGTGCAGGCGATCAAGACGGTTTGTGAGAAGTACGGCGTCACCGTGATCGATCTGCACACCGAATTTGGCCTTGATCCCTCGAGTGCCGACGTACGCACGCAGTATATGCCGGACGGCCTGCACCCCAACGCAAAGGGACACGAGCGCATCGCCGAGATCCTGGCCGCACACATTCGCACCTACCCGGCACCGCACGTCCACACCTACACCTCCACCGTCACCCCGCCCACCTGCACCGAGGGTGGATTTACCACCCACACCTGCTCGGTTTGCGGACATTCCTACACCGATAGCGAGGTCGCGGCAACGGGACACAGCGAGGTGGTAGACCCCGCGCTCCTGCCCACGTCCTCCCGAAGCGGACGCACCGAAGGCAAGCATTGCTCCGCGTGCGGCGAGATCCTCGTCGAGCAAGAGAGCATTCCCGCCAAGGGCTTTGAATGGATGCTCGAGGACGGCGAGTTCAAGATCCTGCTCATCGGCAACAGCTACTCCGAGGACGCCTCCTGCTGCGGGCAGGGAATGCCCGACAGTCAGCTCTTTACTATTCTGCAGGCCATGCTCGGCGAGGACGTGAAGGTAACGGTCGGCGCCATCATCAGCGGCGGCAAGGGCATCAACTGGCACGCCACGCAGGCCGAGGCCGACGCCAAGTCCTACTATTTTAAGGTGATGGATTCCGACACCAAGATCTGGCGCTCGCTTGGCTCCTTCTCCTCCTCCTCGGCCCTCTCCTGGACCGATTGGGACGTGGTCAGCCTGCAGGTCTATGGCGTAAATCCGAGCACGGGCAAGGAGGGCGTTCCCTATCCCGACGGCACGGCCGAGAAGTTCTATCCCTTGGAGACGGCAGGCGAGTTTATGCTGGATCACATTCACACCCATGCGCCTGCGGCGGACACGTATTTCTATATGCACTGGGCGCAGACCTCCGCCATCGCCATGAACGCGGTGTTAAGCGCGTACCAAAAGATGGCGGCCTACATTCCCGTGGTCCTGGACTTTGCGGGAGAGGCGAGCGGAAACCGCTTTGAAACGGTCATTCCCGTAGGTCTCTCGGTGCAAAATGCGCGCACCACCTACCTCGCCCTTCTGGCCTACAACACCACGGCCTACGCCGACAAAAATCTCAACCTCAACACCGACGCACAGATCGGTCTGCAGCGCGACGGCGGACACCTCTCCTTCAACATCGGCCGCTACATCGCAGGCCTCACCTTTGCCGAGACCATCCTTCCGCAGTCGCTTCGTGCCGAGGGGTACGTTCTTCCCGACATTCGCGTGACCGAGTCGATCGGCAGGCTGCCCAAGGAATATACCGAGATCGCGCAAAAGGCGGTTTTCGCGGCGGTCGAGTCCTGGAGGAAGAACGGAAGCCTGGAAGTCACCGAGATCGAGGGCTACGCCGAGGATCCCACCCTCGCGGCGGCAAAGCAGCTTGAGGAGAGCCTGCTCTCCCTGCCTTGCGGCTGCACCGCTGAGGGAGCGTACCTGCATCTGCTTGCCCTTCTCCCCGAGGATTTTGCGGTGGAGAGCGTCACCTTCACCGAGGGGGACACCAAGAGCATGGGAGCGGAGTTCACCTGTCTCGTCACCATTCGCTTTGGCTACACGAGCCGCACGGTCACCGTAAAGGGAAGGGTCACGGCGCACGCGCACACCGCAACCGTCACGCCTCCCACCTGCACGGAGAAGGGATTTACCACGCACACCTGCGCGTGCGGTAACACGTACACGGATAGCGAAACCGAAGCACTCGGACACAGCTATTCCTCCGTGGTAACGAAGCCGACTTGCACCGAGGGCGGCTTCACGACGCACACCTGTGCAACTTGCGGTGACACCTACACGGATAGCGAGACCGACGCGCTCGGACACAGTTATTCCTCCGTGGTGACGAAACCGACCTGCACGGAGGGTGGCTTCACGACGCACACCTGCTCGGTTTGCGGACATTCCTACAAGGATAGCGAGACCGAGGCACTTGGGCACAAGTATTCGTCCGTGGTGACGACACCCACTTGCACGGAAGGTGGATTTACCACGCATACCTGCGCAACTTGCGGACATTCCTACACGGACGGCGAGACCGATGCGCTCGGGCACAGCTATTCCTCCGTAATCACCAAGCCGACCTGCACCGAAGGCGGATTTACGACGCATACGTGTTCGGTTTGCGGACATTCCTACAAAGATGACGAAACCGAGGCACTGGGGCACAAGTATTCCTCCGTCGTCACCAAGCCGACTTGCACCGAAGGCGGATTTACGACACACACCTGCGCAACCTGCGGTGACACGTACACCGATAGCAAGACCGACGCGCTTGGACACAGCTATTCCTCCGTGGTCACGAAGCCCACTTGCACCGAAGGCGGCTTTACGACGCACACCTGCGCAACTTGCGGTGACACGTACACGGACGGCGAGACCGATGCGCTTGGACACAGTTATTTCTCCGTCGTCACCAAACCCACCTGCACCGAGGGTGGCTTCACGACGCACACGTGCGCAACTTGTGGACATTCTTACAAGGATAGCGAAACCGACGCGCTCGGGCACAGTTATTCCTCCGTCGTGACGGAGCCCGCCTGCACCGAGGGTGGCTTTACGACGCATACCTGCTCGGTTTGTGAGCATTCCTACAAGGATAACGAAACCGATGCGCTCGGACACAGTTATTCCTCCGTCGTTACCAAACCCACTTGCACTGAAGGTGGATTTACGACACACACCTGCGCAACTTGCGGCGACACGTACACGGATGGCGAGACCGATGCGACGGGGCATCGCTGGGACGGCGGCGAGCTAATCCTGCCGCCCACCGAGACGGCCGAGGGCGAGCGCCTGTTCACCTGCCTCGATTGCGGCGAGACGCGCTCCGAGACCGTGGACAAGCTCCCTCCCGTCGAGACCGATCCCGAGACCGAGGCCGAGACCGAGACGGACCCTGAAACCGATCCCGAGACCGATCCCGAGACCGAGACCGAGCCTGCGCCCTCCCCGTCGGATGACGACGGCGTGATCCTGGCGGTCAGCCTTGGCGCGGCGGTGCTTCTCCTTTCCGGAGGGGCGGCGCTGATCCTCCCCCGCGTTCTGCCCAAAAAGCGCTCGCGCAAAGCGGAGGACGTCTCCCCCGACGCGGATCAGGACAAGTCCGAATAACCAACCCACAAAAAAGGCTCAAAGCCGCAACCGCGGCTTTGAGCCGATTTTTGGATCGTGAACACCGCACCGCTCGATCAAAACGCAAAAAATCTCCCTTGTGTAAAAGGAGGCTAAAGTTAGTCCATCTCGGACGGGCGAACACAGTTCGCCCCTACGATGTTGGGGTATTATGCGGCGCGACCATGTCTCGCAGAACAACCCCTCACCTGTCATCCTGAGCGGAGGCGAAGCCGAAGTCGAACTTTTGCGGGTCGAGTGTAACGAGCAAGCAAAAGCGCACGTCCGCAGGACGCGCGGGATCTCGCTTGAAATCTTGCTATCTTCCTGTAAGGAAAGTTACATCATGTGGAAGGATAGCAAAACTCCAAACGAGATCCCTTCGTCGCTTGCGCTCCTCGGTTTTGGATCGGATCGTCGCCTTGCGGCTCACTCCCTCTCCAAAACTTCGACTTCGCTCAGGATGACAGGTTGCAGGTAATGCGGTGGTT
>JAFWAA010000039.1 GCA_017507905.1 Clostridia bacterium | reverse complement strand
GGTTCAATCGCTTTCGAGTTTTGCTCTTAGCACTTTACTTTTGTTTGAGTAGTATTCTCATTTTAGAATTGTTCGAGATCCGTTCGCACATACTTTATATGCTTTGTACTTCTCTCTTGTTGTTCAATTTTCAAGGATCAGTGCCGCCGTCTTTTCGCGGCGACTTGCTCATTATACCACATCCGCTCCATCTTGTCAAGTCTTTTTTTACTTTTTCTTGAAAAATGTTCGTTATGCGGACAACCCCGATTGGGGTGAGCCCTATAATAATACCACAATCTGCTTTTTTTGTCAAGCATTTTTTTCATTTTTTTCGGATTTTTCGAAATTTGGATGCTTGCACAGTTTCACTACGACATTCCCTATGACATCCTTATGCAAAATAGCAACAATCTGTACAAAATCACGCTTTCCTTGCGCAAATCTCCCGTTTGAAGTCCTCCACCATATCCGCAATGCGGCGCGCGCCCTCGGCGGCACGGCGGACGTACTCCTCGTCCTCGGTGTCCGCATAGGCAACGACCCCGTCGATGGTGGAATACTTGCCAAGCTCCAGCATCAGCGTTCCCTCGTAGCCGCTCTCGGCGATCTTACGGGCAACCTGCTCGAAGGGAATATTGCCGTCGAACGGGATCAGGTGATCGTCGGTGCCCTCGCCACAGCGATTGTCGTGAATATGCAGGGCGATCAGTCGGTCGCCGTACAGATCCATGACCTCGGTCTGGGGCATGAAGCAGTACTGATGTCCGCAATCCCAGCAAAAGCCGGGCGTCTTGTAGCGATCCATAAAATAGGAAAGGTTCTCCAGATACTTGAGGTTCTCAAGGGCAATCCTGATCCCCTTCTCCTCGGCATAATCGAAAAGCTTCTCGAAGTACCTTACGCCTCTCTCGGTGATCGGCGGCATATTATCCCCTCCGGAAAGATGCACCACGGCAACGGGGATCTCATGGCGTGCGCACTTGTCGATGCAATCCTTGAGGCGGAGCATCATGGCCTGCGCGGCCTCCTCGTCCTCCCCCCAGAAGGAGTTGATCCCCCGATAGGGCGCGTGCAGCGTCTCGCAGATGATCCCGTTCTCGCGGAACAGGCGCATATCCTCCTCAAACTCCGGCTTCTCCGAGGACCAGAAGGTGCGCTTCACACCGTAACGGTGAAAAAGCTCGACCTGCTTCTTTACCGGGATCGGATAAAAAATATTCATTCCGATATTCATGTGTGGCCTCCCTATTAATATAATGGTAGTTTTCCGCTCTCCAGATCGCGGATCACTGCCGCGATGGCGTGCTCCTCGTTGCTGACGGTAATGGCGTCGGCCGCCTCCCTTGCCGCAGGACAAGCATTGGCGACCGCAACTCCCAGGGCCGCCTCGCGGAGCATGGGAACGTCGTTGTAATAATCGCCCACCGCGACCGTTTTGCGCGGATCGATCCCAAGCAGCTCGGCCATCTTTTGGATAAGAATACCCTTGCTGACTCCCTTGGGCAGCATCTCGTAGAGCATTTGCTCGGAATGGATAAAATCAAATTGCTTCGCCGCAGGATGCTCGGTAAGGAAGATCTGCAGGCGCGTCATGACGGCAGGATCATGCTCGCCGAAGACGATCTTGGCCATGGGCTCGTGGATCTCCGCTAAGGGGCGCGGACAGTTTGGCACTCCCGTGATCCTGCGGAAGCCCTCCATGACGGGGCTCTCCCGACAGAAGTAGATGCGATCGAAGGTGTTGACCTGCAGGCCGACCTCGGGAAAAGCCTTGATCGTTTCCCCGGCGAGGGTCAGCGCCTCCTCGGGCAGCTCCCGCCGCCAAAGGTACTTCCCTGCTCGGTGATCGTAGATCCCTCCGCCGTTGATGCATCCGAAGGGCGCATTCGGCTCAACTCTTTGGTAAATATGCGCGGCAAAATAAGGCATTCTTCCCGTCACGAAGGTGAAAAATCCTCCCTCGCGCTGAAAATGGCGGATCGCCTCGATATTCTCCGCGGAAACGGCACCGTCGCGATTCAGCAGCGTGCCGTCCAGATCGCTGCACAGCAGGATCCCGTCAAATTTTCCCATTCTACGCACCTCCTTCTCGCGCTGATCCTTGTTATTATACCACGTTTTCCGAAAAAGCGCAATCTTTTTCGCCGAAAAAAGAGGCAAAAAAAGAGGCCCTCGGGTGTGAGGGCCTCTCGCTTGCTTGGGGAACAATCAGATCTCGGGGATCTCGATCTCGATCTCGCGGCCTGCGGCGGCAGACTTTGCGATACCGTCGATGATCGCCTGGTTGTAGAGGATCTGCGAGGACGGAACGGGAGCCTCGGTGCCCTCCTTGATGGCATCCAGGAAGGTGCGGACCTTCAGCGTGAAGAGGTCCTCCTTCATGGGAATGATCGGGATCTCGGTCTTGGTGGGCTCGCCGCAAACGTTGTGATACAGAGTCATCGGACCGCCAACGGAGCCGTTCCAGCACTCGGTGGAAGGAATGCGCAGGCTTGCCTTGGTGCCCATGATGATGGTGTCACCGGGGGTGTCCAGGTTCATTGCCCATGCGATGCGGAAGTCCAGAATGATGCCGCCCTCAAGACGAATGAAGGCTGCGGCAAAATCGTCCACGCCAAACTTCTCGGCATACTCGGGGTGCTTTGCCTTGACGTAAGGCGGATAGCTCGGATCCTTACCGAAGAAGGCAGACTTGTAGCCCGAAACGGTCAGCGGCTTCGGATAGCCGATGGCGTTGAGCACCATGTCCAGAGAGTAGCAGCCGATGTCGCCCAGTGCGCCGATGCCTGCGGTCTCATCCTCGATAAAGGTGGTGCCGAAGGGGAACGGAATGCCCTGGCGGCGTCCGCCACCGGTCTGGATGTAGTAGATCCGGCCCAGCTCGCCCGACTCGACGATCTTCTTGATCATCTTCATGTTGGCGTCCATTCTGGGCTGGAAGCCGATGGAAAGAAGCTTTCCGCTCTCCTTCTCGGCGCGGCAGACCTCAACGGCCTCGTCCAGCGTAACGGTAAAGGGCTTCTCGAGAAGAACGTTGATGCCCTTCTTGAGCGCGTAGATCGCGGGACCTGCGTGCTGACGGTTGTAGGTGCAGATGGTAACGGCGTCGAGCTGGAGGCTCTCGTCGTCCAGCATCTCCTTGTGAGACGCGTAATCGGTCTTGACACCCTCAACACCGTTCTTCTCAAAGAAGGCAGCTGCCTTGCCGGGGATCAGGTCGCATCCTGCAACGATCTCCACGTCGGGCTGCTTCTTGAAGGAACGAATGTGCGAGCCTGCAATCCAGCCGCATCCGATAAAGCCGATGCGCAGCTTCTTGGTGGCGTCGACCGTCTTTGTTTCCTGGACGTCCTTAAAGGCGTCCAAATCCTTATCCAATGCCATGTTCAAATCCTCCTAAAATCGTGTTTATGATCAATAGCCGATGGACTTGAGATATGCGCGGCTCTTCTCGGCGCACTCCATCGGAGAAAGTCCCATCGAGGGGTTATCCTGCTCTACAATGAGCCACTCCGTGCCCGCGGTTTTCGCCATGTCGATGATGGCAGGGAAATCCTGAACACCCGAGCCTACGGGGCGAAGCTCAAACTTCTGTGTATCTGCCTTCTTGCCGTCCGACTTGATGCCAATCAGCTCGTACATATTCTCGGTCTTGCTGCCCACAAAGTCCTTCAGGTGAAGAACGGGAGCGCGGCCGACGTACTTTTTGAGGTACTCCACGGGATCCTCGCCGCCGATGTTGACCCAGCAAACGTCAAGCTCGGTCTGCAAGAGGTCTGCGGGAACCGTCTCGTAAAGAACGTCCAGTCCGTATTTGTCGCCCAGCTTGTAGAACTCAAAGTCGTGGTTATGGTAGAGGAGCGTGATGCCCAGCTTATTAGCGGCCTTGCCGATCAGGGCGATGTTCTTCATCACCTCGTCAAAGCGGTCGCCCGAGGGACGGTCCTCGGCGTCCAGATACGGGACCGCAACGTACTTGCAGCCAATGGTCACGTACTTGGAAAGCACGCCCTCCGGATCTGCCAGCAGCTCGGGGTATGCAACGTGAGCCGAGACCGGGGTAAGGCCAATGTCGGCACACATATCGCGCACCTCCTCGGGGGTGTGGTGGTAAAGGCCGGCGAACTCAACGCCGTCATAGCCCATCTTCTTGATGGCCTTGAGGGTGGCGTAGAGATTTGCCGCAGCATTCTGTCTTACGGAATACACCTGTAAAGCAATCGGAAAAGACATGTTTTGCGTTCTCCTTTTTCATTTTGGATAAAAGGCATAGCCTTTACCCTTATTATAAGACAATACCTGCTTGCTTTCAAGTCATAAATGGTTGATTTAAGGACATTTCTTGCTATTCATCGCGCAAAGCGCGCCAAGAAAGCGCTCCTCGGCCAAAATCTTGACGAACACGGCCTCGCCCGAGACCTCGGCCTCGATGTATGCGGTCGGCTCGGCAAAGAGCACACCGCTGTAATCAAAGCAACGCTTGCCGCGCATTTCCTTTGCGACCGCGCGGCGGTTGCCGTCGGTGATCGGACGGATCTCGCGCAGATCCTCTACGGAAAAGCGTGCCACCACCGTGCGTCGCTTTCCGCGCAGCTCGGTGACCGTAAAATCAAGGGGTGCCTCGGCAGGGGCGTTCTCCCGCGGCTCGAGCGCGTAGACGTAGCGGCGGAGCAGGCAGAGTGCAAGCACGTAGATCGCAAAAGTGAGCGACGCGACGGCAAAGAGCTGCCACAGTCCGGGAAGGAGCATTCCGGGCAGCCCGGAAAGGGCAAAGAGCAGAATGCCGAGGATCATGAGAAGAAACACGAGGTGCTTTTCCCGACGCTTGTCGGGAGTGGGGGCCGAATAGAAACCGTTCATGAGGGCTTCCTCCTTTATTCTTCAGATGGGGACGCGGAGAGCAGCGAGAGCAAGAGCCTCTCGCCAAGGACAGGGTCGGCGCGGCCGCCGCTCTTGGCCATCAGGCGTCCTTGCAGGGCGCGCAGGGCCGCGGTCTTGCCGCTTCGGTAATCGCGTACCGCCCTCGCGTTCTCACGCAGGACGGCTTCGGCCATCTCGGTCAGGGCCTTGGGGTCACGGATCTGCAAAAGTCCCTCCTCCTCGGCGCAAAGGCGAGGAGAAAGATCCTCGTGCAGCATACGGGCAAGCAAAGTCTTCGCCGTCGTGCCGTTGATGCTTCCCTCCCCCAAAAGCTCGGTCAGCTCGGCAAAGCGCTCCGCGCGGACGGGCGAGGAAAAGGGATCGGACGGGCAGTGGCGAAGAAGCTCGCAAAGAAGCAGGTTGCACAGGCGAACGGGATAGGACGTTTGCTTGGCGGCCGCTTCAAAATAAGCGGAAAGCTCGGGGTCGGCGGCAAGAAAGGCCGCATCGTTGGGAGAGATGCCGTAGGTCTTTGACATACGCGCTTCACGCTCCTGTGGAAGCTCGGGAAGCGTTTTGCGCAGGCGGTCCAGCTCCTCGGGCAAAAGATGAAGCACGGGCAGATTGACCTCGGGCAGGAAGCGATAGTCCTCGGAGCTCTCCTTGCGCCGCATGAGGTCGGTGCGTCCCGTTGCCTCGTTGTAGCGACGCGTCTCGCTTTCGATCCTCTCTCCCGCAAGAAGAAGCGCCGTCTGCCGCTCGATCTCGTAGCGAACGGCCTTCTCGGCAAAGGAGAAGGAATTGAGGTTCTTGATCTCGGTGCGCACGCCGAGCGTATCCTCGCCCCGTTTGCGGAGCGAAAGGTTGACGTCACAGCGCATAGAACCCTCCTGCATACGGCAATCCGAGGCACCCACGGCCTGCAAAACGCCGCGCAGGGCGCGCAGATAAGCCGAGACCTCCTCGGGCGTGTGCAGCTCGGGGGCGGAGACGATCTCGATCAGACCGATGCCGCTGCGGTTGTGGTCCACCAGCGTTCCCGCCTCTGTGTGGATCAGCTTGCCTGCGTCCTCCTCGACGTGCAGGCGGAGAATACGGATCTCGCGCTCGCCCTCCTCCGTGCGGATGCGCAGGCGTCCGTTTCGGCAAAGGGGGTATTTGTCCTGCGAGATCTGGTAGGCCTTGGGCAGATCCGGGTAGGCGTACTGCTTGCGGTCAAAGCGCATCTTCTCCGCGATCTCGCCGTCCAGGGCAAGCCCTGCAAGGATCGCCAGCTCCATGGCGCGGCGGTTGAGCGTGGGAAGCGCGCCGGGAAGTCCCATGCAAACGGGACAGCACTGCGTGTTCGGGGGAGCGCCGAAATCGGTTCGGCAGGAGCAAAAGATCTTGGAGGCCGTTTTCAGCTCCGCATGGACCTCCAGGCCGATCACGGCCTCATATCTCGTCTCGTCCATGGTGCTTTCCCTCCAAAAGCGCGGATGCGCGGTACAAAAGCGGCTCGCTGAAGGCCGCACCCGTCAGCTGAAGCGCCAGGGGAAGTCCCTCGCGGTCAACGCCCACGGGAATGGCCAGCGAGGGCAATCCCGCAAGGTTTGCGTAAACGGTGCAAAGATCCGAGCGATACATTTCCGCAGGCGTGCGGCGTGCGTTTGCCAAAAAGGCCGACGTGGGTGTGGCGGGAGATAAGATCAGATCGTAGGAGGAAAGGATCTCCTCCATCGCCCGCTTGACCGCCAGCCGAACGCGCCTTGCGCGATCGTACAGCGTCTCGCGGTTTTCCCCCGTCAGAGCGTAGGTGCCAAAGAGGAGCCTGCGCTTGACCTCGCGCCCAAAGCCCTCTCCCCGACTCTCGGCGTAGAGACGCTCGAGCGTGTCGGCGGCACGGGAAAGCCCGTAGCGCACCCCGTCGTAGCGTCCAAGCTCGCTTGCAGCCTCGGCCGACGTCAGCACGCTGTACGCCGCAAGCGCCATGGAGGGCTCGGGAAGCGTGACCTCCCCGATCGCAAGACCGCTTTCGCGAAGAAGCGAAACGGCCGCAAGCAGGCAGGCGCGGACATCATCCGATACCATGCCCTCCTGCAAAAAATCGGTCACCACCGCCACGCGGAGCGGACGGTCGGGAATGGGTGAGGGAGGAACGTCAAGCGTGGTCATGTCCTTTTCATCTCGCCCGACGAGTGCCGAAAGCACGGTCTCGCCGTCCTCGGCCAAGCGCGAGAACACGCCCACGCAATCCAGCGAGGAGGCCAGCGCGATCACGCCGTAGCGCGAGATCGCCCCGTAGGTAGGCTTCAGCCCCATAACGCCGCAAAAGGCGGCGGGCTGACGGATCGAGCCGCCCGTATCCGTGCCGAGCGAAAAGACGCACTCCCCTGCCGCAACGGCGGCGGCAGAGCCTCCCGAGGAGCCTCCCGCCACGCGATCCTCGCCGTAGGGGTTGCGCGTCCGCCCGAGCGCGGAATGCTCGGTGGAGCTTCCCATGGCGAACTCGTCCAGATTTACTTTTCCAAGCAGCACCGCCCCTGCCCGACGCAAGCGGCAAACCGCCTCCGCATCGTACGGCGGGCAGTAGCTCTCCAGCATACGCGAGGCGCAGGTGGTGCGCAGATCCTTCGTGCAAAAATTGTCCTTAACGGCATAAGGAATGCCGTCAAGAGGTCCGAGGCTCTCTCCCCTGCGGCGTCGCTCGTCCGCCTCACGGGCGGCAAGAAGCGCACCCTCGGCGTCCACCGTCAGGTATGCGCCGACCCGTCCGTCAACCGTCTCGATCTGCCGCAAAAAGGCACGGGTAAGCTCCTCGGAGGTATATTCGCCGCCCGAAAAAGCGGCAGCGTGCTCGCGAATGGAGCGAAAAAGAAGCTTCTGCATACTCATTCCTCCACCGTTCGCGGAACGCGGAAAAAGCCGTCCTTGACGTCGGGCGCTCCGCGCAGAAGCAGGTCACGGGAGAGGCTCTCCTCGGGCAGGTCCTCGCGAAGCTCCGCGAGTGCCGCCTCGCGTATGCCGCGATAGGGCTTTTGCGTGCCGTCCGCCTCGCGCAAGCAGGAGGCGAGAGCGATCATACCGCGCAGCGCGGAAAGATACTCCTCGACCTCCTCCTCGGGGATCGAGATGCGGCAGGCCTCGGCCAGCGCCAGAAGCTCCTCGCGCGAAAATGCAAGCTGTTCTTCCATCATTGTGTTTCTTCAGCCTTCCAAGCATCCGCCACACGGCGGTTTTTTACAAAAATGAGAGAGTACCTCTCTCGGCGATTTTGCGTGACAGAGGCAGGCGCATTCCCCTGCCCCATCGGCGTGCGTGCGGCGTTTATTTGCCCACGCAGAAATGCGAGAAGATCTCGCTGACGATATCCTCGGAGATCGCGCGTCCGTCAAGCTCAGAGAGCGCGGACATGGCAAGCTCCGCATCGGTACAGCAAAGCTCCACGGGGAGCCCCTCGCGCATAGCGCAAATGGCCCGACGGATCGCCTCAAGCGCCGAGAGCGCCGAGGAATACTGCCGCGCGTTGGCCAGGACCGCGTCCCGACCCACGTCCAGGTCTCCGTCGGTAAAGAGCGCCTCCACCTTGGCGGCAAGCGCGTCCATGCCCTCGCCCGTCTTGGCGGAAACGGACACCGTGTGTGCGAAATGCTCTCCGTAGAAGGGATCGGAACGCTCGCCGAGATCCGCCTTGTTCAGCGCGGCGATGACGGTAGCGGAAAGTCCCTCAAGCTCGCGCGCGAGGGCAAGATCCTCCGCATCGGCCGTTGCGCTTCCGTCAAAGACGGCAAGCACCAGCTCGGCCTTTCCGAGAACGGTGCGCGCGCGCTCGATGCCGATCTGCTCAACGGTGTTTTCGGTGTCGTGCAGACCCGCCGTGTCCGAAAGGCGAAGCGTGACGCGCCCCATCGGAACGGTCTCGGTCAGAATATCCCGCGTGGTTCCCTCCACGTCGGTCACGATCGCGGCCTCTCGGCCGAGAATGCGATTGTAGAGTGAGCTTTTGCCCACGTTGGGCCTGCCGCAGATGACCGTGGGAATGCCCTCGGCAATCGCGTGACCCGTTCGGTAGGTGCGGACGAGCGCCTCGAGGCGGACCTCACAATCCTGAAAAGCCGCTTCCATCTCCTCGCGGCTCATCTCGCCCAGGTCCTCGTCCGGATAATCGATCCCGGCATATATGCTTGCCAGGATCCTGCGGATCGATGCATAGATCTCCTGCGAGGCCTTCTCGACCTTGCCGCGCATACCCGCGTGTGCCAGAGAAAGCTGCTCACGCGTCCGCGCCTCGAGAAGCGAGCCGAGCGCCTCCGCGGAGGAAAGCCCCAGCTTGCCGTTGAGGAATGCACGCCGTGTAAATTCGCCCGCCTCGGCAGGTCGCGCGCCGGCGTAAAAGAGCGCGGAAAGCACGGTCTCGGTCAGCAGAATGCCGCCGTGACAGCAGATCTCCACCGTATCCTCCCCCGTAAAGGAGGCAGGTGCGCGAAACACGGTAGCGATGCCATCGTCCACCGAGCGCCATATACCCTCCCCGTCGGGGGAAAGGATCTGCCCGTAGACCGCCCGTCTTGCCTCCAGTGCTGAAAGCGTCCTTCCGCCCACGGGCAAAAAGACCTTCTCGCAGAGCGTGACGGCGTCGGGTCCCGAAACGCGCAAAAGAGCCACACCGCCCTTGCCGTAGGGGGTACTGACGGCGGCTATGGTATCTCCGATCATTCTCGATCACTCCTTCCTTGATGAACACGCAAAAGGCGGGGGCAGCTCCACCTGAGCCTCCCCCGCCGATTTGGTTTACGCCTCTTCCTCGGCGGTGTCGTCCAGGAACATCACGATCCGACGGTTGTTCTCGGATCCGATGGAGTTGGTGGATACACCTGCAATTCCCTGCACCTCGGAATGAATGATGCGTCTTTCATAAGGATTCATCGGCTCAAGCATAACGCTCTTCTTGCCCTTGACGACCTTTGCGGCCATCCGTCTGGCCAGTGCGCGCAGAGCCTCCTCGCGCTTTGCGCGATAGCCCTCCACGTCAAGCGTGATCTTGACGTACTCTCTCTTCTCGCCCTTGACCTTCTTGTTGGCGGCCAGGTTTGCCAGATACTGCAGAGAGTCCAGCGTCTCACCGTGGTGACCGATCAGAAGGCCTGCGCCCTCGCCGTCCACCGTGATCAGCGTATCGTCGTTGTTCCCCTTCTTCATTTCAACGGTCAGGTCCTTCAGCTCCATGTCTGCCACGACCTTGCGAATGAACTCCAGCGCGATGTCCGCGCCCTTGACGGTATAAGCGGCCGACACCTTGGCGTCGGCGGCACCCAGACCGAAAAATCCCTTTTTGCCCTCCTCCAGGACGGCAAACTCAATCTCCTCAATGGCAACGCCAAGCTCGGCAGCTGCCTTTTCCTTTGCTTCCTCCACGGTCTTTGCCGTGACGATCAATTCCTTTTTCACGATCTTTATACTCCGTTATTTCAATAAGATTATAGGGTCAGTTTTTGTCGGCCTCGTCGGTCTCGTCGGCCTTATCGGCATCCTTCGCGTCCTCGTCCTTGCGGTCCTGCTTGAGGGTCGCACCGCCAAAGAGAGAGGATTTCTTTGCCTCTTGCTCCTCGCGCTCGCGCGCCTCGATCGCCGCCTTGCGAGCCAATGCACGCTCACGGGTGTCCTCGTAGTCCTCGTCATCAATGTGGTGCAAGGAGCGAACAGAGCCTGCACGCTCGGACTTCTTCACCACGGTCCTCTTGCCAGCCATCTCCTTGGCCGCCTGCTTGTAATCCTCCTCGGTGAAGGTGGGCAGGGGCATGATGCGGGAAATGATGAACTGCTTTCCAAGGCCGACCAGGCTTCGGAACATCCAGTACACGCCGACAAGGGCGGGCACCATGAAGGTAAAGAAGGTGGACATCATGGGCATGGTCACGTCCATCATGGTATTGGAGCAGGCCACCTGCTTGGCGTCCACGCCCTCGTTTGCCACGGGCTGTGCCATGAACTTGCGGTTGAGCTTGGAGGTCAGGAAATAGGTGACGAAGGTCAGCACGGGCACCAGAAGCAGAAGCAGGTTGCCCGAGAAGCTGGGCGCAAGTCCAAAGTTAATGCCGCCGATGGAGAAGCTCGGGATCTTGCCCGAGATACCCGACAGAGCGGTAAAGATCTCCTCGCTGTTCTCAAAGAAGCGGAAGCTCGAAACGCTCTCAAACGCAGCAACGCCTGCGGACTTCAGCTCGGAGAGCAGCAGGATACTGCCGTTGGTGTTGCCAAAGACGCATCCGAGACCGCCTGCCGCACGGGAGGCCGTGGCAAAGGTGGTCAGCGCCTGCGACATACCCGCCGTTTGTCCCATCACGTAGTGCAGAGGATCAATGATGATGGAGTAGAGTGCCATGATGATGGGAAGCTGAATGAGCAGAGGCAGACAGCCGCTGTAAGGGCTGAAATTCTCTCTCTGGTACAGCTCCTGGATCTCCTGCTGCATCTTCTGCATGGTGGGCTGATCGTTGCGGCCCTTGTACTTGTTCTTAATGGCCATCTCCTTGGGACGAAGCTTGGCCTGGCGAATGGAATTCTTCTGCTGCTTGATGGCAAAGGGAAGCATCAGGATCTCAATGATGACGGCAAAGACGCAAATGCCTGCCAGGTAGCTGCCAAAGCAGAGGGTGTTGGTGAGCCAACGCAGGATCGATCCGATGCCGGAGAGGATCTTGTCCATAAAGCCGGAGGACGCGCCAACGTCGACCTTGGTGCGGAAGGCGTTGATCAGAACGTCAAGGTCGGCCTTATTCAGGACCGTGTAATCCACGGAGACCTTCTCCTCGGCCAGCTCGTTCGCCTTGGCGATGACCTTTACGGCGGCGGCAACGTCGGCACGGTCGCCGCGGTCGCGCTCGGCGCGCTCCTCGTCGGTCTCGTTGATCTTGGTGTCGTCAAAGTCCTCGGCCAGCATATCGTATCCGCGCCATGCAGCCACGAGCATCTCGCGGTTGTCAAAGCTGTCCGGATTGAAGGTGGCGACCAGAAGGTCGGCCAGCTCCTTGAACTGCGTGACCTTGAGCGCGTGCTGATCCTGGTTTTCGGCCACCGACAGGAAGGTATCCCCGTCGTAGGAGAGCGTCACCTTTTGCGCATTTTTGGGTGCGCAGGAGGCAAAGCAGACCAGAAGCAGAAGCGCGAGCACGGCAAGAATGCCGACACGCCCAATTCTTTTTCTTGTACTTGTTTTCATGTTCATGTGATTTGCCGCAAAGCCGCGGCAAAAGCTCCCTTTCGATTTTTTTGTGGGAAAGAGTGCGCCGTCGTAAACGTCTTGCCGCACGGCGCTGCGGCAGTCGTCATTGCTGCGTCTGATCGGGAAGGTCCTCCCCTTCCTCCTCCCGCCGTTCAAGGTGATACTCCTCGGGATAAAAATACTTGGTGATCGGCTTGCCGACCGAGCGTCGGTTGCGCAATCCCGTTTCGGGAACGGGATCCCATCCGCAGGGGCCAAAGGGCTGGCACCGCAGAATGCGCATAACGGTGAGGATCGTGCCCACGATCGCCCCGCGCTTCTGCAGCGCCTGAATGGCATAGGCAGAGCAGGTTGGCGTAAAGCGGCAGGTGGGCTGCTTTTTGAGGGGGGAAAGATACTTTTGATAAAAGCGAACGGCCAGAATAAGCAGCCTTTTCATGTGGAGGCTCCATCCGTCTCCGCGTTTTTCTGCGTGAGCATCTCCAGGCGGGAAAATCCGTGGCGAAGCTCGCGCGCAATATCGGTGGACTTGGCCGAGAGGATCCCGTCACGCGGGCTGATCACGATCAAAAAACCGGTTTTCAGCTCAGGCTCAACGGCGCGGTAGCCTGCACGCAGAATGCGCTTTGCGCGGCTGCGCTGCACCGCTCCTCCGACCCGCTTGGTCACCGAAAGGCCCACGCGGTTGTAGTATTTCTTTTCGGGGTTCTCCTTCATCAGTCGCTTGGCCGCCCAGTCCCGCAGGACGAAGACGGAAAGATACCGCCCCGAATAGCGTCTCCCCTTTTGGAAGGTCTTATTATACAGGTGATGTTCCTTTATGGTTGTGTATTTCATACTTCCGTCCCTATTGGTTCGCTTGCGTGTCCTGTCATGCTTCCGTTGATGGTATGGTTTCTTGTGTTGTTTGGGTTAAAACGGCTTTTGATCTTCTCGCTTCAAATAAAAACGCCGACAGCGAGGTGCGGGAAAACGCGTCTTCGGCAGTCGGTGTTTTTATGTGGGAAGTCCGACACAAAGCACTTGGCCTTGGTCAAAAATCAGATCAATAGGTCAGTCTCTTTCTGCCCTTTGCACGTCTTCTCTTGAGTACGTTTCTGCCGTCGGCAGTTCTCATTCTCTTTCTGAATCCATGCTCCTTCTTTCTCTGACGCTTCTTCGGCTGATAAGTTCTGAGCATCGTATGCACCTCCTTTATGATGAATCGGAAGCGTTCCTTTCGGCAAGGAAACACGCTTTTACACAATGACAGGTTACATTATAACCGATTTTCCTCCGTTTGTCAAGTCTTTTTGCAGATTTTTCATGATTTTATTTCTAAAGAAGCAGGATTTTTTGCAGAACGGTTGACGAGGGCGCGCAGAAATGCTATAATAAAGCTGTCCCGAGCGCATTTTTTTCGGAAAGGAGGCTCTCTGCCATGCTCTTGCTCAAGGAAGCGGATTTCCGCAAGGAGATCAAGACCGCACCCCGTGCAGGCTACGTCTTTGTCGGCGACGAAGACTACCTCAAAAGCTTTGCCCTTCGCGCGGCCGAGGAGGCCTTCTGCCCCGACAGCGCGCTTGCCATCTTCAACGTTCTGCGCATCGACGGTCTCGACCTTTCCCCCCAGAGCCTGCTCGACGCGCTGACTCCTCTGCCCATGATGTGCGAGCGCAAGCTCGTGCTGGTGACGGGCTTTCACTTCCAGGGGCTGCGCCCCGAGGAGATCGACGCCCTTTTTGAAACACTGGAGATGCTCCCCGATTTTGATTACAACACCCTCATCTTCAGCCTGTCTTCCTCCTTCGATCCCGGGAACCTGCCCAAAAAGGCCTCTCCCCTTCTCCAACGGCTGATCGACCGCGGGCTTACCCCCGTGTGGTTCGAGCGCATCACCGGCGTAAAGCTTGCCGCCTGGGTGCAAAAGCATTTTCTGCACCACGGCATCGAGGCGCCCCCCGCCTTTTGCCATGAGATGATCGAATACTGCGGCCACAGCATGTTCACCCTGGCGAGCGAGATCGACAAGCTGAGCTTTTACCTTCTGGCGCACGGCAATCAGGTCCCCGACCGCGAAAGCCTTTTGCGCGTTTGCACGCCCGTGAGCGAATACGACGCCTTCTCCTTTGCCAACGCCCTGATCGCAGGGGAGGCCGACAAGGCGCTGAGCATTCTTGACGACTACCGCTTCCGCCGCGTGGATCCCCTGATGATCCTTGGCGAGGTGACGCGCGTGATCAGCGAGATGCTCGTGGTGCAGGCCATGATGGCCGAGGGTGCCTCCACGCCGGAGATCGCCTCCGCCTTCAAGCCCCCCATGCACGAGTTCCGCATCGGCATCTACCAGAAGGGCCTGCGCAAGACGAACGAAAAGCGCGTGCGCCGCGCTCTTGACGCCTGCGTTGCGGCCGACGCCTCGCTCAAGCGCTCGCTCGGCAGCAAGGACTACGGTCCCCTCGAGCGCCTCATCTGCACCATCTGACGCAACAGGCGAGCAGAAGCAGCCCAAAAAGCATACAAAACGCACCCCGTGTGCGCAAAAAAAACGAACGGACGTCCGCTGCAAGGCGCAGCGGGCGTCCGTTTTTTTCTGTGCGATCAGCTGTTCGCGATCCGCTCGCCCGAGAGGATCATGTCCAGCATCCGTTCAAAGTTCTCGATCTCAAGCGCATTCACGAAGAAGCGTCCGATCTCGTTTGCGGGATTGAAGACGGGATTGCCCTCCTCGTCATACTTATCCACGACCTCAAGCGTCATCAGGGAGCGCATCTCGCTGTAGCGGTAGAAGCGAAGCACGATCTCCTTCTCGTTGTTCTCCTCGTAGAGCTTGACGGTCTGGCCGTTCTCGTCCTTATAGGTGAACTGGTTGAAGACCTTGGCCATATCCTCGGAGCGATAATGGATCACCGCCTGGCAAACGCCGTCGCCCTGCGCGATATACTCCGAAACGCTCATGCCGAGCGTTTCTTCAAACTCCTTCTCGTCGATCACGCCGCCCACGGTGAAATAGAGCAGCTGCACGTAGAACTCGCGGAAATTGTCAATGCCCGTGTAGGTTTTCGTGCGCGTGTTGCCCGCATCGTCAATATAGGAGTACGTGTAGGTGTAATCCAGAAGATTGACCGCAAGCGTGCCTCCCGTAAACTCGTCGCAATAGACCATAAGGTTGCTCGAGAGCGTGTTGAGCTTAAGCTCCTTTTTGCCCACCATATAAACGGCGTCACCCTTGCTGTCCGCGCGGAACTCGCCATGCTCAAAGTCCACAAGCTCGAAGGGAACTTTCTTGCCGTTGCGGTAGAAGACGTAGTTGCCGTTCTCGTCACGGGTCAGCGTGCCCTTGGTGAAATCCACGAAGGAGGGCGTGCCGTCGCTTGCGACCGTGTAGGCGAAGGTCATGCTGTTGTCCAGACGGAAGGTGTAGGTCTTTTGCCCGATTGTGATCTTCATTTCCTGCAGATGCGCGATATCCTCGGTAAAGGGATGCACGTCATACCAGCGGTTGAGATCCCACTCTAAGAAGGCCAGATAGTACTGATCCACCTCCACGATCATGTCGTAGGCGGTAGAGGCCACGTAGTAGGTACCGCGATCGGTCTTTTCACTGATCATAATGGAGTTCTGCACGTAGCCGATCTTGCCCTCAGCCGCCAGCTGATCGTCGCTGACGCGGGACTCGTAGGCGATATAGAACACGTCCTCGTCAAGGCCGTATTTCCGCAGTGCCTCCTTGGTCAGACCAAGCTGAATGCAGGAGCCGTACTGCATCTCGTAGAGCAGACCGAGCATCTCGGAAACGTTATCGCCGTTGATGGCGTAGCCCTTCATCAGATCGAGCTGCGAGAGATAGGGGGAGGCAGAGTTCATCGTTCCCGTTCTCTCCTCCAGCTCCTGGTAGGAGAAGGCCACGATGATGTTCTCCTCGGAGAAATTCAGCTTGCCGCCGTCGTCAAAGACAGGGCCTCTGATGTTGGCAAGAAGGAAGTTGCGCACCATCAGGTGGTTGGACATGGAGACGGGATAGACCGCCATGGGCTGGATCATGGTCTCCACCGGCTGCAAAACGGTATCGGCGATGCGTGAGGAAAGCACGTAGACCGCTTCCCTTCCCTCAAGGCGCACGTAATAGCCGGCTCCCGAAACGATCGCGTCGCCCACGTAGACCGTGTGGGTGGCGACCTCGGTTCCGTTATTTCCCGTGATGGTATAGACCGCCGAGGTCTCTCCCTCGGCAAGACCGTAGGCCGCGTAATCCACGCTGCCGTCGGGCAGACGGGGGATCTGCTCCCCCTTCATATCCAGCTTTTTCATGGCCAGCGTATAGCCACAGCTGACGCAAAGGCTGGGGAAAAGCTCGGGATCGTAGGTCGCACTCGTCTCCTCGGTCCCCTCAAGATAGACCTCGCCGTCCTCACCGCGGTAGAAGCGGAAGGTGCCGTGCTCGTTGGTGACCGTGATGGAGTGCATATTGTCCTGCTTGATCTGCGGGAACATCAGAACGCGCTCGTAAAGCTCGCTCTCCTCTCCCTCGATCTCGTAGTCGACCGCCGCATAGAGTGAGGCCTCACCCGTCTTGGGGTCTACCTCGTATTGGTTTCCGCCAAGGACGATGTAGTAGCCGTCCTCGTTCCGCTCCACGGCGTTGCCGCGGCGGTCATACAGCCCGTAGGCGCCCGACCGCTTGCGGACGTAGTATTTCTGCGTCACGCGCGTGCCGTCCGACTCGTAGTAGGTATCCACCAGCGTGTAATCCTGCACGGCGTTGATATAGACGAGCGAGAAGATCAGAGAAAGGGCGATCACACCAAGCAGAATGGCGGCGAGCCTCTGCTTGTGCAGGACGCTCTTGCGCCGCTCGCCCGCGGTGCGGCTCCAGCGGGCCGTGAGGCGGAGATCCTCCTCCTCGGTCAGCACCGTGGAGGAGGTGATGCGCTCCTCGCCGCAGTACCAGCCTGCAAAGGTGTAACCCGAACGCACGGGCTCGGGAAGCGCGCCAAGCGGCTTTCCAAGCACGGCCTCGCGGCTGGAGGGGGTGACCCTTCCCTTTGCGGGGTCAAAGATCAGGTTAATTATCGTTTCCGTTTGTTTCATCCGCGTTTCGATTATTCCTTTCATTTCGAATCGCGCACCCATAGGGGTGCTGGAGAAGGATCAGCGCATTCTTCTGCGGATCAGGACCGCAGAGCCGACCGACACGGCCAGGAGCGCGGGGATCAGCATAAGAGCCACCGTCCAGCCGGTGATCAGAGAGGCGTTGTAGTACTCGGCAAAATCCTCGCTGCTGCCCTCGCTGCCGATCTCGATAAAGGACATGGGCTTGATCTCGATGCCAACGGGCTGCAGATCAAGGCCGATGGTGCGCAGAAGCGAGAGGAGCGCGTCGGTGTTGCCGTATGCATTGGTGGCCAGCGCCTCGTTGCCGGCAAGAGCGGTTGAGCTTGCGGCGCAAACGTAGGTCGCGTTGTTGATGTTGGAGATCATGCCGTTGCCCTCACTGAGCAGGCGCGTCTCCATGGTGATGGTCATAAGACGGTAGGAGCCGAGCGTATCGGCCGCCACGGGGTTGCCCTCGCCGTCAAGCAGGAGTCCGTCTTGGTTCTTGGCGTGCGCCAGAGCGCTGCTACTCGTGCGGAAGAGATCGTAGACCTCTCTCGTGTGGCCCGAGGATTGGAAGACCGCCGTGGTAAAGGCGCCCGTTCCCTTGTCCTCGTCCGCCAGCACGTAATTCTGCTGATAGAGGGGGGAGTAGGCAATTCCGGTGGCGTTGCCGAAGACGACCTTGGGCGAGCCGCCCATCTCACGCATATCCTCGGTGATGCCGCCGCCAAGAGCCTCGGTCTCGTAGGTGCCGTAGAAGAGCGAGCCGTCCGCGCTGATGCTGTTGGCAGGGTCAAGCAGATTCAGTCTTCCCTCCCACTCGTTGCCGTCAGCGTCCAGCGTCTGATAACGGGAAAAGACGATGCCCCACTCCTCAAGATAGGTCTCAAGGTTCGGCAGGTAGGGCGTGTCCGCATCGGCAAAGATCATGTACGCATTGTCCTCTGCGAGGTAGGCGTCCAGCCTTTTGATCTCGGAAACGCTGCTGTCGGTCATAAAGGAGGAGAGAAAATCGGTCTGCGGATCCATCGTCAGGATCAAGCGGCAGTTCTCGGGGATCTCCTCGCGGGAAAGGTCCAGGGTCTGCACCTCGTATCCGGCCGACTCGATGATCGAGATAAGGGTGCTGTACTGTGCGCGTCCCTCCTCGGTCTCAAAGGCCTCGCCGTGCCCCACCGTGAGCACACAGATGGGCGACTCGGTCTGCGTGACGGCAAGAATGCCCTGCAAAAAGACCTGCTCGCCGTAATAGCCCGTGTTGTCCCAGCGGTAAAAGGCCGCGGGAGAGTAAAGACGGAACTCGGTTCCGCTGGCGATGATGATGTTGCTCTGGTAGATCGAGGAATGGGAATCGATGCGGTAGGCGTCAACGGCCGAGGGGTTTTGCCAGACGTTGACCGCGGATACCTTGACCGATTCGGGACGCACGCGCTCCATTTGCAGCGCGGTGTAGTAAATATAGCGCGTCAGCTCGTTGGAGAGAAGCATATCCGGATCGGCGCAGAAGATGATCTCCACCTCAACGGGATCGTTCTCGGGACGGCTGTCGTTGACCCGGTCCAGCGTGGTGGCAAGCAGACGGCGCGCAGGCTCGGTCAGCGTATACATCTCCTCACTGGTCATGTCGGTGTAGCCTCGGGTAGCCGAGAGCCGGACGGAAAGAAGAATATTGGCAAGGATCACCAGGGCGACCACGCCTGCCGTAACGGCCGCGGAAAGTGAGCGACGGCCAAGACGTCCGACGGTTTCGTTTTGCATATCGGTAACGCTCCTTTCCGTCAAGCCCGACGACGCTTGATCAGGACCACGGCGGCAATGACCGTGAGCAGGATCGCAGGCGTCAGGGTAAGTGTCAGAGTCCAGGCCAGCATCTGCGAGGTGGTGATCATGCTGATGCTTGCGGTATCAAAGGGCTTGATGGTCAGCCCCTCGGGCAGATGCTCCATGCCGAATACGCGGCAAAGGCGCAGAAGGGTGTCGGTGTTGCCGTAAACGGCAGATTGCAAAAAGCTCTCGGCGGCAAACTCGCAGGAGGAGGCCACAGCCACGCGGGAGGTGGCTCCGCCGCGGCTCTGCTCGGTCACGCCAAGTAGCATTCTGCCGTCACCGTCGGCAACCGCGCGTCCGTTGGCCCAGGCCACGGAGGATTCTCCCGCCTCGTAAAGGCTCAGGAGGGTGCGGTCACCCTTTTGGTAGCTTCCGCTCTCGCCTTGGCTGACGTAGCCCTGTGCCGCGTGCATGGAAGTGGCGTTCTTGAAGACGTTGCTGCGCGAAAGTCCCTCAAGCAGCTCGCCCGACGGTCCGCGCAAAACGGCGTCGCCGTAGATGGTGTAGCCGTCCGAGGTCAGCGACTGCGCCGCATCCTGGATCATATAGCGGTAGGTTCCTCCGCCGACCGTGTCGGTAGCGTAGTCAAAGGCAAAGCCCCACTCCGAGAGAAAGGCCTCGAGGTTGGGCAGCGAGGGCGAGGCGTTGCCGAGAAAGACCATCAGCTGCTTGCCGTCGTCGGAAAGATACTCCTCCAGCACCTCGACCTCCGAAACGGCGGACAGACCGTCGTGCGCAAGATCCGCCGTGGGGTTGTAGCTCACCAGAAGGTCGCAGTCCGCAGGGATCTTTTCCTTGTAGAGGTCGATATAGGAGATGCGGTAGCCCGCATCGTCCAGAAGATAGAGCATTTCGTAATCGTAGAAGGTCTCACCGTGGTTGGTGATGATATAGGCGTTGGCCTTGCGCTCGCCCACGGCGCGCAAAAGACCTGCCGTCAGCTTCTTTTCGCCGTTATAGGCCCAGAGCTGATTGGCGTCCCCCTCCTTGAACACGTAAAACTCCTGCAGGGTATACACGCGGTAATAGTCCCCTGCCACGAGAATGACGCAGGTGGAGGTAATGGCAGACTCGGTCTCCTCGCCCGTGACGGGATCGACCGTCTTGGTGTAGGGACGGACCGAGGTGGGGTCGCTCCAGATGTCGTGGCACTCCACCGCAATATGCTCGGGGAATTGCTCGGCCAGGAGCGTAGCCGTCATATAAACGTAGCGCAGCGTCTCGTTGGCAACGACGTTGGTGTCCAGATCACAGAACAGCACGCGCACGCGGTCCTCGCGGCCCGCCTCCTTTGCCTCGGCAAAGGCGTCGGCAAGAATGCCATAGCTGGCCTCGGTGACCCGATAGTCGATCTCCTTTACGGAATACGTATACCACTGATGCCGCTCGGCGAGGGTGCTGAACACGGCGTTGAAGAGGACCGTTACCGTGATGACCAGAACGGTCAGAAGCACCGTCATTCCGCCGTAGCGCATTCTGCGGTTTCGGAAAACGTGTTTTTTCATTCCTTCCTTCTCCTCCGCAAAAGATCAGCCCCAGCGGCGTTTTTCGTAAACGCGGACGGTGAGGAAGACGAAGATGAAGGACAGCGATGCATAGTAAAGAATGGCCGCGTAGTCAAAGACGCCGTTGAGGAAGGCGCTGAAGCGGCTCAGAACCGATACCCAATCGATCACGGAGCGCACGGCAAAGCTGGAGATCAGCGGCTGACCGTCGCTGTCGGTGAGCAGGTTGAGCATATTGAGCAGGACCATCGCCGCGATCACGCCAATGGTCACCACGGCGGCCGAGAGCTGATTCTCGGTCAGGGCGGAGACCAGCATACCAACGGCGATCAGCGCCGCGCCAAGCAGGCACAGGGCGATCACGCCGCCAACGATCTCTCCCGTCACGGGGCCAACGTGCGTCAGCGTCTCGCTCGTTCCCTGCCGCTCTACCGATGCGATAACGTACAGGGGCAGGAAGTTGAGGCAGGAGAGCAGGACGCCGCCAAGGAAAAGGGTCAGCGCGGCAAAATACTTCCCCAGCACCATACCCGTCAGCGAGATGGGCGCGGTCAGGAGCATCTGCTCGGTGCGCATCTTGCGCTCCTCGGCAAAAAGGCGCATGGTGAGAATGGGAATGAGAATGATGAAGGCGAAGATCATCATGGAAAAATAGGACGAGGTATTGTAGGTTCCCGAGATGATCGTGGTGTAGCAGCACAAAAGCGCGGAGAACACCAGGAAGATGCCCAGGTAAATATACCCGATGGGGTTGATAAAGTAGGAGCGCATCTCTTTACGGTAGACGGCAAGCATATCTGTAAGATTCCTTTCTGTGTGTTTGGGATCCGAGGGGGATTACTCCTCCTCGTTCTCCTCAAGGGATTCCTCCGCGCGGCGGCGGCGTGCCTCCTCAAAGAGGCTCTCGCCAAGCTCCTGCTCGGGGCGGCTGCGGTCTCTCTGGCGGCGCTTCTGCCGCTCGGGCTGATGGGCGCGTGCGCCCTTGCGCTCCTCGGACTTGTCCACCACGCTGATGAAGATGTCCTCAAGGTTCATGCCAAGGGACTCAAGACCGATCAGAGGCCAATTGTGCTCGGCCAGACGGAAGAAGAGCTTTTTGCGAATGTCCACGCCAAGCTCACTCTCCACGAGATACGTATAGGCGTCTCCCTCACGCTCGGCAAGCACCTCGGCGTAGGCAATTCCGGGAAGGGCGCGCAGGGTGGAGAGGACCTCCTTCTGCGGACCTGCGATCTTGGCGTGGAAGCGGCGGTTGTCCATCACCACGTTGGAGATGTTCTCGGTCTTCTCGTTGGCCACGATCTTTCCCTTGTTGATGATCACGATGCGGTCACACACCGCCTGCACCTCCTGCAGGATGTGCGTGGACAGGATCACGGTGTGGTCCTTACCAAGGCCGCGAATGAGGTTACGGATCTCAATGATCTGCTTGGGGTCAAGGCCGACGGTGGGCTCGTCGAAGATGATGACCGCGGGATTTCCCACCAGCGCCTGTGCAATGCCCACTCTCTGGCGGTAGCCCTTGGAGAGGGTGCGGATCACCTTGTGGCGCACGTCCTTGATCTTGACCGTCTCGGCGATCTGCTCCAGATGTGCGCGGCGGTCCAGGGTACAGCCCTTCAGCTCGTAGGCAAAGTCCAGATACTCCTCCACCGTCATGTCGGGATAGAGGGGGGGCTGCTCGGGAAGATAGCCGATCTTCCGCTTGGCCGCGAGGGGATCGGCAAGGATATCCACGCCGTCGATCGAGGCCTTGCCCGAGGTCGAGGAGAGATACCCCGTCAGAATATTCATCGTGGTGCTTTTTCCCGCACCGTTCGGGCCGAGAAAGCCGACGATCTCGCCCTTCTCTACCGCAAAGCTGATGTCGTCCACCGCACAGCTCGTGCCGTAATTCTTCACAAGATGCTCTATTTTGATCATCGAAAACAACTGTCCTTCCGTTCGTTTTTGCTCGGATCGGATACACACCCGTTCCTACACAAGTTAAGGTTTATTCTATCACGCAAATGTGAACCCCTCGTGAATAACCGAAAAAATATCCTTCCTTAAATAAGAAAATCCGACGTTTTTTTCCTGGTCCTTTGACAAACGGACGCACGAAAAATGCTCCGCACGATAAAGGGCTTTTCTTCGCGCGCTGTATAATCGCGCCAAAAGCGGCAAGAATAAGGATGCAGGGCTCACGGAACGCGTGAGCGCCAAATCGGAAAATGCAAAGGAGCGTTCAACTATGTGGAACAAATGGAAGGAATCCGAATTCTTCAAAAAGCTGAAGCAGGTGCGCGTTAACCGCGCCGTCTATCTCTCCTCGGTGGTCATTCTGGTGGCCCTGGCGGTGATCCTGGCCATCACGGCGGCAACCAACCGCGCAACCATCGACACGGGCACGCCCCCCGTCGACACCTCCGTGGGCGACGGCACCCAGACACCTCCCGACACCGCAGGCGGTGACAAGGAGCCCGAGACCGATCCCCCCGCCGACACCACGGGCGGAAAGATCCCCGAGCTCGGCCTCCCCGTTGCGGGAAAGCTCGTGCAGAAGCACAGCGCAGACGTGCAGGTCTTTTCGCCCACCATGCAGGATTACCGCATTCACCTGGGGGTTGACATCACCACCGAGCAGGGCGCGCCCGTATGCGCCGTTGCGGACGGAAGCGTAAAGCAGATCTGGGAGGATCCCCTGATGGGCTTTTGCGTGGCCCTCTCGCACGCGGGAGATTGCACCACGGTCTACAAAAACCTGGCCAAGGAGATGGCCGAGGGCTTGACCGTCGGCAAGGCCGTTAAGCAGGGCGAGCTGCTCGGCTACGTGGGCGAGAGCGCAATGCTCGAGCTTGCCCAGGAGCCTCACCTCCATCTGGAGATGACGGTGGGAGATCTGCAGGTCGATCCGCTGGACTATTTCAGCGCGACCGTTCTGGCAACGCTGACCGAGGACACCGCCTACGAGGGAACGCTCGGAAAGTAAGCCCGTCCCCCGAATATCGGACAAAAAAAAGCGCAACGGTCCTGCCATAGCGGCAAGCCCGTTGCGTTTTTTCCCTCGTCGGTCAATCCGGCTCGTTGACCAGAATGCAGTTGACGCTGTTGAGAAGATAGACCGTTCCGTCCTTGGCGATGATCTGGATCTGCTCGCCCTCGTAGTCGGTCCACTGGGCGATCTCAATGGTCTTCGCGCTTCCGTCCGGGAAGGAGACGATGGCGTAATCGTAGGTGTAGTTGGTGTCAAAGAGATCGTAGTTGCCGCAGGAGCAGAGCGTCAGCGCAAGCAGAGCGACAAGGCAGAGAAGAATCAGCTTTTTCATGGAATACCCTCCTTTGTATTTCGGGAAACGCGCCCCGTACTGCAGCCCCTCCGCGCGCGGACGGGCCGTTATGCTTATTATAGCACGGATATACGGGGTTTGCAAGACGGTTTCCCGCCTTTTTGCGAAAAAGGTCGAGGAGAAGTCGCGGAGAAAATAAAAAAGGGGTATTGACTTTTTCCGGGAATTGTATTATAATACATTCCGATAGCTACGCAGATGTAACTCAATGGCAGAGTGTCCGCTTCCCAAGCCGAATACGCGGGTTCGATTCCCGTCATCTGCTCCAAAAAAGAGCGAAGAGGCCATAGGCCTCTTCGCTCTTTTTCGCAACCGTATCCGGAATTGAACCCCGCAAATGGCTTGCCATTTGCCAGGGCGTGCGCCAACGCAGCACCTACGATCACCGCCATACTGCGCACGCACCGGTTCAGATTCCCGTCATCTGCTCCAAAAACGAATGCAGAATGGAAACATTCTGCATTCGTTTTTTATCCAAGCCACGAGCTTGGCATATCATTGACGCACGCAGTGCGGCGTATATCATCAAGGGCGGCTCGCCGCCCTTGTATATCATCACGCGCCGGCGTGCATCTGCCCTGCGACTTGATGAGATGAAAGAGCAAAAAAGAGCGCCCCGCGGCTTTCGCCATTGAGACACTCTTTTTTCCATACGTCCGTTCCCTCTTATTCCTTCTTCTTGCGATTGGTCGCAAACTGGACGATCGCAAAGAGAAGCGCAAGTCCCAAAAGGATCGCGCAGGCGCCCCAATGCTCCCCGAGCTGCAAAACGCTCTGCTGCGGGAAGATCGCGCCAAGGCAGGTCACGGCGACACCGCTTGCCAAAAGGCTCGTGACAAGAATGAATACGACACGCACAAGGCATACGCCAAGGAAGGCAAAAAGCAACGCACCGCCTGCCGACACGAGCTTGTAGCCCGACGGCAGAAGCTGCTCGAGCAGCACGTAGCCAAACAGAGCGGCAATGCCGTACCACGCATAGGAAAACTTGGCAAAGGCCAGCGCAAAGAACAAGATCGCCACTACTCCGCCAAAGACGTAGATCAGCCAACAGGGCGCCTCGGGCACGCGCGTGCAAAGCAGAGCATAGAGCGGCTCGCCGAGGAAATACCCTACCACGCCGAGCGAGAGCGCGGTCACCAGCTTGATCAGCCGATATCCTGCCTGTCCAAGGATCACGGCAAGCACGAGGACCACCGCAAACGGGATCCAGGTCGCCACCGAAAGCGACTCCGCCAGATGCGTAAGCCATTCGGTAAAGGACTCCAAAAGAGCCCACGGGTCGGGATGCTTCAAAAAAGCAAGCACGTGACGGTCCTCCTTTCGTTTTTATCTGCTCCCATTATACATCTTTTTCCCCCTCTTTGTCAAGAGAGGCGGGCAATTTTTCGAAAAAAGAGAAATTCCCTCTTTACTTTTTTCGACAGTCATGCTACAATAGAATTGTTAAGTGATCCCGAACGTTGATCGATTACGGAGGACGAAAGATGGACCGTCATATCCAAAACGAAGCCCTGGATTACCTGTGCCGAGGCTTTTTGACCCTGAATACCCCCGAGGAATGCCGCCACTTCTTGGAGGACCTCTGCTCGCAATCCGAGCTGCAGGAGATGTCCCGCCGCCTGCAGGCGGCCCAGATGCTCAAGAGCGGCTATATTTATTCCGAGATCGCCACGCAGACCGGCCTTTCCACCGCCACGATCAGCCGCGTGAACCGTTGCCTGAAATACGGAGACGACGGCTACGTGACCGTTCTGGACCGCATGGAGAAGGCCGGAAGACGCGGATGACCCCCTATCAGGGCTATCACGCCCTGGCACGCGTCTACGACAAGCTGAACGCCGAGCTGGATTATTCCGCCTGGGCAGACTTCATCGAGGACTGCTTTGCCCGCTTTCTGCCCGAAAAACCGCAGTACGTCCTTGATCTGGCCTGCGGAACGGCGCGCATGGCGCTTGAGCTTGCCGCGCGCGGATACGACATGATCGGCGTGGACGGCAGTGCGGATATGCTCGCCGAGGCCTACGCGAGAGGCGCCTTCGGCGCGGGGATCCTCCTTTTGCATCAGGATATGCGCGCATTTGAGCTGTACGGCACGGTGGGCGCAGTCGTTTGCTGTCTGGACAGCCTCAACTACCTTCTCACCCGCGAGGACCTGCTCTCCTGCCTGCGCCTCGTGCATAACTACCTCGATCCCGACGGCGTCTTTCTTTTTGACGTCAACACGCCCTTCAAATTCGAGCAGATCTACGGCAATAACGCCTACGTCCTTGAGGACGAGCTGACCTTTGACGGCGGCGAGGAGGGCGAGGAGCGTGCCGCGGTCTATTGCGGCTGGCAGAACGCCTACGATCCCGAAAGTCGGATCTGCGAGTTCTCCCTCTCGGTCTTTGAGGAGGACGCAGACGGACGCTACCGCCGCGAGGACGAGATCCAACACGAGCGCTGCTATTCGCTGGACGAGCTTCGGGAGTGCCTTGCCGAGGCGGGCTTTGACTTCCTTGGCGTGTGGCAGGATTTTTCCTTCACGCCTCCCTCCCCCACGGCCGAGCGCTGGTATATCGGCGCACGCGCCAAAAAATAAGAAACATCATTCCCCTACGAAAGGATCTTCTATGCCATCCACCATTCTTCGCGCCATGACTGCCGACGGCAGTGCGCGCATTCACGTTATCCGCTCCACCGAGATCGTCAACGAGGCCATTCGCCTCCACGGTCTCACCCCCACCGCCGCGGCAACCCTTGGCCGCCTGCTGACCGTGACCTCCATGATGGGCTGTATGCTCGGCGAGGAGAACGACACCATCACTGTCGCCCTCAACGGAGACGGCCCTGCGGGACACGCCATCGCCGTTGCGGACTATATCGGCAACGTGCGCGGCTATATTCAAAATCCGAACGTGGATCTTCCCCTCAAGCCCAACGGCAAGCTGGACGTCGGCGGCGCCGTGGGCCGAGGTCTGCTCCGCATTCTGCGCGACATGGGAAGCGCCGAGCCCTATAACGGAAGCATCGAGCTGGTCAGCGGCGAGGTGGCCGAGGACGTGGCCGCCTACTACGCACAGAGCGAGCAGGTGCCCACCGTGTGCGCCCTGGGCGTCCTGATCGACCGTGACGGCTCCTGCCGTGCGGCGGGCGGCGTTCTGGTGCAGCTTCTTCCCTTCTCGGATCCCGCCGTCACCGACCTGCTGGAGCGCAACGCCGCGGACCTTGCCAACGTCTCCTCCCTCTTTGACACCGGCATGAGCCTTGAGGAGATCGCAGGCATCGCCCTGCGCGACATTCCCTTCGAGGTCTTTGACGAGATCGACGTGGACTACCGCTGCAACTGCAGCCGCGAGCGCACCACGAAGGCGCTGATCACACTGGGAAAGAAGGATTTGCTCAAGCTTCTGGACGAGCAGATGGCCGAGACGGGAAAGGAAATGCTCGAGGTCTCCTGCCGCTTCTGCGACCGCCTGCAGCATTACGACCGCGCAGACATTGAGCAGATGTTTGCCCAAACGGAATAAAAGAAGGAAGAAAAGCGGGAGCCCTCGGCGGAGGGCTTCCCTTCTTTTTCGGAAAGGCCCAACAAAAAAAGAGAAAAGATCGCAAAAAGGGTATTGACAAGGGGCGCGCGATGTGCTATAATAGCAGAGCGAAAAGCGAGCCGGGAGGCAAAAAACTTTTTCAAAAAAATAAAAAAAGTTTCCAAAAACCTCTTGACAAACCATTTGGGTTATGCTATAATAAGCAAGTCGCCGACAAAAGCGGCTAAGGAAGCATAGCTCAGTTGGGAGAGCATCTGCCTTACAAGCAGAGGGTCATAGGTTCGAGCCCTATTGTTTCCACCAGTCACGGTCCGGTAGCTCAGTTGGTTAGAGCGCTAGCCTGTCACGCTAGAGGTCGTGGGTTCGAGCCCCATCCGGATCGCCATTATAAATGCAGCCCTTGCTGTATGCCTCTGTAGCTCAGTTGGTAG
>JAFWAA010000038.1 GCA_017507905.1 Clostridia bacterium | reverse complement strand
CCTGTACCTGGCCCCGGAGAACTATAACAAGTATGCTTCCTATGCAGACCATATCCTGCTGATGACCATCGATGCCACCTCCGGCATCGGGGCGGAAGCTTTGCTTGAGCATCCGGGAAACGGCTTGCCTTGCCTCCTCGCTGATCTCTCCGTCGGCGGTGATGCCTTCCAGAATTGCTCCCGAGCCGAGATTGGAGGTCAGTATGATCACGGTATTCTTGAAGTCCACTGTTCTGCCTTGGCTGTCGGTGATGCGCCCGTCGTCCAGCACCTGCAACAGCACGTTGAAGACGTCGGGGTGCGCTTTCTCTACCTCGTCAAAAAGAAGCACGGCGTAGGGCTTCCTGCGTACCGCCTCGGTCAACTGGCCGCCTTCATCGTAGCCCACGTAGCCGGGAGGCGCGCCGATCAGACGGGATACCGAGTACTTCTCCATATACTCACTCATGTCGATGCGGATCATGCTCTTTTCGTCGTCGAACAGGGCTTCTGCCAGCGCCTTGGCAAGCTCTGTTTTGCCTACGCCGGTGGGGCCAAGGAAGAGGAACGAGCCGATGGGGCGCTTAGGATCCTTGATCCCCGCACGGGAACGGAGAATGGCCTCGCTGACCTTGGTTACCGCTTCATTCTGCCCGATGACCCGCCGATGAAGGATGTTCTCCAGGCCAAGCAGCTTTTCCCGCTCGCTTTCCATGATCTTGGATACGGGGATCCCCGTCCATTTTGCCACGATCTTGCAGATCTCTTCTTCTCCCACGTTGTCCCGCAGGAGGGAGGTGCTTGCAGAGGATTCTGCGGCTTTTGCCTCCTCCTCTTCCAGTTGCGCTTTCAAGGCGGGAAGCTTGCCGTACTGAAGCTCTGCGGCCTTGCCCAGGTCGTAGCTGCTTTGGGCGCGCTCGATTTCTGCGTTCGTTTGCTCGATCTCCTCGCGGAGCTTCTGCAGCTTCACGATCGACTGCTTTTCCATCTCCCACTTGGATTTCATTTCGTTGAAGGCGGCGCGCAGGTTGGCAAGCTCGGCTTGAATATCCTTGAGACGCTCTGCCGAAAGCTTGTCTTGTTCCTTCTTCAGCGCCGCCTCCTCGATCTCGTGCTGCATGATCTTACGGGCAACCTCGTCCATCTCGGAGGGCATGGAATTCATTTCCGCCTTGATCAAAGCACACGCCTCGTCCACCAGGTCGATGGCTTTGTCGGGAAGGAAGCGGTCGGAGATGTAACGATCGGAAAGGGTAGCGGCGGCAATCAATGCCCCGTCGTGGATCTTGACGCCATGGAACACCTCGTACCGTTCCTTCAGCCCTCTCAGAATGGAGATCGTGTCCTCCACGGTGGGCTCGGGAATCAGGACGGGTTGGAATCTGCGCTCCAAAGCCGCATCCTTTTCGATGTACTGACGGTATTCGTTGAGCGTCGTTGCGCCGATGCAGTGAAGCTCGCCGCGCGCAAGCATCGGCTTTAAGAGGTTGCCCGCATCCATGGCACCGTCGGTCTTTCCCGCACCGACAATGGTGTGGAGCTCATCGATAAACAGAATGATCTTGCCGTCGCTGTTCTTGACCTCCTCCAGCACCGCCTTGAGCCGTTCCTCAAACTCACCTCTGAATTTCGCCCCTGCGATCAGCGCACCCATATCAAGAGAGAAGATAATGCGATCCTTCAGGTTGTCGGGAACGTCGCCCTTGGCAATGCGGAGCGCAAGTCCTTCCGCGATCGCAGTCTTACCAACACCGGGCTCACCGATGAGGCAAGGGTTATTTTTTGTCTTTCTGGACAGAATTCTGATCACGTTTCGGATCTCGTCGTCACGGCCGATCACGGGGTCAAGCTTTTGTTCTTTTGCTTTGGCGACCAGATCCTGACCGTATTTTTTGAGTATG
>JAFWAA010000037.1 GCA_017507905.1 Clostridia bacterium | reverse complement strand
TTTTCATAGTTAGTCCTTTTCACCATCCGACGGGGAATTTTCAAGATAGATAATCTCTTTATTCAATGATTTTGCAAACACAATTTCTCTTCAATGGTATTATATCATATTTTGCAAAGCAATTCAAGAACTTTCCGCAATCTCGCGTCCCGATCACGCCGAAGGCGTGTATATCATCCTGTTCCGCAGGAACGGTATATCATCAACACGAAGTGTTGTATATCATCAAGTCGCAGGGAAATGCACGCTGGCGCGTGATGAGATACAAGGGCGGCTCGCCGCCCTTGATGATATACGCCTCGCTTCGCGCGGTGATGATATGCCAAGCCTACGGGAACCCCCAAAGCTCGGCAAGCTCGCTTCGGGGAACCCCTACTGCGGCTTGGATAAAAAAATTCGACAAGCTTCAGCTTGTCGAATTTTTTGGTGCGGGAAACGGGACAGTTGAACCTGCCTCGCTTCGCTCGACGGCAAGTTTGCCTTGACGGACGACGTCCGTCATTTGCCTTGCAAAACGCCAAACGTTGCCCGCGCCCTTGGCGCTACGGGTTCTGCGTAGCCCATTTCCGAACAAAAAAACAGGTAGGCGATTGCCTACCTGCTTTTTTGGTGCGGGAAACGGGACTTGAACCCGTACGGTGTTATCCACACGCCCCTCAAACGTGCGCGTCTGCCAGTTCCGCCACTCCCGCGGATCGCGTAATGCTTTACGCAACAGATATATTATACACCTTTTTTCCAAAAAGTCAATACCTTTTTGAAAAAAACTTGCCCTAAATTGCACTTTTTTTCTTGCCTTTGGGTATTTATTTTTTTGCGGCTTTTTTCTCATTTTTTTGCAAAAAGGTATTGACAAAAAATGAAAGATATGATATAATACCAAAGTGCTTGCGAGTGTAGTTCAATGGTAGAATTCCAGCCTTCCAAGCTGGCCGCGTGGGTTCGATTCCCATCACTCGCTCCAAACGCTTGCTTCCTGCACACGCAGGAAGCAACGCCTGTTTGCTGTGCCTTTAGCTCAGTTGGATAGAGCAACTGCCTTCTAAGCAGTAGGTCGGGGGTTCGAATCCCTCAAGGCACGCCATTTTTTCAATATGGTGGGATTAGCGCAGTTGGTTAGCGCGTCAGGTTGTGGCCCTGAAGGTCGTGGGTTCGATTCCCATATCTCACCCCATAAAAACAAAAGCCGATCCGCGTGATCGGCTTTCGTTTTTATTGAGCGAAATGGACAAGAGTCGACCCCTGCAAATCCTTTATGGATTTGCCATGACGCGCGGTAAGGTGTGCGGCGAATTTGTCTGCATTCTCCCGCGCGTACAGGTTCAGATTCCCATATCTCACCCCATAAAAGAAAGCACCGACCCTCGCGGTCGGTGTTTTCTTTTATCGCGTGGGATCGGCAAGGATCGAACCCTGCAAATCCCTTACGGATTTGCCATGACGCGCGATAAGGTGTGCGGCGAATTTGTCTGCATTCTCCTGCGCGGCGAAAAAAAGGTGCTGCGTCCAAGCAGACTCAGCACCTTTTCGATTTTTCCTCAAAGCACAAACTGCACGGCGCAGAAGCCTGCGTAGATGACGAGGAGGGCGATGCCCTGGGCGCGGTAAAGCTTGCCCTTGATGAGCGTGGGGATCGTGAGCAGTCCCATGACGGTCAGCATCACGGGAATGTCGATCACCAGCGAGGCGTTCATGCCGCCGATCAGATTTCCAACGGGAACGGCAAAGGGCGAGATGGTAATGGACAGTCCGCTGACCAGGACCAGGTTGAAGATGTTTGCACCGATCACGTTTCCGAGCGAGAGCGCGCCGTGTCCCTTGACCAGGGAAGTGATCGCCGTAACCAGCTCGGGAAGGGAGGTTCCGAGTGCGACGAAGGTGAGGGCGATGACCGTCTCGGGAACGCCAAGAGCCTCGGCAATCTTGGTGCCGTTCTCCACCAGGAGATTTGCGCCAAGCGCGATCACGGCCGCACCGATGATGAGGAAGATGACGTTGGAGTTCAGCACGCCGAGCGTCTTTCCGGTCACGAGCTTCAAAATACCGATCGCAAGAATGATCAGGCCGAGAACGCCCGACAAGAATCCGCCGCCAAGCTCCGCAAAGAGCGCGATGCCCTGTGCCAGGAGAAGTGATGCGCCGACAACGGTAAAGCCTACGGCGTCACCCTTCGGGCCCTGTGCCTCCTCGCTGACCTCATCGTCCAGCGCGTCCACCATCAGGTCCACGTGCGAGTCCACGGGCTTCATGGCCTTCTTTGCCTGCAGGACCAGAACGGTCATATACGCGATAAAGGCGACGAGCAGCACGATGCCCGACCAGCGGTCAAAGGTGCCAAAGAGATAAGCGTTCGAGACGTAGAAAATGGCTACGCCAAAGAAGAAAAGGACGGGGAAGATGAGCGATTTGCGCTCGGTCTTGGCAGGACGAATGGCCACGGTGAGTGCCGCGATCAACGAGGTGTTGCAGATGATCGAGCCGATGGCGTTGCCGTACGCCATTGCGCCGCTGCCCTTTAAGGCACCTTGCGCCGAGACCATGACCTCGGGGAGGGTCGTTCCGATGGAGACGACGGTCGCACCGATCAGCAGCTCGGGAATGTGAAAGCGGTGCGCGATTCCGGATGCGCCGTCCACAAACCAGACACCGCCCTTGATCAGGAGGACCAGACCGATAATAAACAAAATTACGGGAATAACCATAACGTGTTTCCTTTCTTGCGTTTTTTTCGTCGTTTTCCTTATTATACCACGCAGAGAGGCGAAAAGCAAGGCTTTTTTGCCGTTCTTTGCTTATCTTTGAAGCATTTGCTGATAGATCTCATTTTTATGCACGCCGCGATCCTTTGCCGTTTGCTTGATGGCGTCCATGCGGGAGAGTCCCTGCGCGAGGTAATGCTCCACGTGTGCCTCGACCGTCATCTCGCTCCAAAAGGCCTTTGGCGCATTTTCCTTGCCGCAGCCCTCCAGAACCAGCACGTACTCGCCGCGCGGATCTGCTTCCTCGTAGAGTGCGATCGCACCGCCGAGCGTCGTGCGAATGACCTCCTCGTTGAGTTTGGTCAGCTCGCGGCACAGGGAGATGCGGCGCTCCTCACCAAAGGCGGCGGCCAGATCCTTGAGCGTGGCGCGCAGCTTGTGCGGCGCCTCGTGAAAGAGCATGGTGCGGCACTCGTTCTCAAGAGTTGCGAGATGCTCGCGCCGCTCCGCCTTGTTGACCGAGAGAAAGCCCTCAAAGCAAAAGCGTCCCGTGGGAAGCCCCGAGAGGGTCAGCGCGGTGATGGAGGCAACGGGTCCGGGGATCGAGGTCACGGGAATGCCCACCTCGGCGCACAGTGCGACCATATCCTCGCCCGGGTCACTGATGGCAGGGGTTCCCGCGTCGGTGATCAGCGCGCAGGATTCGCCTGCGAGCAGGCGCTTGGCGATCTGCTCGCCACGCTCCCGCTTATTATGCTCAAAATAGGAGACCATCGGCTTTTGCAGGCCGAGAGCCGAGAGAAGCTTGCCCGAATTGCGGGTATCCTCGGCGGCAATAAAGTCCACCTCCGAGAGCACCTTTACGGCTCGCTCGGAGAGATCGGCGAGGTTTCCGATGGGGGTGGCAACGAGGTAGAGCGTTCCGCGCTCAATGCGGTTTCTTTCCTCGGGGAGGGAGTCCTTTCGTTTTTGCGAGCTCATGAGAGATTCCTTTCTTAATTTGTTCTGCTTTTTTATGGGATCCTTCACGCAAAAGGGAGGCTCGGCATAGGATACGGATAGGGGCGCATCGGTCGCCGAGCAACGGAGGATTCTATGGCAACGAAAATTTACATTGATCAGGGACACAATCCCGAAAACCCGAATGCGGGGGCGGAGGGAAACGGGCTTCTCGAGCAGGACATCACCTACCGCGTTGGGCAGGAGCTGGCTACGCTTTTGCGCGCCGATCCGAATTTTGAGGTGCGGCTTTCCCGTCCCACGCCCGAAAGCACGCTGGGCACGTCCAACTCCACGAGCCTGCGCGCGCGTGTGGACGACGCCAACAGCTGGGGGGCGGACGCCTTTATCAGCATTCACACCAACGCCTCGGATAATCCGCGTGCGGGTGGGGTAGAGGCCTTTGCCTATTCCTCACCGTCGGTGGCCTTTTCTCTGGGGGAGGACATCGTGACTCGGCTTTCCGCGGTTACGGGGCTCCGCGACCGCGGAATGAAGGTTCGTCCCGGACTTTACGTTCTGCGCCGTACGGCAATGCCTGCGGTCCTCGTGGAAATCGGCTTTATCACCAATCCCGAGGAGGCGGCGCTGATGAACCGCGATCCTGCGCTGTTTGCGCAAGGGATCTACGAGGGGATCCTGCAATACTATGCTTGAAGAACGTGGGGGAGCTTTTGACAAGTTCCCCCACGGTGCTTTTGCAGTTGGCGGTCAGCGCTCCTCGCGGAAGTAGGACTGTCCGAGAGAGGCGGGCGGTTGGTTCTCCTTCTTGTTCTTGACGCTGATCATGATCAGCACGATGATGGTTACCAGGAAGGGGAGCATCTTGAAGATCTCCTTGCTGGCAAGGGAGATGCCGGGGATATACTCTGCGGCAACGTAGAACGCACCGAACACGATGGAGCAGAAGATACCGAACACGGGCTTCCAGGTGGTGAAGATAACCAATGCCACGCAGAGCCAACCAATGGCGTCAATGACGTATTCCCAGTTGCCGTTGAGGTAGTCCATAACAAACATCAGACCGCCAAGTCCGGCAATGGCAGAGCCCGTGCAGGTGGCAACGTATCTGTATTTGGTCACGTTAATGCCTGCCGCATCCGCCGTGGCCGGGTTTTCGCCGACGGCGCGCAGGTGAAGTCCGACCTTGGTCCGGTTGAGCACCAGCGAGGTCGCGATGGCAACGGCGATGGAAAGATAGATCATAATGCCGTAGGAGAAAAAGAGCTTTCCGAATGCGCCGAGGTCATCGGCAAAGGGGAGAGAAGTGTTGAAGAACTTTGCGCCTGCGGTGAATTTATAGCCGTCCACCGACGCGATCAAAAAGTCCGAAATACCGACACCCAGGGTGGTCATCGCCAGACCGGTCACGTTTTGGTTGGCGTGCAGGGTAACGGTGAGGAAGGAGAAGATCAAGCCCATCAGAGCGCCGCCGATAAGGGTTGCCAGAATGGGGATCAGAACGGCCAGGAAGGCCAGGTTTTCCATGCCTCGTCTGCCGCCGACCAGATCGAAGAAGATCGCCTCCGCAATGCATCCGCAGGCTGTGCCCACGCACATGATGCCGGGAAGGCCCAGGTTCAAGTGTCCGGATTTTTCGGTGATCGTTTCTCCCGTAGAGCCAAAGAGGAGCACCATTCCAAATTTGATGGCACTTACGAGAAAGGTAATCAGTGTCATGATTTATTTGCCCTCCTTATCTCTTTTTCTGAAGTTGATCTTGTAGTTGATGAAGAATTCGCAGCCGATGATAAAGAGAAGCACGGCTCCGATAAAGATGTCCGCCATGGAGGTATCCAAGCGGTAGATCTCGCCGGTAAAGCTGGTTCCTCTCTGGAGAAAGACGACCAAGAACGCGGTCAGGATCATGTAGATCGGATTGAACTTGCCAAGCCAGGAAACCAGGATCGCCGTAAAGCCGCGGCCGCCCGCGATGGTGGTGGTTACCGAGCAGCTTCCGTTTGCCACCAGCAAAAAGCCGATCAAGCCGCAAAGCGCACCGGAGATGACCATGGTTCGGATAATGACGCGGGAAACGTTGATGCCGAAGTATTTTGCCGTTCTTTCGCTTTCGCCGACAACCGAGATCTCATATCCCTGCTTGCTGAAGCGGAGGTATACGTACATAATGGCGCAGATCACCAGGATCAGCAGGATATTCAGGAAATAAGGACCGTTGAAGATCTTTGGAATGGCGAACTGCAGCATGGGATCCAGATTGCCCTGAGCGTTTCCGAACAGCTTGAGGAAGTAGGTCACAAACTGAATGGCGATGTAGTTCATCATCAGGGTAAAGAGGGTTTCGTTGGCATTCCATTTTGCCTTGAAGAAGGCGGGGATCACGCCCCAGAGACCGCCGACGGCGGTGCTGAGCAGAAGGGTGAGCAGGATCAGGAGCGGGAAGGGAAGGCTGTCGCCCACAAAGAACATCATCATTGCCGCGACCAGCGAGCCAACCATGACCTGGCCCTCGCCGCCGCAGTTCCAGAATTTCATTTTGAACGCGGGGGTCAGTGCCAACGCGATGCCCAGGAGGATCGCCGTATCACTGAACAGCACCCAAGTGCGCAGGGAGGTTCCGAACGCGCCCTGAAACATGGAGGTGATCAGGGTAATGGGATTTTCCTTGGTCAACAGGAACATCAGAAGAGCCATGATGATAAAGGAGGAGAGAACGGCGATCGCCCGGATCAAAATGGCGCGCAGAGGGCTGATGTTGGTTCTCTTGGTAATATGGATCAAGGGCTCGGTATGCTTTTTTACGCTTGCCTGCTTACTCATTTTCGCTTCCTCCTTCCAAACGGTTTTTGGTCATCAAAAGACCGATCTCTTCCTTGGTGGTGGATCTTGCGTCCACGATGCCGGTGATCTCGCCCGAGGCGATGACCACGATCCTGTCGCAAAGCTCGATCAAAACGTCAAGGTCCTCACCGACGAAGATGACGGCAACGCCCTGTTCCTTTTGCTTGTTGAGCATGTTATAGATGCCGTAGGAGGCGTTGATGTCCAGACCTCTTACGGGATACGCCGCCATAAAGACCGAGGGAGCTGCGGCGATCTCGCGTCCAACCAGGACCTTTTGGATATTTCCACCCGAAAGCTTACGCACGGGGGTATGCTCGTCCGGGGTCACGATGTTGAGCTCCTTGATCAGATGCATGGCGAGATCGTGGGGATTGTCTCTGTCCAGGAAGACGGACTTTCCGCGTCTGTAGCTTCTGAGCATGACGTTGTCCACGATGTCCATGTTTCCAACGAGGCCCATTCCCAGTCTGTCCTCGGGAACGAAGGCCAGGCGAACGCCCAGCTCACGGATCTCCAGAGGCGTTTTGTCGCGGAGGTTGGTGACGTCGTCCTCGTTGAACAGGATCTTTCCCTCGTTGACCAGCTCGCGGATCTGTGCGTGGTGCATACCGTCAAAGCTGACCGGCGTTCCGTCCTCGTAATGGAATTTGCCCTGTTCGGCAAGAGCGAGGACCTCCGTGAAGGATTTGTGGTAGAAGGAAACGGGAAGTCCCTTTTTGGGACGGTTGAAGATAATGCTACCCGATTCCAGCGGAAGCAGTCCGGCAATGGATTCCAGCAGCTCTCGCTGACCGGATCCTGCGATACCTGCGATGCCGAGGATCTCACCGCCGCGGGCGGTGAAGGAAACGTTGTTCAGGACGGGAAGTCCCTCCTCGTTTTTGCTGCATATATTCTCAATAACGAGTCTATCCACCAGGTTTTTAGGCTCGGAGCGTTCGATATTCAATTCTACTTTTTCGCCCATCATCATTTCGGTGAGCTCTTTTTCGTTGGTGTTCTTGGTTTCCACCGTGGCGATGTGCTCGCCCTTGCGCATAACGGCAACGCGGTCCGAAAGCGAGAGCACCTCGTTCATCTTGTGCGTGATGATGATAATGGATTTTCCGTCGTCGCGCATGCGGCGCAGGATCTCAAACAGCTTTTCGATCTCCTGGGGCGTCAGCACTGCCGTGGGCTCGTCCAAAATCAGGATATCGGCGCCGCGGTAAAGCACCTTGACGATCTCCACGGTCTGCTTTTCGGAAACCGACATTTCATGGATCTTTTTCTGCGGATTCAGCTGAAATCCGTATTTCTGCGTGATCTCGGCAACACGCTTGTCTACCTCGGAGAGCTTGAACTTTCCGGGCTCTTTGATGCCAAGAACGATGTTTTCGCTTGCGGAAAAGACGTCCACGAGCTTAAAGTGCTGGTGGATCATTCCGATCTTATATCCGAATGCGTCCTTGGGGGAGGTGATCACGGCGGGATTGCCGTCGACAAAGATCTCTCCCTCGTCGGGATAATAAATGCCTGCGACCATATTGACCATAGAGGTCTTACCGCTTCCGTTTTCTCCCAGAATGGCAAGGATCTCCCCATGGTGAAGGGTCAGACTCACGTTTTTGTTGGCATATTTATCTCCAAACTTCTTGGAAATGTTTTTCAGTTCAAGAGCAACAGTATTCACTTGTTTCCTCCGTACAAAGATTTATCAAGGGGAAAAACACAATCAGGCGGAGCGGCAAAGCTCCGCCTGAAAGGCATCGGGATTGGTCCCGTAAGGAATCAGTACTTCTCGTTCAGAAGGGTGATACCGTCGATTTTGATATCGAAGGAGGGAGCGGAGATCGCCTCGGACTCATGGAAGTAGCCGTCGTTGATGTTTGCGTTGTCCGCATTGGTCAGGGTCTTGCCGTCAACGGTGAAGTTTGCGGTGTTGAAGACGTTCAGGGTGCCTGCCTTGAGAGCAGCGATTGCGTTGTTGATCGCCTCAACGGTGCCCTCTGCAGCAACGTCCAGGTTGATTCCGGTCAGAACAACGGAGCCCTCCTCAATGCCACCGCACCAGTTGGTGTCGATCGCCTGATTATTTGCATAGCACTTCGTGATGTACATGTAGTAGGGAGCCCAGTTGATTGCGGAGGAAACGATGAAGGTCTCGGGGCAAGCCTCGTAGGTGCTTCCGTTGTAGGAAACGTTGGGAACGCCTGCAGCCTCGCACGCACCGGGAGCGCCCATGGAGTCAGCGTGCTGAGAGATCAGAACGCAGTTTCTGGCCAGAAGAGCCTCAGCGGCGTTCTTCTCAGCGGTTACGTCATACCAGGAGCCGGTGAACTGAACGTCCATGGTAACGGTGGGGCAAACGGACTTTGCGCCAAGGTAGAAGGAGGTGTAGCCGGAGATAACCTCTGCGTAGGTGTATGCACCAACGTAGCCCATCTTAGCCTGCTCGGGGGTGATCTTGCCGGCCTCGATCATCTCGTTGAGCTTCAGACCTGCGGCGATGCCGGCCAGGTATCTGCCCTGGTAGATGGAAGCAAATGCGTTGTGGAAGTTAGCGAGGTTCTTCTCAGCAGCGGAAACACCGGTTGCATGGCAGAACTGAACGGAGGGATTTGCCTCAGCAGCCTGAGCCATGTAGGGCTCGTGGCCGAAGGAGTTGGCGAAGATGATCTTGCAGCCCTGAGCAACCAGGTCAACGGCAGCCTCGTAGCACTTCTCGGTCTCGGGAACGTTTCTCTTGATGATAACCTGCTCATTCTTCAGACCCAGAGCCTCCTGGTATCTCAGAATAGCGTTGATGAAGTTCAGGTCGTAGGTGGACGACTCGTCGTGCAGGCAGATGAAACCGATCTTGAAGCCTTCGGGAACGGTGAAATCAGCCGAGAGCGCGGGAATCGGCAGGGGGGATTCGCTCATACCCTTTACGTCCGCATCGGTGTTGCAGGATGCGAAGGAAAGAGCAATAGTGCAGAGCAGTGCTGCCACAAGCAGCAGGGACGAAATTTTCTTGAACATGTCCATGTTCCTCCTAAAAGTTTTTTTATTTACGGGAGCGCACGGCTCCGATAAATCGGTTTGGGAAGGGAAAGGCTCAGCAGAAGCGGATGCCGTCCTCAACGCTCATCGAGGCCACGCGGGCAAGGGATTCCACGCGCACACCCATGGAGCGGATCAGGTCTCCGCCGCCCTGGTAGACCTTTTCGATGGCAATGCCGGCGCCCACCACCGTAGCACCTGCCTGTCCGCAAAGGTCGATCAGCGCGTTCAGGGCAGAGCCGTTGGCGAGAAAGTCGTCGATGATCAGCACGCGGTCATTTTCGTCCAGATAGCGCTTGGACACGATCACGTCGTGGTCGGTGTTGTGCGTATAGGAATGCAGACGGGAGACCAGCAGGTCGCTTCCGACGTTGCTGCTCTTGCTTTTCTTGGCAAACAGCACGGGACAATGAAAAAATTGCGCTGTAAGACAAGCGATACCGATACCACTGGCTTCAATGGTCAGGATCTTGTTTACACCGCAATCCGCGAATAACCGATAGAATTCTTCCCCAAGCTTGCACAGCAAATCCACATCCATACGGTGGTTGAGAAAACCGTCCACCTTCAGGATGTCGCCGTCAAGAATCTTACCTTCTTTAGAGATGGTCTTCTCCAAGAGCTCCATGATGATTTTTTCCTCCTGTGCCGTTGGGAATACGAGATCTAACAGTCGAACTATGAATATACAAATATTATATAACAAAAATTTACAAAAATCAATATATACAAATAGACAAAAATCCACCTGCTTCGACCGCCTTCTTCCGTGATTTTGCCGAAAGAATGCGCTCCGCGGACGGGAAGACCCATTCGCAGAGCGCATTTTTGCGTGGATTATTGATCGTCGTCCAGCTTGAGGACGGCCATAAAGGCCTCGGGGGAGACCTGGACCGATCCGAGCTGACGCATCTTCTTTTTTCCTTCCTTCTGCTTTTCCAGAAGCTTCTTCTTTCGGGTGATGTCGCCGCCGTAGCACTTGGCCAGCACGTCCTTGCGCATGGCCTTTACGGTCTCTCTGGCGATGACCTTGGTTCCGATGGCGGCCTGGATCGGCACCTCAAAGAGCTGACGCGGAATGTTGTCCTTGAGCTTTTCTGCGATCCTGCGTGCGCGCCCGTAGGCCTTCTCCTCGTGAACGATGAAGGAGAGTGCGTCCACCTGCTCGCCGTTGAGCAGGAAATCCAGCTTGACCAGCTTGCTGGGCGCGTAGCCCTTCATTTCATAGTCCAGGGAGGCGTATCCGCGGGAGCGGCTCTTGAGGGCGTCGAAGAAGTCGTAGATGATCTCGTTGAGGGGGAGATCGTAGTGCAGCTCGACGCGCGTGGGATCGAGATACTTCATATCAATGAACACGCCGCGGCGCGTCTGGCAGAGATCCATCAGTCCGCCCACGTATTCCACGGGCGTGATCACGTTGGCCTTGACCATGGGCTCGTAGGCTACCTCGATGGCGTCAGGAGAGGGGTAATTGGAGGGGTTGTCGATGCGCACGAGGTCTCCGCCCTTCATTTTGATCTCATAGATAACGCTCGGGGCGGTGGTGATCAGATCGAGATTGAACTCACGCTCCAGGCGCTCCTCGATGATCTCCATGTGCAAAAGGCCAAGGAAGCCGCAGCGGAAGCCGAAGCCGAGCGCGATCGAGGTCTCGGGCTCAAAGATGAGCGCCGCATCGTTGAGCTGCAGCTTTTCGAGTGCATCGCGCAGGTCACCGTAGCGTGCGCCGTCGGCGGGATAGATACCCGCGTAGACCATGGGCTGCACGGCCTTGAAGCCGGGCAGGGGGGTCTTGGTGGGATTGGACGCCAGAGTGACGGTGTCGCCCACGCGCGTGTCGCTGACGCTCTTGATGGAGGCGGTGATGTAGCCGACCTCTCCTGCGCGCAGGCAATCGCACTTGCACAGGCCAAAGGGCTCCATGGTGCCCACGTCCACCACGTCAAAGATCGCGCCTGTGCTCATCAGCTGAATGCGGTCGCCGCTCCTGACCGAGCCGTCAACGAGACGGACGTTCACCACGACGCCCAGATAGCTGTCGTAGTAGGAGTCAAAGATCAGCGCCTTGAGGGGAGCGTTCTCGTCTCCCTCGGGGGCGGGAATATCGCGCACCACGGCCTCCAGAACGTCCTCGATATTCAGTCCCGTCTTGGCCGAAACGGCGGGGCAATCCTCTGCGGGGATGCCGATGATGTCCTCGATCTCCATGCGGCATTTGTCCACGTCGGCCGAGGGGAGGTCGATCTTGTTGATGACGGGAATGATCTCAAGGTTTGCGTCCACGGCGAGATAGGCGTTGGCCAGGGTCTGGGCCTCGATGCCTTGGGTGGCGTCCACCACCAGAAGTGCTCCGTCGCAGGCGTTGAGCGAGCGGGAGACCTCGTAGTTAAAGTCCACGTGGCCGGGGGTGTCGATGAGATTAAAGGTATAGGTCTCTCCGTCCTTGGCGCGATAATTCAGCTTTACGGCGCGGGCCTTGATGGTGATGCCGCGCTCGCGCTCCAGATCCATATTGTCCAGGAGCTGATTTTCCATTTCGCGGGAGGAGACCGTTTGCGTGCTTTCCAGAATGCGGTCGGCCAGGGTAGATTTTCCGTGGTCGATGTGCGCAATAATGGAGAAGTTGCGGATGCGGCTTTGTCTGTCGGAGGATTGCACGTTCGTTGAACCGTCCTTTTTCTTTGGTATTTGCGGATGCGTTACCCTTTATTATACCGCATTTTTGCCTTCCTGGCAAGGGGTTTGCAATATTTTTCCTTAAAAAAGACAAAAAAAGGGAATTATAGCAAGATTTGTCCAAAAAAGAGCAAATGGTATCTTGCAAGAAAGGGAATTTTGGGTTATACTGTCCCTGTAATACATTCGGAAAGGATGGAAGGACAAATGGCAAAGAAAAGAGTAGCAATCGTCGGTTACGGCGGCATGGGCGGCTGGCATAGAAGATGCATTCAATCCAGCGACGTGGTCGAGCTGGCCGGCATTTGGGATATTAAGGAAGAGCGGCGTGCTGCCGCGCAGGAGAAGGGCATTCACGTATACAGCTCCTATGAGGATCTTCTGGCAGATCCTACCGTTGAGATCGTCACCGTTGCCGTTCCCAACGACAGTCATCTTCCCCTGTCCGTTCAGGCAATGCGTGCGGGCAAGAACGTGATCTCCGAGAAGCCTGTCGCCATGAACAGCGACGAGCTTGCCCAGATGATCGCCTGCTCCAAGGAGACGGGAAGAGTTTTCTCCGTGCACCAGAACCGCCGTTGGGACGCTGATTTCCTGATGGCCAAGCAGATCTTCGAATCGGGCGAGCTTGGCGACGTCTTCTGCATCGAGTCCCGCGTGCATGGATCGCGCGGCATTCCCGGTGACTGGAGAGGCAAAAAGGAGCACGGCGGTGGAATGATCCTGGACTGGGGCGTGCATCTGATCGACCAGATCCTGCAGATCGTCGGAGACAGAAAGCTGGAAGAGCTCTACTGCCGCTGCGATCACGTGACCAACTACGAGGTAGACGACGGCTTTAAGCTGGATATGTATTTTGAGAAGGAGCTGACCGTTCGCGTTGAGGTGGGAACCTCCAACTTTATCTCCATGAACCGCTGGTACATTTTGGGCACAAACGGAACGGCGCGTATGCGCAACTGGAGTGACGATTGCAACATCGTTTCCTGCAAGAACTGGTCTGAGAAGGACGTTGTTCCCGTGGTGACCGCCGCAGGCCTGACCAAGACCATGGCACCTCGCGATGACAAGACGATCACCGAGAGCAAGATCAGTCTTCCTACTTCCGACGTGCATGATTACTACCGCAATTTCTGCCGCGCCATCGACGGCGTTGAGCCGCAGATCGTCACGCACGAGCAGATGATGCGCGTGATGAAGGTCATGGAGGCTGCATTCCTCTCTGACAAGCTCGGCCTTCCCGTCAAGGTCGAGGGCTGATTACCGAATACCGACCGAGACCGTCTCCCCTTCGGGGCGAGACGGTCTCTTTTTTTTTTTTTTTTGACTGGAATATTTTGGAAATCGGCCGCATATATATCATACAGGGACTGCGCCGTCCCGACGTGGAGGGAAGACTGCAGTGATTTTGGACAAGGAGGGGCAGAATGAAACGCACCTGGCATTGGATCGTGACCGTGATGACTATTGCACTTTGCCTGATGATTGTGACCGGTCTGGTTCTTTCTTTGTATTTGCTTTGGCGAATGCAGGCGCTTGGCGATCCTGCGCGGACGCTTTCCTGCTTTGCCGTGAGCCGACCGCTGTTCGGTCGCTGACCGATCCCAAAACGACATCACAGAGAAGGACGTGAAATACATGAAAAACAGAAAAAAGCTGCTCTCCATTCTGGGAAACGTGCTGCTGTTCACCGTTTTGGGCCTTTTGGCAATCGGTGTGCTACTGACCGCTCTTGCCGGCAGGGACCGCGACGGAACGGTAACGGTGCTTGGGTATCAGCTTCGCCTGGTCACCACCGATTCGATGGCGGCCTGCGATAAGACCGACGTCAGCGCGTTTCGCATCGGGAGCATTCCCGCGCGCTCGCTGATCCTGGTGCGGACGGTTCCCGAGGATCGCGAAGAGGCCGAGGAGTGGTACGCCGCCTTGCGCGTGGGGGACGTTCTGACCTTCCGCTATCTGTATACCACGCAGGTCACCGTCACCCACCGCATTCTCTCCATCGAGCGCGAGGAGGAGGGCTATTGCATCACGCTTGCGGGCGACAATCGGGCGGACGGCGAGGGGCTGATGACGCAGATCATTCATACCGCTGACACCAACAGCCCCAATTTCGTTTTGGGAAGGGTAGTGGGAAAAAGCTATCTTGCAGGTCTTTTGCTTAGTCTCCTTCGTCGCCCCGTGGGGCTTGTGCTTCTGGTGATCCTGCCCTCGCTGATCGTGATCGTTTTGGAGATCCTGCGCATCGTGTCTCTTTTGCAGGGCGAACGCAGAAGGCGAGCGCAGGAGGAGGCCGCAGAGCGCGAGCGGGAGCTGGAGGAACTTCGGCGCAAGCTTGCCCGCCTTGAGTGGGCGGGGGAGAACGGAAAGGAAGGGACGTGAATATGCAGCTGCTGATCCATTCCTATCTTGCCTTTTCCGTGATCCTGGTCCTGTCCTCGGTTGTCTGCGTGCTGCTGGATCTTCTTTTTGAGAGACGCGCCCTTGAGGAGAGGGCGAAAAAGGACCTCGGCTCTGCCGAGGGGAAAGGGAAGTCCTCGGAGGACTCCGAACGAGACCGTGCGGATTGACCGCGGAGGGGTGTGCCTTGGTATGCCCTTGCCGTGTCAATAGATGCTCTGAGAAACCGAAAGAAAGGAGGAAAAACAGGATGAAGAAACAACGGACAGCTCTGCTTTCTCTGGCAGGTCTTTTGCTTTGCGTTTGTCTGATCCTTGGCGGCACCTACGCGCTTTACAGCGACCGCGCCTCGGTGCGCAACCATCTGCAATCGGGAACGCTTGACCTTACGCTGACGAGAACGCATCTGGAGTACACGCTTCTGGACGAGACGACGGGGTATCTGCGCCGCGTGAGCGACGACGGGCCCAAGGCCTTTACCGATTCCACGACCGAAAGCATCTTCGGCTTTGCCGAGGGTGAGGCCATGCAAGTGGTTCCGGGGTCTTATTTTGAGGCCGCGCTCAGGATCGGGAGAGCAGAGGGGGCATACGTCGCCTTTGATTCCTTCGTGGAGATCAAGCTGCTTCAGCCCTCGGACGTGGCACTTGCCGACCAGCTTCTGGTCACGCTTACCGCGTCGGACGGAAGCCTCTTGATTGACGGCGTCTGCCTGCGCGATCTCGTGGACCGGCAGATTCACGTGGGACGGGTCAGCCCTCAGCACGAGGAGCAGAACCTTACCGTTCGCGTAGAGTTTGCCGATAAGGCAAGCAACAACGAGGCACAGGGGCAGAAAGTGCTCTTTGATCTCGTCGTTTCCGCCGTACAGGCCACGGAGGAATAAGTCTCTTCACGGTCTGTCCAAGCCGTCGGGTGCGGGCCTTGGCGGCGGCTTTTCGATGCCCGTAACGAACTTCAGAATAAGGAGAATTGAGAATGAAAAAAAGAATAATTCTTTCTTCGGTCCTGGCGATCGCGCTTTGCTCAAGCCTGATCGCAGGGTCCACCTTTGCCCTCTTTACCGACTCGACCGAGGTCAGCGTTGCCGTTACCGCGGGAAAGGTGGACGTGGAGGCCACGCTTGACGGACTTCTGACCTACTCGATGGGCGAGGAGACTGCCACCGCAGGCAGCTTTGCAAACGGCGGTACGGCGTCCTTCACCTCCGAGAAGGCACTCGTGCTTGACAAGGTGACTCCCGGTGACAAGGTCACCTTCAACGTCATGATCGAAAACAACAGCAACGTTTCCTCCTCCTACCGCATCAAGATGACGGTCCTCGGCGGTCTTGCCGGAGGCCTTGTCGGTCGGGCAGGGGAGAGCTATGCCAACACCATTCCCTATACCACCACCTGGAGCGATCTTGCCATTGGTGAAGCGATCACGCTTCCCGTTTCCATTGAGCTTCCCAAGGAGGCAGGGAACGAGTACCAGGGCAAGAGTGCGACCGTGGTGATCACGGTAGAGGCGGTTCAGGGCAACGCCGAGGGCGTGGCCTGGATCGGCGACACCTACTACGAAAGCCTTGATGACGCCATGCAGGTGGCGCAGGACGGCGACGTGATCCAGCTGGGCTACGGAGATTACGCGCTTCCCGATCTGCAGAACAGAACCCTCACCTTCCGCGGCTACGGCGACGGCACGGTGATCGATTGCACGCGTGTGCAGAACATGAGCGGCTCGACTCTGCACCTTGAGGAGCTTGCGATCAAGGGCATCAATCAGGATTATATCGGCTATCAGCACGCCTCCGAGGTCACCTATACCGATTGCACGATCTACAACCGTATCACGCTCTATGCCGACAGCGTTGCCTTCCGCGGCTGTACCTTCATGCTCTCGGGCGACTATATCTGGACCTACGGCAGCGATACCGTCCTCTTTGAGGACTGCGATTTCATCGGTGCAAACGGCAAGGCGATCCTCGTCTACCAGGAGAGCGACACCGAGGTCTGCAACGTAACGGTCGAGAGCTGCCGCTTCACCGCCTACTCTAAGGCCTACACAAGCAGTGGGGAATGGACGGCCGCCATTGAGATCGATTCCTCTCTCGCTCCCGCATCGGTCACCGTAAACAACTCGGTGATCAACGATCAGTACAGCGCCCTCGTTCGTCTGAAGAAGGGAGATTCGCTCAGCACGCCCGTTACCGTGGACGGCTCGGCCATTTTCTTCATGCAGGACAACGCAGGCCTGAAGAACGCCATCACGAATGCGACCTCGGGCAGTCAGATCCTTTTGCCGAGCGGCAATTTCTCTCTCCCCTCCCTGGCAAGCAAGGACGGCGTGACCATCGTTGGCACGGGTGACACCGTTATCGGCGGTGACACGGTTGCTACCGGCTTTGGCAGCAACTTCGGCAAGAACTCCACCTTCAAGAACCTGCGGTTCGAGGGCACGACTAACGGTGTGCGTTACTCCTACGCCAATGGCGGCGTGACCGTCTTTGAGAATTGCACCTTCGCGGGCGACAGCATGTACGGCTTCCACATCGACGGAGCAGGAGATGCGACCTTCATCTTCAACAACTGCACCTTCGAGGGCTTCAACGCCTTTGCGGGCACGCTGGAGAGCGTTACCTTCAACGGCTGTACCTTCAAGAATAACGGCAATTACGGCCACACCAATATCTGGAGCGTGGGCAACTTCAACGATTGCACCTTTGAGGCAGGCACCTCTGTTTCCTCTGCCGGAAGCGGAACCATCTACTTCGACGGCGTTGAGGAAAACTACTATCACGAATACAACTGATCCGTATTCCGCAGAGCATTCTGCGCCGGAGAGCACGGATCTCTCACACAAAAAGGGGCTACCCGAGACGCAAGTCTCGGGTAGCCCCGACGTGTTTTTTTGGGGTCAGAGGGTGATGATCCACTGCGCAAAAAGCATCACGCAGGGGAGGGTGGCCGTGGAGAGAATGGAGGTCATGCCCACGGTCTGCGAGGCAAATCCGGGCTCGATGTCGTAAAGCTCGGAGAGCATCGTGATGGTTGCGGCACTCGGAACACCTGCCATGGCGGTGACCAAAAGGATATACGTGTCACTCAGTCCCACGAGCTTGGCAAGCAGGCAGGCGGCGATCGGAAAAGCGATCAGCTTGATCGCGGAATGCAGATAGAGCCACCCGTTGCGGAACATGGCCAGCAGCGAGATGGTGGCCAGGAGCGAGCCCGTGACCAGCACCGAGATGGGGGTGCAGAGATTGCCGAGATAGGAAAAGAAGGTTCCAAAGAAGGAGGGCAGGGTGAAGATCGGCTTGCACAGATAGAGCAGAACGCCGATCGCGCAGGGCACGGTGCCGTAGTTGAGGAGGATCTTCTTTGGCGTCAGCTTGATGTCCTCACGTCCGCGCCCGAGAATGAAGATGCCCCAGGTCCAGAGAAAGAGGTGGAAGCTGATGACGTAGAACGCGCCCATAAAGCTGCCCACGCCCGGGCCCAGAATGGAGTCCAGAATGGGAAAGCCGATAAAGCCGCAGTTGGCAAAGACCAGAGAGAATTCAAAGATCTTTCCGCGGTCGCTCCCCTTCATGCCGCGGCAGATGAAGAGCGAGGACATGGCCAGGAGGGAGTGCATGGCAAAGCCGATCAGCGTCACCTGCCAGGCGATGTTCAGATTTTTTTCCGAATATTCCGCATTGTTCAGCGCGGCAATGATCATCATGGGCTGTCCCACCGAGATGATCAGCGAGGAGAGACGCTTGGAGGCTACGGTGTCAATGATCCCTTTCTTGCGGCAGAAAAAGCCGCAAACCATCAGAAGAAAGAGGGTCAGAATGATCGAGAGAAGTGCGGGAAAGCTCATGCCTTGTATTCTCCCTTTCCTTCGTCAAGCTTCTGCTTGATGCGCTTCATGTCCTCCAGCATATCCTCCTTCTTGCGCGGATCGCGCAGGAGGGCGGCAGGGTGGTAGACGGCGGTCATCAGATATCCGCCGCGCTCAAACCACTCTCCGTGCTCCTTGGTGATCTTGAAGTCGGGCTTGATCAGGCGCATGGCCGAGATGCGTCCGAGGCACACGATGATCTTCGGGCGGATCAGGCGGACCTGCTCGCGCAAATAGCCGATGCAGGCCTCCTCCTCCTCGGGAAGGGGATCGCGGTTCTTCGGCGGACGGCATTTGAGGATATTGGCGATATAGACCTTCTCGCGCGGAATATCCACGGCGTAGAGGAATTTATCCAGAAGCTGCCCTGCGCGCCCGACGAAGGGCACGCCCGAGAGATCCTCCTGCTCGCCGGGGGCTTCGCCCACGAACATCAGCTCCGCCTTGGCGTCACCCGTGCCAAAGACGGACTTGGTGCGCGTTTTTCCGAGCGGACAGGCCATGCATTCGGCGCAAGCGCCTTGCAGCTCCTCCAGAGATGTGTAATTCATGAGGGATTCTCCTTAAAGGAAAGAGATTTTTTCGGTCAGAATTCGCTTGCGTGGATATTGTGCAGATCGCCGTCCTTGGCGCAGGGCCCCTCGCAGATCAGGGTATAGTCGCGGCTTTTGAGCACTGCGACCAGCTGCTCGACCGAGGTGATGGGGGCGTCGGTCAGAATGCCGCCGCTGATGACCGAGTCGGGATGGTGAAAATCCGTTCCCGAGGTGGGAATAAGCCCACAGTGCTTGGCGTACGCATGGGCGATAAAGTTTCGGGAGTCGTGTCCCTTGTGTCCGTTGAAGACCTCGATGCCGTCCAGAAGATGAGGCTTGACCACCGTCATCGAGTTGCGGAAGGGGTGTGCCTGCACGAAAAGAAGGCCGTTTTCCCGCGCAAAGGCGGAAAACTCCGCAACGGTCATTCGGTGCAGATTGGCGTTCGCGCGGAGAAGGTCCTCGGTAACGCCGAAGACGAGATAGTCGTTCCGCGAGCCGTCAAAGCGAAGCTCACAGCCGAGCAGGACGTTTGCTCGGCCCTTGAGGTATTCCTGCATGGCGCGGTAGCCCGAGAGGAAGTGATCCATGGACTCTTCTAAGGATCTCCCCTCGCGCTCTACGATGGGGCGGGAATAGTGGTCGGTCACCACGATCGTGGTGTAGCCCGCCGCAAGGTAGCGCTCGGCAGCCTCCGTGTAGGGAAGATCCGCGCAGGGGCTGACGAGGTCGGTGTGAAGGTGCAGCTCGGTCTTATACTGCATGATCGGCACCCTCAAAGAAGCTCGATGATGGACTCGTCCCACATCTCGGGAGCCTGATAGCCCATGAGATTTACGGTGGTGGCGGCTACGCTCGAAAGACCGAATGCGCCGTTCTCCTTTACCTTATAGTGCTTTCTTGCCTCGGTGTTGTCGTAGAAGATGCAGGGAACGGGGTTGAGGGTGTGGCTGGTCTTGGCCTTGTAGTTGCCGTTCTTATCGACCTTGGGGAGTCCCGTCTTCTTGTCCATCTCGTACATCTCGTCGGCGTTTCCGTGGTCGGCGGTGATCAGAGCCACGCCGCCGAGCGAATCCAGAACGGGCAGAATGCGGCCGAGCTGCAGGTCAAGCGCCTCCATGGAGCAACGGGTAGCGGCAAGAGAGCCGGTGTGGCCGACCATGTCGCCGTTGGGGAAGTTGACGCGCAGATACTGATACTTGCCCGACTTGAGGCACTCGATGAGCTGATCGGTGATCTCGGCGCACTTCATCCAGGGGCGCTGCTCAAAGGGAACGACGTCGGAGGGGATCTCGATATAGGTCTCCAGCGCCTCGTCAAACTTGCCGGACTTGTTGCCGTTCCAGAAGTAGGTCACGTGTCCGTACTTCTGCGTCTCGGAGATGGCGAGAACGGGAATGCCGGTGTTGGCCATGTATTCGCTCATGGTATTGGTGATCTCGGGGGGAGAGACCAGATACTTTGCGGGAATGTGCAGGTCGCCGTCATACTCCAGCATACCGGCGTAGACCACCTTCGGTACGCGAACGCGGTCAAACTTGTCAAACGCACCCTCGGGAGCGTCAAAGGTCTTGGAGATCTCGATGGAGCGGTCGCCGCGGAAGTTGAAGAAGATCACGCTGTCGCCGTCCTCGACCGTGCCAACGGGCTTTCCGTTCTCGGCGATCACGAAGGCAGGCAGATCCTGGTCGATGACCTTCAGCTCCTCTCGGTAGGCCAGAACGGCCTCCTCGGCAGAGGCAAACTGTCTGCCCTCGCCAAGCACGTGCGTTCTCCAGCCTGCCTCGACCATTGCCCAGTTGGCCTCGTAGCGGTCCATGGTGATGGTCATGCGTCCGCCGCCCGATGCGATGCAGACGTCAAAGCTCTCGTCGCCAAGCTCTGCAAGGAAGGCCTCAAAGGGACGGATATAGTCCAGAGCAGAGGTCTCGCCAACGTCACGTCCGTCAAGCAGGATGTGTACGCGCACGCGGGAAACGCCCTCGGCCTTTGCCTGCTTGAGCATGGCCTTGAGGTGGTCGATGTGGGAGTGCACGTTACCGTCGGAAAAGAGACCGAGGAAGTGCAGGGTGGAGGCGTTAGCCTTTACGTTTGCGACCAGCTCCTGCCAGGTGGAGGAGGTAAACATCTTGCCGCTCTCGATGGAGTTGGAGACCAGCTTTGCGCCCTGCGCAAAGACCTGGCCTGCGCCAAGCGCGTTGTGTCCGACCTCGCTGTTGCCCATGTCGTCGTCGGAGGGAAGTCCAACGGCGGTGCCGTGTGCCTTGAGGCTGACCGTGGGATAGGAGGCCATCAGACGGTCGAGATTGGGGGTGTAGGCGTCCTTAACGGCGTTGGAAACGGTGTCGGGAGCAAGTCCCACGCCGTCCATAACGATGGTGAGGACGGGTCCCTTGACGCCGTCGAATTTTTGCAGCTTTTCCAGTGTTTTGCTCATTTTGCTTCTCCTGTTGCTTGATTTGTTTCGGCCCTTCGGAGAGGATCTCCAAAAAGCCCATAATTCCACAAATACTATTATATCCAAAATCGCTCGGATTGCAAGAGCAAATTGGCATCTTTTTCGTTTTTTTCAAAAAAATAAAGCAATTCCTATATCCAATTTCATTTTTTTATGATATAATAGAGCCGATAACGGACAAAGACGGAAGGGAGGAGAGACGATGCATTACGACGAAGGGCGAAGTGCCGTTGCTTTGTCGGTCGGGGAGCTTTGCGAGCTGGCCCTGCGTGCGGGAGACCTGGATCTTCGCGCAGGCAAGGGAACGGGCAAGCACTCCATGGCCGAGCGTGCGCTTCTCGGCACGCGCATTCATCAGCGCCTGCAGGCCGAGCGAGGGGCACTTTATCGCGCCGAGGTCTCTCTGACCAACACGACGCTTTTTGAGGGGATCTGCTACGAGGTGAGCGGACGCGCCGACGGCGTACTGGCCGGCGAGCCCTGTCTCGTTGAGGAGATCAAGACGGTCAGTCCGCGTGCCTTCCGTATGCCGCCCCTTGAGGGGCATGACGCACAGCTCAAGTGCTACGCCTACTTCCTTTGTCGGGAGAGAGGACTTTCCGAGATCCGTCTGCGCCTGACCTATTTTAACGTGGAGACCGAGGAGCTGCGCGAGATGGATCAGCTGCTCTCGGCAGGAGAACTTCGCGAGTTCTATCTCGGTCTGCTCTCCCGCATTTCCTGGCGGGCCGAGATCCTGCGCGAGCGCGCGCTACTACGCCTTCCCTCGGCACGCTACGCCAAATTCCCCTATCCCGAGCTTCGGGAGGGGCAGGAGATCCTGATCCGCGAGTGCTACCGCGATATTCGGGCAGGGAAGCGCCTTTTTGCCGAAGCGCCTACGGGAATCGGCAAGACGCTCTCCACCCTGTATCCCGCCGTCAGAGCCATGGGAAGCGGCGCCTGCGAGAAGATCTTTTATCTGACGGCAAAGGCGTCCACCAGACGTGAGGCCTACCGCGCCGCCGAGCAGATTTTTCGCGCGGGAGCGCGTTTGCGTACCGTGGTGCTTACCTCACGCGAGCAGCTCTGCCGCAACGAGGAGGCCAAGAAGGATCCCGCAGGCATCTCGGGACATTGCAATCCCGTGGACTGTCCCCTCGCGCAGGGCTTCTTTGACCGCGCAGAGGAGGCAATACGGCTTGCCTTTGACGGGCAAAACGGCTTTCCGCGCACGGCGGTCCTGCAGCTTGCGCAGAAGATGCGCATCTGCCCTTACGAGCTTCAGCTCATGCTGGCCGAGCTTTGCGACGTGGTGATCTGCGACTACAACTACGTCTTTGATCCCCACGTTTACCTGCGCCGCTTCTTCGACGGAGACGCCGAGGATCTTGGACGCTACGCGTTCCTGATCGACGAGGCACACAACCTTGGCGACCGCGCCTGCGCGATGTATTCCGCAACGCTGGAGAACGAGGAGCTTGTCCGCGTCTGGCGGCTTCTCCCCGAGGAGGACCCCTTGCGCAAGAGCCTTGAGGGGCTTGCCGTGGAGATGTACGGCCTGCGCAGACTCTGCCGCGACAATCTCTTTAAGGACGAGCGCGGACTGGAGCGGGGATATTATCTTTCCAAAAATCCCATGGAGCAACTTTCCAAGCAGGTCAACCGCGTGCGCGGTGCGATCGAGCGCGCGCTCTATCTTGGGCAGGGCGGTGACCTTGCTCCGCGCCTGGATTGCCTCGCCACGGCTCTGCGCCACTACGAAACGGTGGCCGAGTATTACGACTCCTCCTTTTTGACCTTCGTTGAGGTGGAGGGCGAGAGACGGACGGTGCGGCAGATCTGCCTTGATCCCTCCCGCGTGCTGGACGCTTGCCTGTCCCGCGCGCACGCCGCGGTCCTCTTTTCCGCAACGCTCACGCCGCAGGATTATTTTGCCGACATTCTGGGAGGCGGGAAGGGCGCGGTCCGCATTTCCTTGCCCTCGCCCTTCAAGCGCGAAAACTTCTGCCCCGTTGCCGTCACCTCGGTCAGCACGCGCTTTGAGGATCGCGAAAGATCCTACAAGAAGATCTGCTCGCTGATCGCGGCTACGGTTTCGGCCAAGGCAGGCAATTATATGGTCTATTTCCCCTCCTACCGCTACATGGAGGAGGTGCTTCGCCGCTTTGCCGAGCGCTATCCCAAGGTGGAGACGGTGGTGCAGAGCCGCGGAATGAGCCAGAGCGAGAAGGAGCATTTTTTGGAGTCCTTCCGCGAGGACGACAAGCTCCGCATCGGCTTTTGCGTGCTGGGCGGCTCCTTCTCCGAGGGCGTGGACCTGCCGGGAAGACGCCTGATCGGCACGGTCATCGTTGGCACGGGAATGCCCGGGATCTCCAACGAGAGGAATATTCTGAAGGAATATTACGATACCACGCGTGAGCGAGGCTTCGATTATGCCTACGTCTATCCCGGAATGAACCGCGTTTTGCAGGCGGCGGGACGCGTGATCCGTCGGGAGGATGACCGAGGCGTTGTAGTCCTGATTGACGACCGCTACGGCGACGCTTTGCGCACCTCGCTGCTGCCCGATCATTGGAGTCACCTCCAATATGCAGGAAATCCGTCGGAACTTGCAGAAATTGTGACGGATTTCTGGCAAAACGCCAAAAAACCCGAATAAAATTGCATTTTCAGCGAAAAAATATTGCAAAAACCTCTTGCAAAGAGGAGAGAAGTGTGCTATACTGTAGGAAGTCCGCTTGACGGAAAAATGTGCCAATGTAAGGAGAATCGCAGAATGGATTTCTCAAGGATGACGCGCGCAGAGCTTTCGGCCCTTCTTGCCGAGCTGCGCGAGCAGTATGCCGCTTATCAAAACAAGAAGCTCTCCCTGGATCTTTCCCGCGGAAAGCCCGGAGCCAAGCAGCTCGATCTTTTGCAGGGAATGCTGGATTGCATCAGCTCCTCCAGCGATTGCCGTACGATGGACGGCTTTGATTGCCGCAACTACGGCTTGCTTGACGGAATCAAGGGAGCGAAGATCATGTTCTCGGAGCTTTTGGGGATCCGCGAGGATGAGCTTTTTATCGGAGGAAACTCCTCCTTGAATTTGATGTACGACGCCGTTGCGCGCGCCATGCTTTACGGCGTTTGCGACAGCGAGCGCCCCTGGTGCCGCGAGGAGGAGATCAAGTTCCTCTGTCCCGCACCGGGATACGACCGCCATTTTGCCATTTGTGAGTCGCTCGGGATCAAGATGATCCCCGTAGAGATGACCGCAACGGGACCCGATATGGACGAGGTCGAGCGTATTGCCGCCTCCGATCCTACGGTCAAGGGCATCTGGTGCTGCCCGAAGTACTCCAATCCCGACGGCATTACCTATTCCGACGAGACGGTTCGCCGCTTTGGCGCGATGAAGACCGCGGCCAAGGATTTCCGCATCTTCTGGGACAACGCCTACGCCGTGCACGATCTGTATCCCGACCGCCGCGACGAGCTGGCCGACATCTTTGAGGCCTGCGAGAGATACGGCAACGGCAACCGCGTATTCTATTTTGCCTCCACGTCCAAGATCTCCTTCCCGGGCTCGGGCGTTGCCATCATGGCCGCCTCCAAGGAGAATTTGGCGCAGATCATGCCCATCATCGGCGCGCAGACCATCGGCTTTGACAAGATCAATCAGCTGCGTCACGTGCGCTACTTCGGCTCGGCCGAGAACATTCACAAGCACATGATGGTGCTGGCCGACCTGATCCGCCCCAAGTTTGAGATCGTTCTGGATACGCTGGAGCGTGATCTCGGCGAGAGCGGAATTGCCCGTTGGACGCGTCCGCTGGGCGGATATTTCGTCAGCCTGTTTGTCAAGGAGGGCTGCGCAAAGCGCACCTATCAGCTGTGCAAGGAGGCAGGCGTCAAGCTGACCGACGTTGGCGCGACCTACCCCTACAAGCAGGATCCGCACGACAGCAACATCCGCATCGCGCCCACCTTCCCGGATGAGGAAAGCCTTAGGGAGGCCATGAACGTCCTCACGCTTTGCGTGCGCATTGCCGCCGCCGAGCAGATCCTGGCCGAAGGAAAGAGTGCGTAATCGCATAGAACTGAATTTGAAGGAGGAGAACCGCAGGGCAACCGCAAGGTCCTCCTCTTTTTTACCGAAAGACAAGAAGGGAGAAGCGTATGACGCAGGCACAAAGCAATCCGTTTCCGCACAGCGACAGCAACAAGCGGTATTATACCTATGATTACTATTTGCGAGAGACCTTTGGCGGAAAGTGCGCAAAGCTTCCCCTGGATGCAGGCTTGACCTGCCCCAACGTCGACGGACGGTGCGGCAGGGGAGGCTGCATCTATTGCTCGGATCGCGGAAGCGGCGATTTTGCACCGCGCCCCACGCTTTCGATCCAGGAGCAGATCCGCGTGCAAAAGGAGATCCTCTCCAAAAAATGGGATACCTCCCGATGCATCGCGTATTTCCAGGCGCACACCAATACGTATGCACCGGCCGACGTCCTGCGCCGTCTGTACGGAGAGGCACTTCGTGAGGAGGGGATCGTTGGACTGAACATCGCCACGCGTGCCGACTGCCTGCCCGAGGAGGTGCTTGCGCTGCTCGGGGAATTGGCCGAGCAAACCGTCCTGACGGTGGAGCTTGGCCTGCAATCCTCGAGTGACGAAACGGCAAGACGCATCAACCGAGGGCACACCTTTGCCACGTTTTGCGAGGGCTTTTCGGCTCTGCGGAGGGTAGGGAAGGGCAAGCTCCGCATCGGCGTGCATCTGATCCTGGGGCTTCCCGGAGAGGGACGCGAGGAGATGCTCCGAACGGTGCGCGACGTAGCCGCTCTGCATCCCGACGAGGTCAAGCTGCATCTTTTGCACGTTCTGCGAGGCACGCCCCTGGCGACGCTTTGGGAGAGAGGGGAATATTCCCCTATGGAGCGCGAGGACTATATCCGTACGGTGGCCGACGCACTGGAGCTGTTGCCCCCCGACACCGTGATCGGACGTCTTACGGGCGACGGCATGGCCGAGGAGCTTCTGGCCCCCCTGTGGAGCCGCAAAAAGACCACCGTCATTAACGATATCGACAAGCTCCTTTACCAAAGAAGCTCCCACCAGGGCCGCCTGTACGAAAAAGCAGATACGCCCGCCGATGGGTGACCGACACCCCTTCGTTTGCAGGGCTGACAATATTTTCTTGACAAGTCTGCCGAAATAAGGTATAATATTGGTATAGATTTTTTTGAATTATACAGGAGAATGGAAGTATGGCTTTTAAGAACAGAAAAAAGAACTATCCTCTGTACGAAACGACCCACTTCAAGCATTTCCGCGAGATGGTGGAGAACGTGGCCGAGCGCTATCCCGACCGCTACGCCATCAGCTACCGTAAGCGCCCCTCCGACAAGCAGCCCTCCCACTATACCTACCGCGAGGGCAAGGAATACGTCCGCGATCTGGCTACCGAGTTTATCTCCATGGGCATGTGCGACCAAAAGGTTGCCCTCATCGGTGAGGCCTCTCCCGAGTGGGTCTTCTCCTATTTCGCCCTGATGGCCATGGGCGCGATCACCGTTCCGATCGACAAGGAGCTTCCCGCCGCCGATATCGCCTCCATCCTCAACACGGCCGAGACGCCCTTCGTGGTCTTCTCCAAGGTCGCCGAGGCAAAGATCAGCGAGATCAAGGAGAGCGTTCCTTCGCTTCAATGCTTTGTGGAGTTTGGCGATTCCACCGCCGACTATGCACAGAGCCTTGCCGACGTCCGCGCGCGCGGTGCCGAAAAATTTGCGGCAGGGGACAATTCCTATTACGATTACGAGATCGATCCCGACAAGCTTTCCTCCATCGTGTTCACCTCGGGCACAACGGGCAAGGGAAAGGGCGTTATGCTTTCGGTCACCAACATCTGCTCGGACATGGAGCAGGGAATGTATAACTTTGACATCACCCCCAAGACCATGTGCGTCCTGCCCCCGCACCACACCTTCGGCTCCACCGTCAACTTTGTCGGTCACTACGCCCAGGGCTGTGAGATCTATATCTCGGGAGGCCTGCGCTACATCATGAACGAGCTGAAGGAGTATCAGCCCACGCACCTGGTGCTGGTTCCTCTGTTCGTCGAGACCTTCTACAAGCGCATTCTTGCCACCGCCGAGAAGCAGGGCAAGCTTGGCCTGCTTAAGAAGATGATGAAGGTCTCGGGCGCACTGCTCAAGGTCGGCATCGACCTGCGCGCAACGCTCTTCAAGTCGGTGCTTTCCAACTTTGGCGGCAAGCTGCAGATGATCATCTGCGGAGGCGCCGCCCTCAACCAGGAGATCATCGATTTCTTCGAGGGCATGGGCGTGGTCATTCTCAACGGCTACGGCATCACCGAGTGCGCGCCGCTCATCTCCTGCAACCGTAACGAGTACCGCAAGAAGGGCTCTGTCGGTCTGCCGATCATCGGCGGACACGTCAAGATCCTGGATCCCGACGAGAACGGCGAGGGCGAGATCTCCTATAAGGGTCCCAACGTGATGATGGGCTACTACAAAAACGAGGAGGCCACCCGCGAGGTCTTCACCGAGGACGGCTATTTCCGCACCGGTGACTACGGCAAGGTGGAGATGGAGGGGGACGACCAGTGGATCTACATCACGGGACGTCTCAAAAACCTCATCATCTTCTCCAACGGCAAAAACGTTTACCCCGAGGAGATCGAGACCGATATCCAGGGGGTTTACGGCGTGGGCGAGGTAGTCGTTTACGCAGGCGAGAGCAAGAGCGATCCGACCAAGGAGATCATCGTTGCCGAGATCTATCCCGACGCCGAGGCGCTCGAGCGTCACGCGATCACCGATGCGCAGACCTATTTTGAGGACGCCATCAAAAAGATCAACGAAAAGAACGTATCCTACAAGCACGTGGGCAAGGTCAAGCTTCGCGCCGAGGAATTCCCCAAGAACACCTCCCGCAAGATCACGCGCTTTGCCATTGACAAGTCCATCGACTGATTTTTTCCACCCTTGAAAGGAGACTGATCATGAAGAAAACCGCATTCCGTCTTTCTTTGCTGCTTTTGACCCTTGCGCTGGTCTTCTCTCTGGCCGCTTGCCAGACGCTGACACCCCAGGGTCCCGTAGACGCGGGCTCCTCTCCCGTGACCGATCCCGCAACCGATCCCGTGACCGATCCCGCAACCGATCCCGCGACCGACCCTGCGACCGATCCTGCAACAGATCCCGCGACAGACCCCGAAACAGATCTTGCAACAGACCCCGAAACGGACCCCGAAACAGATCCCGAGACCGAGCCGCAGGAGATCAAGAACCTGATCCTCATCATCGGCGACGGCATGGGTCTGGATCACATCGCGGCAGGCGAGCTGACCTACGGCAAGGATTTTGGCTTTACCGATTGGGATTTCGTTACCGTGAATACCGATTCGGTCTACGCAAACGGCTACGGCCCGGTGCTGACCGACTCTGCCGCGAGCGGAACCGCGCTTGCTACGGGACATCTCACCGTCAACGGATATATCGGCAAGGACCACAATCAGGTTGACGTGCAGACCATTCTGGATTATGCCAAGTCTCTTGGCAAGGCGACCGGCGTTCTGACCACCGATTCGCTTCTGGGAGCAACCCCTGCCGCCTTCTCGGCGCATTCCCGAAGCCGCAGCAACGCGCAGGAGATCGCCAATTCGCAGATCTATTCCGGTGTGGATCTTCTTGGCGGCGCCACGGACTCCACCTGCACCGCATTGGTCAACCAGATCGAAGCTCAGGGCTACTACTACATCGACACGTTTGACGATATCGAGCGCGCCGCGCGCAAGCAGAAGACCTACTGGCAGCTGGACATGGCGGGAACCGATGCTGACGTTCAGCTTGAGCATGCCGTCTACTACGCACTCAAGATGCTCTCCCGAAACGATGAGGGATTTGTGCTGATCCTGGAGCAGGCCTATATCGACAAGTATTCGCACAGCAATGATTTTGCCAACATGGTCCACAGCGTCAACAGCCTCAACAACACCGTCGAGGTCATTCTGGAGTGGATGGGTGAACGCACCGACACGGCTGTTCTGATCACTGCCGATCACGAGACGGGCGGACTTACGGTCGGCTCCAAGGCAGGCTCTTACACCAAGACCTTCACCGGTGAGGGTGGAAAAACGGTCTACTACAACTGGAGCTCCACGAACCACACGCAGGCAAAGGTTGGCCTCTTTACCTACGGCATCACGACTCCGGATTATTCCAAATTCTCTTATTACGGCTCTCCCTTCACCATCAAGAATATCGACGTATTCAACCTGATGAAGGATATTCTGGATAATCCCGTGACTTATAACCCTTACAATTAAAAATGAGTGCCTCGGATACTGACCGTATCCGAGGCGCATTCTTTTTTTGAGGAGATCAGGGGGAGGGGGGGAGGCAGCATCATGGCTCTGAACCCGTATTTGCGCTTTCCATCGGATTTCCTTCTGCGGAGTTGCGCAAATCGTGGCGAATGGCAGAGCCATTCGCGAAGGTTCTCGTTGAAATGACCGATCAAAACGCAAAAAGGGATACCCACAGGGTATCCCTTTTTGCGTTTTGGTGGACTAACTCGAGAGCTATCCGAACCACCGGGAGCCCCGTTCTCCGAGAGCTCCTCGACGTCGGAAAGCATATCTATATAGCTTATTTCCTTTATTCCGCGGATGTTGTAATAGATCACGACCTTATCGTCGAATAGATATATACAGTTTACGAGCGTATTTATGAGGCGGCGCCGGAAATCCTCGTCGAAGAGATCTCCCGAGCAGAACCCGCGAAGGAACGCCTCTACCTCGCGCACCGTTACGCGGAGCTCTTGACGAACGCGAAGCCGAGAGATCTCCGTCTCGGTCGCTTGCTGTTGAGCCTCGAGAACGGCTACCTTCTCGTTTATTCGCTTTATCAGAGCGGGAGAGTTCGTCTTTATGAGAGAATCCGCGGCGGCGTCGATCTCGCGCTCGATCTCCGCGAGGCGCTCCTCAAGACGCGCGAGCTCCCCGGAGCCGAGCTCCTCTTCCGAGAGGGCTACGACGCGCTCCGCGATCCTCGATATATTCGCGTCGGTGAGAACGAATTTTACCGTTTGCTCGCATATATACCATTCTATAAAATCCTTCTTTTCGCTCTTCTTATTGCAAGAGCGATTTTTCTTCCTTGCCGCGCAAGTATAATAGAAATGTTTTTCACCGGTTCGGCTCGTTCCGCTATCTCCGATCAGAGAGGCGCCACAATGCCCGCAAAAGATTTTACCCGAGAGGGCGTAATAGGTAGCGGCGACCTTCTTTCCGTAGCTCTTCTTTTCTCGGCGCTCGATCTCTTGAACGCGATCCCACAGCTCCGCCGAGACGGTAGCCGGGCAAGAGCGCTCGATCCCGGCGTAATTGTGTACGCCCTTATAGACAGGGTTCGCGAGTATTTGGGAAACCGTGTTCACCGTGAAGAGCTTTCCCGTTTTGGTACGGAACCCTCGGGCGTTCAGCTCGTCGGCGATCGGCTTCTTTGTGATCCCCTCGGATCTCGCCTCGAAGCAATAGCGAACGGCGGGAGCGGTTCTCTCGTCGAGCTCGACCTTATGATCGACGATCTTCAAGCCGAGCGAGAGGTTCCCTCCGGTAGAAAGACCTTTGAGAGCGGTTTCTCTCATTCCTTGCGTAACGACACGGGAGAGGCGGCGGGAATACGATTCCGCCATAGCCTCGTAAATACTCTCGAGAATTATTCCCTCGTCGCCGGTTCCTATGCTCTCCTCGGTGGAAAGCACCCGGACGCCGAAGCCCTCGAGCTCCTTCTTGTAGATAGCGCTATCGTAACGGTTCCGCGCGAAGCGGTCGAAACGGTAGACGACTATAAAAGCGAATTGCCGTTTTTTCGCGTCCTCGATCATACGTTGAAAATCGGGGCGGTTATCGGTAGTTCCGCTCTTTGCTCGGTCGATATAGGTTCCTACGACGTTCAAGCCCTTTGCGTCGCAATACGCTTGATCCGCGCGGAGCTGAAAATCTATGCTATTTTCGGATTGATCGGGACCGGGCGAATAGCGAGCATAAATAACGGCGTTCATAGAACACTCCGGAGGAACGGAGCGCACCCGCGCAAATGCCATATATAAACCTCCTCGCCCTTTTCGCTATGACAGCGGAGAGGGCTTTTTCTTTATCCGTAAATTATAATCTCGATAGAACAGCCGAGCCCGCGCTCCGATTTGAGGATCTCCTTTATCGTAGCGGAGGCTTTGTTTTTTGCATACAAACCGCGAAGCTTATTCAATGCGGAGTAAGGGAGGACGCCTATACAACCCTTTTTCGTGCATACTCCGACCGTATCGGGATATTCTTTCGTCGGCATTGGCTTAAATGTTACATCTTGCCCGGGCTTGCATTTTGCGAGGTACGTTTGTCGGCTCGTTCCGTCCGGGTTCGGATAGGTGCTCCCCGCGAGGTTACATACAATTCTATCAATTTGTTTTTTCATAACAGCGCCTCCTATGTGTAGTAGATCGTAAAAATAAATATCACTCTCCCGAGAGGGAGAAGAAAGCTCACTTTATAGCGGTACTTTTTGGGAGTGCGGCTCCCGCGCGGATCGTTGCGCTCATATCCTCGGCTATGTCGGCGCCCTCTTCCTCGACGCCGAGGAGCTTATCTACGGCGCTTTGCATACCGGGGTTATTACGGTAGGCAGAAACAACGGCTTTCTCGTGAGCGGAAAGTGTAGTAATCTCTCCGTTTATAAGGTAATCGAGAGAGACTCCGAAATAGGCGGCGATCTTAACGAGCGTCGAGAGCTTAACGTTGTCGCACCCTTTTTTATAAAAGCCGTCGATCGTGGTATAAGGGATTCCGCTCTCTCGGGCGAGGATATTCTTATTTATTTTTCTCGCTTTCATTAGTCTATCAAGGTTATCTAAAAACATAAAAATTTCCTCCGTTATATTATGTTCTTCTATTATACAGGAAAAATTCTCCCTTGTCAAGAAAAAAATTACCCTAAATCGTAAAAAAGTGCTTGACAAATTACGATACAGGGTGTATAATGGTTACAAAGTTACCCCGCGGGGTAAAAATCAAGGAGGTAAAAATATGTTTCCAAACCTAAACGCAGAGCTCACCCGCCGCGGAGTCAAAACGAAAGATTTTGCTTCTTTGCTCAAGGTGAGCGAAAAAACGGCGAATAACAAGCTCGCCGGAAGGACGGAGTTCACTCTCTCGGAGATCAAGATCGTTGCGGCTTTCTTCCCGAATATGAGCATAGACTATCTTTTCTCTACCGAGCGAACCGCTTAAAACCAAAACCAAAAAACAATAGATAAACGGAGGGATTCTATTATGAAAATCAAAATCTATCAGATCAGCACAGAGAAAGACAAGCGCAACCTCTTATTTATGGGGTTCGAGTTCACGCAGAGACACGGAGGCGTAGATCCTACCGAATACGAGCTCGTATTCGAGGGAGAGGTCGAGGCAAAGCACCTCGAGACCGTTTACTACATCTTCAACACC